>JBASRM010000354.1:0-50023 GCA_049273835.1 Blastocatellia bacterium | reverse complement strand
GCAATGATATTTACATTCCGCTGGCAACGGCGTTAAAGAAGTTCGAGCTGAAGAGAATGGAGTCCGAGCTCGACGAGATCATCATCAGCATGAAGAGCCCCGAGGCGCTGAAGCCGAGCGCAGTGCTGGTCAACGAGGTTCTGACGAATTTGCACGGCAAGGCCGAGGACTTTTCGATCATCGTTCCGCGCGAATTGTTCGAACAGAACCAGCAGACCCGGCGAATCTTCGACATCGTCATGAGCTGCATAGCCGGGATCTCGCTGCTGGTGGGCGGTATCGGCATTATGAACATCATGCTTGCAAGCATATTGGAGCGCACTCGCGAGATAGGCGTGCGCCGCGCGGTAGGAGCTCGACGGCGCGATATATGGAAGCAGTTCCTTGTTGAAGCGCTGGCGTTGAGCTTATTGGGCGGGGTCACCGGGATAATCTTTGGTTTTGGAGTGTCGCGAATCGTCGCTTTGTACGCTGAGTGGAGCACTGTGGTGACTGGTGCTTCAATCGCGCTGTCATTCGGTGTGTCGGCGGCTGTAGGACTGATATTCGGCATATATCCGGCCGTCAGGGCTTCGGGTCTCGACCCGGTAGAAGCGCTGCGATATGAATAAGTCCGGCGCGCCGCGTTTGATATTTCAGTGAATGCCAAGTCACTGGGGGCTGACGCCCGCAAGATTTACGAGGAAACTTGTCGAAGAAACTTGTTGACACAAAAACGCGACTCGTTTATCTTGTGTCATCCGCTCGTTGACCTCGCAGGTCAGTGAATTGAAACCAATACCGTTTCGCACACGTAGAAAACTACGTCAGGCGGAGAGAATTCTATGAAGAGCGCGCAAAACAAACTAAAGATTGATGTCACTGGCAGCACCGCCAGGAATTGGCCCGTCCACCTCGCGCCGGTTTGCCAGGATGACATCACGCCGTTCTTCGTCATGGAGCAGACTGCTCGCACCGGACCTTAGCGATTTATCAGCATCAAGCCCGACAGCCGCCAGCGTCAACTTGATGCTGGCGGCTTTTGATTTTTTGGGGCGGTTCAACCAGGTTCGTTACACTCGAATAGGCAAAAACGACGGCCGCAACCAGTGCCCGCGACCGCCGACCACGGCTTCGCTGCTGAAGCTTGGAGATGACCATGAAGTCGGTAAGTTACAGTGAGCTGCTCAACGGCAACAAGAACTTTCGAAGACTGTGGGCAGGCCAAGTCATTAGCGAACTGGGCACCTGGTTTTCGTTCATCGCCGAACTCGGTCTTGTGCGAATGCTTTCGGGTTCGCCGCTTATGACGACGGCATTGCTTGTGGCTCGATTGGTGCCGTTCATGCTGGTGGCGCCGATCGCCGGCGTCTTCGCCGATCGCCGGTCGCGAAAGCAAATAATGATCGCCGCCGATTTCATGCGGGCGGTGGTTGCCGTGGGGTACATCACCGCCGGGCTCATCGGATCGGCCTGGCTGGTGGTCGCATGCAGCGCGCTCATGGCCTCTCTAACGATGTTCTTTGAGGCGGCCAAGAACGCGTCGATACCAAACCTGGTCGCGCCGCGCGAGCTATTGACGGCAAACGTGTTGATGTTCTCGACGCGGTTTCTTCAGTACACGCTGGGATCGGCGTTGGGAGGATTGACGGCAGCGCAGTTTGGCTACAACACGGCGTTCGTTGTGAACGCATTGTCGTTCGTCGGCTCGGCTTTGTTCATCTTGCCGATACCATCGAGCGCAACGCGGCAAGCGCGAGACGTAAGGTCGGACGCTGGAGACCTTGCCGATCCGATGTCAGTCGAATCGGCGGCATTTACGCCGATTGGTGGCAGTGAGCAGCCGCTTGAAGGGGCAAAGGCCGGGTTCATTTCCGACGTTCGCGAAGGGCTGCGCTACATCTGGGCTACTCCGTTCGTGCGCGCGGTGATAATGGTGAACATCGGCTGGGGCATCGGTGGTGGAATGACAACTATCCTGTTCGACCGAATCGGCGGACACGTTTTCGCGAGTGGATCGAGCGATCGCGGAGACTGGTTCGTTGCGGCGCTGTTCACCGCCGGCGGCGCCGGTGTGTTCATAGGAATGATGCTCACGCGGCGTGTCGGAATGTGGATCAGCGACGAGCGACGGGCGGGTCATTTCATAGGCTGGTCGCTGCTGATTCACGGGCTGCTGTTTTCAGTGGCCGGTCTGATGCCTACGCTCGCGGCCATGGCCGTGTGGGTAGGGCTCAGCCGGTTAGTCCTTGGAGCCGAATTCGGCTTTCAGGAAACGTTGATGATGAGAATGCTGCCCGATGACTATCGCGGCAGAGTGTTTACTACGGATCGGTCGTTGGAGTGGGCGACGATGGCGATTTCGACGATCGCAACGGGCTGGCTGCTGGCACGGTTCGGGCCGCGCTCGTTGATGGTAGCGTCCGGACTGTTATCGGCGAGTCCGGGCTTAATCTGGCTGCTGGCTTTGTGGTTCGCTCGGTTCAGGGTGCCGACGCGCGCTGTCCAAGAGAGCTACGGAGACTAGCGGCGATGACAAAATGCTGGAACGCGGAGATGGCGATGAATCTGCTGGGTTTGATTCTCATAGCGGCATTAAGCGGCGTGATAGTCGCGGTGTCGCTACGCCTCCGCGTATCAGACTCCTCGGCGCGGATGTGGCCCGACGCAGACCTCTTGCTGGATCAGGATCACGCAAGTGGCCAAAGTCGTGAGCTGGCATAGGGTCAGCCGGGCGTGAGGGTGCACGCCCGGCTTTGAAAGCGAAGTGCTTGAGAGGGCCGCCTTCCGCGACGACAAGACAAGCTAAAGCTTGAACTCAGAACGCAGGTAGCAAGCGCAAGCTAAAGCTTGAACTCAGAACGCCGCTAGTAGTTCCCACACCCAAATCAAAAGGCCGCCGAATCAACTCGGCGGCCTCTTTATCCTCAAGATCTAGAGAGCGAGACTAATCACCAAAGCCTGCAGGAGTAACTTCGGGTTGCGGCTTTGACTTCTTCAACTGGAGTTGAACGATCTGAGCCTCCGGCGCCGCCGGCTCTTTTAGCACATGCTGTCTGTAGAGCTTCGCCATTCGCTCATTCTCTTGTTGTTCGCGGATGCGATCTCGCTGCTTTCGCAGTTTCTCTTCTCGAGAATTCTTTGCGATGCCCAACTCATCCAGATCGTGCTGAATGTCTTTGGTGACGAGCGACTCGTCCAGCACCAGCGAGTGTTGATTGCTGTCTAAAGCGACTGACTTGCCGCCGGCGAAGATTTCGTGCCGGCCATTCTCTTCATACCACTTGGTAAGGGTCGCGGTCATATGCATCTTCTCAATGATCTGACGCCAGCCCACGCCGGTGTTGTAAGCGCAGAATGATATCTCGCCCTCCTGGGTCGCGTAGGGGATAATGCACTGCTCGGTGCGACGGAAGTCATAGTTGAAAAGGTCCTGGAACCACATTCCGGCTATGAACAGGAAATTCCAGCGGTCGGCGCGTCGCTTCTCGATATCTTGCGCGGTTCGCTCACCCGACACCTTGCCGTAGTCCGTTCCGGTTGCTCCAAAGGTCTTGTCGAATTTCTTCAACAGGTCTGTCAGTCTGAAATGCGTTGGCGCCTTGAACGGATCATAGTTGCGCATCACGGCAAGCGCCATCCCGACCACTGATAGAAACTTGCCCCGCGCGGCATCGTTGACTTTCATCACGTCCTTCGCCAGTTGCTCCGCGTCGAGAAATGCCGTGACCGGGGCCGACTCCTTTGTTTCCTTGTCGATCATCACGGCCATGCCTATTCCGCAGTTCGGATGGCACCCGCAAGTGAGCTGTCCCCAATCGTTTTGCGGTCCGTGAACAAGGTCGGCCCAGTCGGTGAACGTACTCATGAAAGAGATAGGGAACCAATCCCGCAATGGCTCGCCAAGCCCCGTCTGATTCTTCACGTCGTGAGCCATATGCGACAGGGTGTACCGCTGCGCAAAACGTCGCTCGTCGGTTATCTCTTCGTCGCGCCCGGTGAATGAGACCGGCTGAAAAGAAAGGAAGTTGATTTTCTTGGGATTGTCCAGAGCAAACTGAATGATCCGGCCAACCTGTTCATTGTTTATGCCGTTTACGATTGTAGTCACCGGCACCAGATCCACCCCCGCTGCATAGAGGTTCTCAATGGCGCGCAGCTTTACGTCGAACAGGTTGCCGACCTTGCGGTGCTCATTGGCGGCATTGCCGATTCCGTCGAACTGCAGATAGGCGTATCGAAGGCCGGCTTCCGCTGCTTGTTTGCAGAACTCAGGGCTCTTGGCGAACTCAATCCCGTTGGTGGCGGCTTGAACGCTGTTGTAGCCGACTTTGCGAGCATACCGCACGGCGTCCAGGAAGTAAGGCGACATCGTAGGTTCGCCGCCCGAAAACTGTACTGACATCTGACGACGCGGCTTGAGCGAGATTGCGTTATCAAGAAGTGTCTTGATGTCTTCCCAGGTGAGCTCGTGCACGAACCCGACCTGATTGGCGTCCATGAAACACGGATCGCACATCATGTTGCATCGGTTGGTAAGGTCCACGGTAAGCACCGAGCCGCGTCCGTGCTTGATCGTACTCGAGCCGTGCTTATGAAGCTTCTCGTCGTTGTGAGCGCGTATGTCCCGGCCCGGGAAGACCTCCTCGAGATGCTTAAAGAACGCGGGGTCGATTGACATCACGTCTTCGAAATGGCCGTGCTTCTCGCAGTCCTTGATCATCAGGATTTTGCCGTCGCGCTCGACTATCTGGGCCTTGATCTCTCCGACTCTCTCGTTAAGCAAGATTTCATGCGGCAGCTTGCCGTCTACAATCTGTTGTCGAATTTCAGGGATACATTTAGGGCACAATGAATCGGTCGTGCGCGGCCAGCCCAACGGCGGCTTGGTCTTCTGATAAGACTTCAGCAGCGGTTTATCAGACCACTTGGGCGTGAAAGAAGGGTTGGGCTTGATGCGATTGAGCCGCTCAAACACCGACCATCCGCCTCGCGCGACGTAGGTCAATCCCTTCTCCGCGTACTTTACAGGTTTTTGCATTTTCTTTCTCCTCGTGAGCGAAGCGTCAACCACACATCAACTCCGCCACTTGTTATTCGTATGCGCCGGGACTTGACCGGCGCTCAGTTATCATTGCTGCGAACGGGCCCGAAACATTCGGGCGCACACCAAAGAATCCGGAACTACGCTTTTTCGGTTTGCTCAATTTGATACAGCGTCTTTATGGCCTGCACCGACTCACGCTGTACGGAACCCTTAACGCCAAGCTTTTGCGGATCGCGCCAGTTGTCGAACGTTGCAACCTGATGCACGCAGGCGATGGTGCAATAGGGCGCGCATGCCTTCTTGGTCAGGTACTCTCTGCGGACATCCTTCCGGGTGTAGCCGCTCAAAGGCACGCCTGGATAGCCGCGCTGCTGCGAGCAATAGTGCACAAGCCCATCCTCGCAAATGTACAAGTATCGCCCTCCGGCCCGGCAACGCCATCGATTAGGTTTGCCGTCAACCAGGTTTTTTTGAAACGCATTCCATCGAACGTGACCCTTCTTCCCAAGATCCTTCATCTTGAAATAAATGTCACGTTCAATTCCCTTCAGCGGCTTTAGCGTTCCAAGACCGTCGTGAATGATTCCCAACGAACTAGAGAATCCCAATCCGACTGCGCGCACGCCGACAGTCAGCGCATCCTCTGGAGTCTTTATCCCGCCGCCGATCACCGAGTTTATGTTTACCCTGAACTCCGCGAGCTGCGACAGCCAAACAAGTTTCTTATCCAAAACCTTGAGACTCTTTTTTGACACATCATCGGGCCGAACGTTGTCGATACTTATCTGCATGTATTCGAGACCCGCCGCGTTGAGTCTTTGAATCTTATCCTTGGTCAGAAGGTATCCATTTGTAATCATGCAGGCCAGCATCCCTCGTCGCCTGATCTTTGCGACTATCCGCTCGATCTCCGGATGCATCAACGGTTCACCGCCGCTGATGATAATGGCGGTAGTGCCCAGGTCTGCAAGCTTGTCCAGCCGTTCGAACATTACCTCGGTGGGCACGGGCTTAGAGTAATCGTTGTATTCATTGCAATATGTGCAGGCAAGATTGCATCGTCGCATTGGGATGACGTGCGCGAGCACAGGATGGTTGGTCGACAAAAGACCCTTCGCCATAAACCTGTAAGCGCGAAGATACATTTTGATGCGACTTGAGAGTTTCATAAATACTGTGAGTGAAAAAAGGTAAAGCAGCCTTGTATGGGTCGGCCGACTAAGAAATTCCATACGAAGGCGTGATGAAGGTCAGAGCAATTGACATACCCGCTAAAAACTCAACTCGTCTCCAACTCTAACCTTAACATTACTAAGCAGATACTAACCGAAGGGCATCGGCCCTTATCCCCTCCAAGATCAGCTAAATCAAGTTTTGACTCATCACCTAAAAGGGCTATCCGATCCGATGCGGCCTAATGACTCAGGTTCGGAAAACGAGCCAGAATTGTTGTCACTTTGACCCAAGTTACCCGTCCGAGCTTGAGTCACGGGTGGGTGAAACCCCGTGAAGGTTGCGACAATAACACACCTGGGGCTCATATCAAAGAAGAAAGACCTCCAATACGGATCGAGCCGGCGAGTTAAAAGGGGGTCGCGGGTCGCGCTTTCTTCGTGCGACTTTCTGTCTTCGTTTCCTGGCGGCGGCGCGTGTGCTGCTTAGAGCAATACACTTTTGACCCGGGTTAGACTGATCACTTCCTAGTGGGATACCGAAGGCGGAAATCGGGTGCTCTGGGACCCCATCCTGGCGCGCACGTCTCGGCTCTCTCGATCGACCCGAGTCTCCAACTGTGACACCCGTCACTTCGATGGGTGACATCAATCATAGCTTCCCAGGTTCAATTGAGTCACAGTAAGCCAAGCTCTGCGGAGTCCTCGAGCGTTGAGCATTTGCGACTGCATAGCTGATGTCCCTGACACAAAAGGAGGCTCTACTAAGTGGCTTATGTCATAGGGAAAGTGCACACCGAAGCTGTCAGAGCCGCGCTCGCCCAAGCGAAGCTCAGCCGCACGCCGGACGAAGGTCTCGCCGGTATGATGAGGGCTTCCTTGATCGGAGACACAAGCGCAGTAAACGCCCTCCTGGATCACGGAGTCGCAGTGAATGCTAGAGATAGATGCGGGCGCACACCGCTGATGGAGGCAGTCTTCGGAGGTCAGATAGATACCGTCGAAGAATTGTTAAGGCGAGGCGCGGATGTCAATGCGCAAGACCAAGACGGTTGGACAGCCTTGATGGAAGGCTCGGCGAAAGGCCGGGTCGATGTCGTGAGGACCCTGCTTACCCACGGCGCGGATGCGCGTATCAAGAACAAGAATGGGTGGACAGCTCTTAAGACCACGGCGAGATGCAACACTGAAGTGACCCGATTACTCAGGCAAGCCGGGGCTGACTGAGGTAGCGCTGCGGATTTCTGATGAACTAACCCTGGACCCGATGTGGGTTCTTGGCGCCTGCATCTCCTTTCTTTTCGAATTCTTCTCTCCCTACAAGTTACCCAGACGAACAAGGCAACGGTGTGACGGCCGTCACAACGAGGGGTGACACCGGTCATATCGTCTTCTTTCATGAAAACTCTATAGTGGGCTCGCGGTATCAAACCGTAATCGCCTGACGTTGGAAAACAGGCGCAGCCCAACAGGCGCAATCAGGAGGAGTAATCATGAAAAGACTTGTTTTTGCCGGATCGATGCTGGCCGCACTGATCTTAACAATCGGCGTGTTCGCAGTAGAGGCAAACACGGAAGCAAAGAAAAACGAGAGCGCGACAGTCGAGTTTACCGAGACCGTGAAACTCTTGGGGGTGTTTCTCAAGGGTGAGTACCTTATGATCCACGACGAAGAACGAATGGCGAAGGGCGAAGACTGCACCTACATCTACGATAGTAAGGGAAACCTGGTCGTTTCGTTTCACTGCATACCGGTCGAGCGGCCGAAGACAAAGGGATTCAGAATCGTGGTTTCGAAAATCAATGCTCCGTATGGACCGGGTGAGGTAAAGGAGATCCAATTCCCCGGCAGTACTGAAGCGCATCAGGTTCCGTAACTGGCGCGGACGTCTGGAACTAGACCAGGGGCACTGATCGGAAGAGCGTACGCAGAAGCGGAGCGATGGAGGTAATTATGACCAACGATGAGCGCGACACTCTGGAGGTGCTGAAAGCGGAGCTTAATTTCATCGAGAAGGGCGGGTACGGGCGTTCAGTGAAGACTCCCCGGCAGCCGACGTCGAGCTTTCAAGACTCCCCGAGCTGTCTGAACTTCGCCGATCCGCAGAGAACTCATCCGTGCAGCGAATGTCTTCTACTTGACTTCGTCCCGCCGGATCAACGGAGAGAAGACGTGCCCTGCCATCACATTCCGTTGAATGCCTCCGGCGAAACCATCGACGAGTTGGAGTTGAACGAGGATCAACAAAAGAAGGAGGAGGATTTGAAGAACTGGCTCCAGGGGACAATCGCAAAACTGGAGGAGCGCCGGAAGACTGTTTGATTGTGGATTCCGGCGCTCCTATCTCTGCCAACCCGGGTCAAGGACCCTAACGCAACATAAGCAGCATTCACTTGATGGAGGAGGCCTGACGGAGTAGATCATGAAAAGCTTAAAGATCGGAACCAACTTTGCTGTGTTCGCACTCTTCTTTGGAGTTGCCACCCTTGAGGCATTTGAAGCAAACAGCTGGATGAAAGCTGGTTTTTGGTTAGCAATCGGCATTGTGTTCCTCGTAGCAGATAATCTGAAAAGCCAAAACGTGGATCCGTCACGCTAGTCTCGCCAAAGCCCTCCAAGATTCAAACAGGACGACTCCAATCATCGAGAATCAAGCCACTTGCTTCATAGACGCTTTGTTGTTTGCGCTTTTGCTCAGGTGCTATGATTCGACCACGCTGATCACTTCTGCATCGACAATGATGGGCGATCCCTTCGATGCCCAGTCGAAATGGCAAAAGAGAATGAGACGGATGCTAACAGATCGTCTGGAACTGGTTTTGGACCGACAGTGATGTCAAAGTAAGTGCGATGGCTACGGAAAAGGTTCTCATCGTAGACGATGATCAGATGATTCGCTGGACGCTTACCGAAGCGTTGCGCAACTGGGGCTATGCCTGTGTGGAGGCGGGAACTGTGCATGCTGCGCTTTCCACATTCGATATTGATCAGCCCGCGGCGGTGCTTTTGGATGTGAACCTGCCCGATGGTTCGGGGCTCGACGGTTTACGCGAGATCAAGCGCCGACAACCGGACGCCGTCGTCATCATGATGACCGGAAGCGTGCTCGTAGCGGATACGATTGCCGCACTGCGGGGCGGCGCTTATGACTTCGTCGGCAAACCCATTAATCTGGAGGAACTCCAGATTACAATTCGCAACGGCATCGAAGCACAGTCCCTGCGAAAGGAAGTTCGTCTCATTCGACGGGAGCGCGCGCGTCAGTTCAGCTTCGATCAAATAGTGGGCGAATCGCCGGGATTGCGTGATGTGTTTGCGCTTGCCAAAAAAGTGGCGGAGAGCGAGGTCTCATCCGTTCTTCTTCAAGGCGAATCGGGCACAGGCAAGGACATGGTCGCCAAAGCGATTCACTATGGGTCACGCCGCGCTGAATTACCATTTATCGCGATCAATTGCGCTGCAATTCCCGCGAACCTGATCGAGAGCGAATTGTTCGGGTATGAGAAGGGTGCGTTCACCGATGCGAAGGCGAGAAAAGAGGGTTTGTTCGAGCAGGCCGAAGGCGGCACGCTTTTTCTTGATGAGATCGGTGAGCTTGAACTGAGTGTGCAGGCCAAGCTGCTTCGAGTGCTCGAAGAAGGTTCCTTCAGACGCGTCGGCGGCCTCCGAGACATCCCTCTTGATGTGCGTGTCATTGCTTCGTCCAATCGTGATCTCAAGGCTGAGAGCGAATCCGGACGGTTCCGATTGGATCTGTACTACAGACTTTCGGTCATACAAATCGATATTCCTCCGTTGCGCGAGCGCGGTGATGACACGATCCTTCTCGCGCAGCATTACGTCAACCACTTCAACGAGCGCCTTCGCAAGCGTGTTCGCGGGCTCACGCCGGAGGTTGCAGAGACGTTTCGCCAATATCAGTGGCCCGGCAACGTGCGTGAGCTCCGCAATGTCATCGAGCGCGTGATGATACTTGAGGATGGAGACTTGATAACTGCGACTTACCTGCCGCGTGGAGTAGGAAGAGATGTAGCGGACATCGGCCGAAAGTCCACAGCCGGACGAACTGGCAGGGTTGAGGACGGGCACGGCGAACAAGCTGAACCGGCCACTCTGCAGTCTAGCCGTCCTGCGTTTCGCCTCCCGCCTGAGGGTCTTGTGTTGGATGACGTGGAGATGTCTTTTGTAAAGCAGGCCCTGGAGCGGAGCAACGGCAATCAGACTCGAGCCGCCGAGCTCTTAGGCATCTCCCGCGATCAGCTTCGCTACCGGCTCAAGAAACTCGAAGACCAAACAAGTGAACGGTGAGCGGCCTACACCTCGCTGCTTGTCTTCGGGCCGGCAACGACCAGCACATTGTGGAATTCTCCGCTGTGGATAAGCCATTTTTCGCATTCGTACTTTGGGCGAGCCGGAAATAGCGGCCTTTTCGGCGGCACGTTCGTTGCTCTCCAACCGTGAGAACTGAAACGCTCCGGTGAGGAGGACGAAAGCTCATGGCCATCAACGGGCGAATAATCTTTGAGCGAATTCTGTGTCCGATCGATCTTACGCCGGAATCCGAAGACTCGCTTCGTTACGGCATAGCTCTGGCGAAGGCCTATGACGCCCGGCTTTTCGTGATGAACTGCATCGACAGCTATGATGTAGTGGAGTCAAGTGAGCGCGAACACATCAAGCAAATCGTCGACAGGGCAGTTCGAAAGCACCTGCTGGTTCCCATGTCCGCAAGCTTCACCTGGGACACAGTGCTGGTGAATGGTGATCCTAAGACCGCCATTGCAGAGGCGGCGGCGGAGCGACGGATCGACCTGATTATCATGCGCTCGCGCAGGCGGCCTTATGCGGCGGCCTTGCTGGGCTCCACGGCGGAATCTGTCTGTCGCACCGCGCCATGCCCAGTGCTGATCACTCATCCCCGCGAACACGACTGGGCGGGGGTTACGACTAATGAGATTGGACTGCGGAGAGTGCTTGTCGCGTACGACTCTTCCAGCGACTCTGAGTTGGCGCTCTGCTATGGTTTGTCGCTTGCCCAGGAGTATCAAGCCGAGGTCTATCTGTTGCACGTATTGCCTACGCGCTCGGTTAAGCACTCGGCGCCGGAGATCGCGTTTTTGCCGCCCGGGGCCGACCAGGGATTCTGCGAAGCCGCTAGCCGCCTTCAAAGCTCTGTGCCCCCGGAAGCTCGCCTGTGGTGCAATGTAAAACAGGCGGTGCGCGAGGGCCTTCCTTACCGGGAAGTGCTGGCGTATGCCGATGAGCAGAACATCGACCTCATATGCATGGGAGCCAGCGGTACGGGGTTTGGCATGCGAGCGCTATTCGGGTCAAACGCAGATCGTGTGCTGCGTCAGGCACCTTGCCCGGTGCTCATAGCAAGGCCGCTGAAGCCGGCCCTTGCGACGTTGACAGCCTGAAACGATGGGGAGCAATCGAGGAGACTTACAATGAAAATATTACTGGCGATCGATGGTTCATCCTTCAGCGATGCAGCCGTCAAACAAGTCGCAACCAGGCCATGGCCCGAGGGATCAAAAGCTAAAATCATCTCGGTGGTAGAACCGCCATTGTTGCCTACTGTCGAAAGCTGGGTCCCTCCCGACAATTACATCGAGGCCCTGGAGATGGCCGGCGAAGAACAGGCCCGTTCCGTCGTTAACAAGGCTGCCGACCAAATAACCAATATGCAACGCGACAGGGTTCGCGTTACCACCGAGATCGTCAGGGGACATCCGAAGCACGCCATCATAGACGAGTCGAACGCATGGGACGCCGACCTGATCGTTGTCGGCTCCCATGGTTACCGCGGACTGACGAAACTGTGGCTCGGGTCCGTCTCACAGGCGGTGGCTGCGCATGCGAAGTGCTCGGTCGAAATAGTGCGCACACGCGAGGGTCACAACTAAGCGGGCCCTGCAGTGATACGGAGTTAGATTATGATACGACCTCTCAGCAAAGAAAAGGCGCGGGCGCTGTTGACCGAAACACGCACCGGACGCCTTGGATGCGTAGTCAACGACGGGCCATACGTTGTTCCGGTCAACTACGTCTTTCATGAAGACAGCTTCTATGTCCACTCGCTGTCCGGACGCAAGATCGAGGCGTTGCGCGCCAACCAGCGCGCCTGCCTTCAGGTTGATGAAATCCGAGACCAATACCACTGGCGCAGTGCGATCGCCTTCGGCAGGTACGAAGAAATCACCCGTGACGACGAGAGAGCCTGGGCCCTTCGCCGGCTTCTGTCCAGATTCCCTCAACTCACGCCTGTGGAGTCTCTTCCTGTCCACGATGGACAGTCTTCAATCATTGTCTTTCGCATCCGTATCGACGAGATCACCGGCGTGGAAGAAGGGTAGGGTAAAGGCATCTTCTGGCACAGCTTCTCTACTAACGCGGTGCTGTTATTCACTCCGAATCAAACCATCTACAAGCCGACAATTCGCACTTGGTTGAGTGTAACGGCGAATGCTAGTCCTGTGGCGGTCCCCCGTGCCCGCCCCTCACTTGCGAGCCGGAAACATTCAGGACAGGAGGAGCGCCACGCAACCCGCAACAGGCTGGATTTACTCTCGAGCGAAGGCTTTTTACAAGCCACCACTTGTGTGAGCGAGTCGAGGTTTGTACCATATTGTTCACTCTGATCCTCGAAGTTGAAGCGACTATCAAAAAGTGTGAGTCAACGAGTGAGCGAACGAATGGCTATTCCCTTGAACAGAGCGGCAGAGACAGTGCCACACGGTGCGGAGGCGGACTTCCGGCGATCGGTTAAGGAGCTGGCCGACATGAAGTTCGCGCTGGATGAGTCGTCGATAGTGGCCATAACCGATCAGACCGGAATAATAAGATATGTAAATGACAAGTTTTGCGAGATTTCGAAGTACTCTCGAGAAGAGCTTTTGGGACAGGACCACCGGATCATCAATTCGGCTTACCACCCAACTGAGTTCATACGAGATTTATGGGCCACAATCGCCAACGGCAAAGTGTGGAAGGGAGAGATAAGGAATCGTGCGAAGGATGGAAGCTTCTATTGGGTGGATACGACCATTGTTCCGTTCTTGAATGATAAGGGCAAGCCTTATCAATACGTCGCAATTCGCAATGACATCACCGAGCGCAAGCGCGCCGAGGAACAACTCCGCGAGCAGGCGACGTTATTGGACAACGCGCAAGACGCAATTCTGGTGAGAGACCTCGATGACAAGATCCGGTTCTGGAACAAGAGCGCCGAGCGAATATACGGCTGGCCGGCCTCGGAAGTAATTGGAAGGGACTTGAAGGACATCTTCTATAAGAACAGCGTCGCTCAGTTCAATGAAGCGAAGCGGGCAGTCCTGAGCAGCGGAGAGTGGGAAGGTGAATTGAGACAGCTCACCAAACACCAAAAAGAGATCGTCGCCGAAAGCCGCTGGACCCTCGTTCGCGATGATCGAGGCCAGCCGAAGTCAATCCTTGTGATCAACACCGACATCTCTGATAAACGAAAGATCGAAGCCCAATTCCTGCGCGCCCAGCGAATGGAGAGCATCGGCACGCTTGCAAGCGGGATCGCTCACGACTTTAACAATCTGCTGTCGCCTATCCTGATGTCGATTCAGCTATTGCAGCACAAGATTAACGATGAAGACGGCCAGCGGTTACTGGCGATGCTTCAAGCGAGCGCAGAACGCGGGGCCAGCCTGGTAAAACAGGTACTCTCATTCGCGAAGGGCGTCGAAGGAGCGCGGATAACTCTTCAGCCCCGCCATCTGATAAATGAGATCGTTAAAATACTGAAGGACACTCTACCAAAATCAATCGAGGTCAATTGTGATGCACCCGAGAATTTGTGGCTGGTCGCGGGCGACGCGACGCAGCTTCACCAGGTGCTGATGAATCTGTGCGTTAATGCGCGCGATGCGATGCCCCACGGCGGCAAGCTCACAATCAAGGCTGAGAATGTGAACATAGACGGCGGCTATGCTCGGATGAACCTCGAAGCTAGCCCTGGCCTTTACTTGCTCATTACAATTTCGGATACCGGCACCGGCATTCCTGCCGATGTCATTCATAAAATATTCGAGCCGTTCTTCACGACGAAAGCACACGGCAAAGGAACCGGCCTGGGCTTGTCCACCGCTGTGGGCATTGTCAAGAGCCACGGCGGGTTTATTACCGTCTACAGTGAAGCGGGACGGGGTACGCAGTTCAGAACGTATATTCCGGCTATCGAATCGGCTCAACCTGGTTTTGGCGAAGAACTAGAATCGATCCTTCCGACCGGACACGGGGAGTTGATCCTGATCGTGGATGATGAGATGGCAATTCGAGAGATCGCTAAGGGAACGCTTGAGGCTTACGGCTACCGGGCACTCACGGCGAACGATGGAACGGAAGCTATCGCGCTTTACGCCCAGCACAGAGATGAGATCAAAGTTGTGCTGACAGACATGATGATGCCCTACATGGATGGTCCGGCTACGATCCGCGCACTGCAGAAGCTGAATCCGCATGTAAAGATTATCGCCAGTAGCGGGCTGACCGAGAACGCCAGGGCGATGGAGGCGAGCAGCGCCGGCGTAAAGACGTTCCTTGCAAAGCCCTACACCGCTGGAAGACTTTTAGAAGCTCTTGGAGAGGTTCTTTGCAAGAGATGAGGCCCGAAGTAGCGACCGAGTCGGACGGCAGATCAGGGACATCAACCGGCAGGCACTGCAGCAAGGAAATCCGGAGTTACTCAAGTAGGAATTTGATTTATCTCTTTGCGGCATCAACCGCCATATCCGTTGCGAGTCGGAGGATTGATTCACAATTTCGCCTGTGATAATGAAAGCTGAAAGCTTCTTATTTGCTGTTTTGCCCTGAAAGCATCTACGGATATGCCCGAGTCAACAACACACCGGCGGCCATTCTTTCTCGCCCTCGGGGCCTCCGCAGGATTGACCGTCCTAATCGTAGTCGGGTCGCGTAACCTTGAGCATTATGATCCGGCGCTCTTCGGTTATACGGTAGCGAGCGTCGCCGCCTTGGGAGCGGTCGTATTTCGCTACGCGGTCTGGCTTCAGCGCCCGGCAACCCGCGTTTACTGGAGGCGCGGCTGGCAGCTTTTTCGCAACCGCGAGAGGCTCGCCGCTAACACGAAGAGCGCGGCGCAGACCTTAGCCCAAAACCTGATCGAGCAGCGTTTCATCGCAAGGCGCGGCTTTAGTCGCTGGCTGATGCACGCACTCATCATGTGGGGTTGCGTGATCTCCGCGCTTGTCACGTTTCCGCTCGTTTTCGGCTGGATTCATTTCAGGCTCGAGGGGGCACAAGGTTATCGGGCGTATGTTTTTGGCTTCCCGACCTCGATTCTACAAGGGCGCAGCATCCTGGCCTGGGCTACGTTTCACGCCCTGGACTTCACGGCCATCATGGTTATCGCCGGGTGCGCCATCGCAATCCGGCGCCGCCTGCGCGACCGTGGGGCAATCGCGCTCCAACAGTTTCTGCTCGACTTTGTTCCGCACTTGCTACTGATAGCAGTCGCGGTGACGGGCATAATGTTGACGGTGTCGAGCCTTTGGCTTAAAGGCTACATGTACTCGTTCATCGCGCTCAGCCACCAGGCGCTGGTTATCATGACGCTCTTTTATTTGCCGTTCGGTAAACTCTTTCACGTCGTGCAACGCCCGGCATCGATAGGCGTTGAGCTTTATCAACGCAGCGAGAGAGACGCGCAGCAGGCGGTCTGCCTGCGATGCGGGGCGGAGTTCGTTGGTCAGATGTGGCTTGATGATCTGAAGGATGTAGTCGGGCAGTTAGGCTTCGACTACCGGATGGGAGACGGGCACACTCTTCAGGACTACTGCCCGCGCTGCAAGCGAGTGATGCGTGGACTGGTTTATGCCACACTCCCGCGCAGCAAAGGCGATGTCTTTTATGGGTCGCGCGCCGAAGATGGCCATCAGCCTCGAATCAATACTGGCGCGAACGCTAAAGCGCGCGATGAGTAGACTCACTCAGAGAATTGTTCATGGGGAAAATCGGGAACTTAAGGAAAATCACAGAAAAGTTTGGCCCGCATTTGCACGATGCCCCTTATGATGGCTGGCGTGCCGACCGGGTCATTGACAGGTTGGTGCCCACGCACTGCCCTTATTGTGGGGTGCAGTGTGGCATAAATCTTCTGGTCGAGCAGAACCATGTTGTCGGGTTCGAGCCTCGCTACGACTTTCCTGTGAACGAGGGCCGGCTGTGTCCCAAGGGCGTCACAGCTTACCTTCAGGTGCACCACCCGGACCGACTCTTGTATCCATTAATCAAGCGCAACGGCATGTTCGAGCGCGCGACTTGGGATGAAGCGCTTGATCTGGTTGTGGCGAAATTCAAGGAGCTTCAGACGAAATACGGCAAGGACTCTGTTGGGGTCTACTCCGGTTCGTCGCTCACCACCGAGAAGACATACCTGATGGGTAAGTTCGCGCGCGCGGGTCTGGGCACTCGCTATGTTGACTACAACGGGCGGCTCTGCATGGTGAGTGCGGCAGCCGGCAACAACAAAGCCTTCGGCATTGACCGCTCCGCAAACCCATGGACCGACATACCGCTTGCAGAAGTGTTGCTGATTGCCGGCGCCAACTGCGCGGAGACGTTCCCGGTGTTGAACAAGTTCCTCTGGGAGCAACGCGACAACGGCGGGCGCTGGATCATTGTTGACCCGCGCGAGACGGCGACAGCCAGACAGGGCGACCTGCACCTGCAACTAAGGCCCGGCACAGATGTCGCGCTCGCAAATGCGATGCTGCACGTCATGATTCACGAAGGTCTGACGGACAAGACCTTCATTGCCGGGCGCACGAATGGTTGGGAAGAGACGCGAGAGGTCGCGTTGCGCTACACACCGCAGGTTGCCTCCGAGATTACCGGTGTGCCTCCTGAAAAGATCGTGCAGGCCGCCCTTCTATACGGTCGTGCCAGGACCAGTATGGTCATGCATGCGCGCGGCATCGAGCATCACACGAACGGTGTCAACAACGTGCTCTCCTACATCAATCTGGTGCTTGCGAGTGGAAAGATTGGCGCGCCTGGCTGCGGTTACGGGACGATCACCGGTCAGGGAAATGGGCAGGGCGGGCGTGAGCACGGTCAGAAGGCGGATCAGCTTCCGGGCCAACGATCTATCCTGAATCCCGAACACCGCAAATATGTGTGCGGCGTTTGGGACTTGCCCGAAGAGGAACTACCGCAGGCGGGCGTATCGGTGGTCGAGATGTTCCAGAAGATGCGCGAGGGCGAGATTCGCGGCCTGCTTTCGATCTGCAACAACGTGATGGTGAGCCTCCCGGACACGAACCAGGTTCGGCGCTCGCTTGAGGGACTGGAGTTTTACGTTTGCATTGATTTTTTCATGTCCGAAGGCTCGCGCTATGCGGATGTGGTCTTGCCCGGCTCAACCTGGGCTGAAGACGAGGGTGTGACCGCGAGCAGCGAAGGCCGAGTCGTTAAGATCAATAAGGCATGTGATCCGCCGGGCGAGGCTCGCCAGGACTGGTGGATCGTGCAGGAGATCGCGCGGCGGTTTGGACGCGGGAAGTATTTTCAGTTCAACAGTCCGCTGGAAATCTTCAACGAACTGCGTGTCGCCTCAAAAGGCGGGAACGCCGATTACTATGGTATTACCTATGAGAAAATCGAGCGGCAGAACGGCGTCTTCTGGCCTTGCCCATCGGAGGATCATCCGGGCACTCCGAGACTTTTCGAGAAGCGGTTTTACCACCCTGATGGCAAGGCGAAGTTTCACGCCATCGAGTTCGCTCCACCTGCCGAAGTTCCAGACGCAGAATTCCCTTTGATACTCACGAGTGGACGAGTGGTCTACCAGTATCTTTCCGGCAATCAGACGCGGCGCATAGGCTTTCTCGTCCAGCAATGTCCGGAGCCTTACGTTGAGATTCACCCCGAGACAGCGGCGCGACTTCGCATAGCCGACGGCGAGGACGTCAAAGTCATTTCGCGCCGAGGCGAGGGAGTGTTCCCGGCCCTTATCGTCAGGACGATCCGGCCAGACACCATCTTCATCCCTTATCATTGGGGAGAAGAACAGGCAGCGAATCAATTGACGAATCCCGCGCTTGATCCTACTTCCAAAATACCGGAGTTCAAGGCTTGCGCCGCCCGCATCGAGAAGATTCATACTCGCGAGTTGCCTCTGTACGGAAAGAGCCGGCTCGGAGCGGAGCGCAGCGCGGTGACCCGCCTGAGCGACAGCGAGTAACGTGAGAGGGTGAGATGGAAGAGACGATGTTCATTGACCCGCAGCGCTGCATAGGGTGTCGAGCCTGCGTAGCGGCTTGCCGGGAGTGCGGGACTCACAAAGGCTACTCGATGATCTTCGTCGACTATCTCGACCGCAGCGAAACCACGTCCACAATGCCTACGCTCTGCATGCACTGTGTCGAGCCGACTTGTGCGCTTGTGTGCCCAGCCGACGCGATAAAGGTCTCAGAGGAGGGCATCGTGCTGTCGGCCCTTAAGCCGCGCTGCCTGGACTGTCGCAACTGTATCAATGCTTGTCCCTTCGGAGTGCCGAAGTACAACTCCGCGATGCACCTTCAGATGAAGTGCGACATGTGCTACGACCGCACGAGCGAGGGCCTAAAGCCGATGTGCGCTTCGGTGTGCCCGACAGGCGCCATCTCGTTCGGGCGCTACGAACAAATAGTCCCGATGCGGCGCACCCAGCCCGTCAACGTGCATGTATTCGGAAACCAGCAAGTCGAGACGAAGGTTTATTTGATGCTACCCACCGATTCGGACGAAGTCGTTGTTGATGGCTGCGGTGTCTTTGAAGGGAAGCTCGGGCTGAGCCCACAACAGCAACAGACCAGCGAATCGTGGATCGATATGCAAGTGGAGGAATCAGACAAGAGCAATGAATTCTAAGGAGCCTGACGGGACGCATGTCAACGTCACGCCGCAGAGCGGCCTCTCCGACGAGAGAGACGTGCGCCGTGCCATTGCGCCGCATCAACAAGATTTCCCTTACCAGCGCAGCGAAGAGGCGCAGGTCACGCGACGCGAGTTCTGCAACTTCCTGGCGCTTACCTCGACCACGCTGTTTGTGAGTGCTGCAGGAATAGCAGGCAAAGCTGCGCTCGACGCGCGTGCGGATACGAGTCACGAGCCAATGAGAATTGAAGGCGCACAGAGTGTCGAGCCTGGCTCATCTTTGAACTTCCGCTACCCCTACAAAGATGACACGGCCATACTCGTGCGGTCCCTGGATGGTGAGTACTACGCTTACGGCCAGAAATGCACCCACCTGGCGTGTCCGGTTTATTTCGAGTCGATGCGTCAGCGCCTTGAATGTCCCTGTCATGAAGGCGGCTTCGAGTTGCGGACGGGGAATGTCCTCTACGGGCCCCCGCCTCGCCCCCTTGATCAGATCATCCTGGAGGTGCGCGAGGGGGGCGAAGTGTGGGCGGTCGGAAGAAAGGCAGGCGGTAATGAACAGTCCGTTTAATGCCGGCGAGGGCGCGCATGCGCGGCGGGGGGCGCGCATGGCTCAAACGGTCTCTTCCAGGCAAGAGTCACAGGCCGGGCGGCGCCGCACCAGCCGCGGGCGTGCGGCTGTCGACCAGGCGCGCCTGATCCTGCTTGTGATGCTCAACGTCGCGCAGCTTTGGATTCTCGCCGCAACAGTTGAGGCGGCGTTGGCAAGCAGCTACCAGAAACTGCTGCCTCTGGTCATCGCATCGGGGGTCTGTTGGATAGTGGCACTCTCAATCATCCTTTGGTGGCGGCCTGCGTCGCGCCGGTTCACGAGTACAGGCTACATTCGCGAGGGCAGCCGATGAAACGAAAGATAGCCGGCTACGAAAGAGATGAGCACGGAGACTGGCGAGCGGCGCTCGAGTGCGGCCACTATCAACACGTGCGACACAACCCGCCCCTCGTCACTCGCACATGGGTACTTACAGAAAAGGGGCGCGCCTCGCGTCTCGGCATCGAGCTCAACTGCAAGCACTGTGACCAGGAAAAGAGTGACGAAGTGCAATCACCCAGCAGACTTTCGCGCTAGCCCCTCAGAGGAAAGGTACGCCCGACAAATTTGCGACAACTCGGCTGAACTGTGAAAGAAACCAAAACGGAAGGCGGTAGACTTGCGAGCGCCGCGGCTAACCTTTTCCCGGGGTACTTCGCCCTCGTAATGGCAACCGGGATCATCTCCATCGCCGCCCACATGTTGGAGATGCGGACGATGGCGTGGATTCTGCTGGCCCTCAACGCTGTTGCGTACCTCGTTCTCTCGTTGTTGCTGTTGATCCGCCTCGTAGGTTTCTTTTCGCGGGTTAAGGCTGATGTCACCGATCACATCCGCGGGCCCGGATTTTTCACGGTTGTCGCAGGCACCTGCGTGCTCGGCAGCCAGTTGGTAATCGTCGCCGGGCAGTACGCAGCGGCCCGCGTTCTCTGGCTGCTCGGGCTTTTGGTCTGGGCGCTGGTGATGTACACATTCTTCGCGAGCGTCACCGTGAGGGAAAACAAACCTTCTTTGGAGACCGGTCTCAACGGCTCCTGGCTGCTTGCAGCGGTGGCTACACAATCAATATCTGTTTTGGGCACACTGCTGGCGAGCCACGCCGGAACATACGGGGAGCCGTTGCTGTTCTTCACCCTCTGCATGTTTCTCCTCGGTTGTCTGCTTTATCTGTTACTTATCGCACTCATTTTCTACCGCTTTACGTTCATCAACCTTACGACTGAGAATCTCACGCCGGCTTATTGGATAAACATGGGCGCGGTCGCAATCACAACGCTTGCCGGCGCAAGGCTAATCCTGGCCGCGCCCGATTGGGGGTTCCTCATAGAGATTTTGCCGTTTCTCAAAGGCTTCACGTTGTTCTTCTGGGCGGCCGGCACCTGGTGGATACCGTTGCTCTTCATACTCGGAATCTGGCGGCACATTTACAAGCGCTTTCCCCTCGTTTATGACCCGCAATACTGGGGAATGGTCTTCCCTTTGGGAATGTACACCGTCTGCACTATCCAGTTGTCGAAAGCGATCAACGTCGAGTACTTGCTCCTCATTCCGCGCCTCTTCATTTATGTCGCTCTCGCGGCGTGGCTGTTAGCGTTCATCGGGCTAGTCCGCAGTTTTCTGTTCAATCACTCGTCCAAGTCTGGCGCCGGTCCCCTCCGGCCATCTTAAACGGCTAATATTTCAGAATTGTACAATATTGAACAGACATTCGTTTGAGGCACCCTTATGCTGTAGAGCTTTCCAGAAAACGTGACGCCCATCACAGACAAAGCGGTAGACGCCAGTGTAATATCGCCCACGTCCTGAGACGGCAAACAATCTGGAGCGTCCTGCAGTGGACGACGGTGTGAGACTAACCTGAGTTTGGCAAGATCCAGCCGGTCGAATTGCATAGATGGAACCGAATAAAGGCTCACCGACGGCTCCAGCGCAGTCAAACAAAATAGTAAGTTGAATTTCGAGCGCTCATGGCCCTGGGTGCACAGGAAAGGTTTGTCCTTTTCCAAAGGAGGAAGGATTATGAGTAAGAAAAATCGCTTGTTGCGGTTTGTGCTGGGCGGCCTGGCCGCTCTGGCATTTCTCGCCATTCCTGATCTAGCTAGGGCGCAATCGGCCGACGGCCCAGGCGCGGGTGTAGCCGCTCCTGGTTGCCAGCGTACGGTTACTGCCAACGTCGTTGCTCTGGATCAAGTGTTCTTCTGGAATCGTCTCGGTGCGGTTCAGCCGCAAGGGATGATCTTCGCTCTCGAGCGAGATGTAGTTGCAGCCAACCCGCTTAACCCAATCGGCGCGGGCAACGTCAAACTCAGAGAGGACAAACGCCCGCGGCCGATCGTGCTTCGCATGAACCTGGGCGATTGTCTGCGAATCACTTTCAAAAACCTTTTGAACCCGGTTCCGGTCGATCAGGAGCAGACAGTCACTCGCGTGGCTTCAATCCGGGCGAATGGACTGCAGCTGGTAAACAGCATCGCTGATGACGGTTCGAACGTGGGCAAAAACGCGAGCAGCCTGGTCAGTCCGGGCGGCAGCGCCACCTACACGTTCTATGCAGAGCGTGAAGGCGGCTACATGCTGTACAGCCAGGGTTCGACAACGGGCGGTGAAGGCGATGGCGGACAACTCAATGCCGGACTTTTCGGCGCCGTGAACGTCCAGCCGAAGGGGGCCGAATGGTATCGCAGCCAGGTGACGGCGAACGATTTGGATCTGGCCACCAAAGCCAAGACGCCTGACGGCCACCCAGTAGTGGACTACGATGCCGTCTATCCCAAGGAACACCCGCGAGCCGGGCTTCCAATTTTGAAGATGACCCAGGAAGGGTTGAACGGGCCCGTGATCGTTCATACCGACCTCAACGCAATCATAACCGGATCGGGCGCCAAGGACTTCGTCGGAGCTTACAAAGACACTCCAGTGAATCCGAATCGCAATCGTCCGTTCCGCGAATTCACGATCATCTACCACGACGAGATTGGGGCGGTTCAAGCTTTCCCGCAGTTTGAAAGCAAGCCTGCTCCCAATGAGAACCCTCTCAAGTTCACGCTTCACAGCGTGAGAGATGCTTTTGCGATCAACTACGGCACCGGCGGAATCGGCGCCGAGATTCTGGCTAATCGACTCGGCGTAGGCCCTGTGGCAAACTGCACCGAGTGCAAGTATGAGGAGTTCTTCCTCACGTCATGGGCGCTCGGCGACCCGGCCATGGTGGTAGATAGCCCGGCTAACGCTCCTTGCACGGTCGAGGACATCCGCAAGGCGAACATGGGTTGCGGGCCGAACCCAGCTCTCAAGGCCACCAAGGCGTTCTATCCGGATGATCCATCCAACGTGCATCACAGCTACATAAACGATCACGTGAAGATGCGCATACTGCACGGCGGGTCCAAGGAGCATCACATCCATCACCTGCACGCGCATCAGTGGGTGCACACGCCCGATAGCGACGACTCCGCGTATCTGGACAGTCAAGCGATCGGGCCGGGCGCCGCATTCACCTTAGAGATCACCTACAACGGCACCGGCAATCGGAACAAGGTTGTAGGCGATTCGATCTTCCACTGCCACTTCTATCCGCACTTTGCGATGGGCATGTGGGAGCTGTGGCGCAGTCACGACGTATTCGAGTCGGGAACTGTGCTCAATGAGAAGGGGATCCCCGCGGAAGGTTCGCGCGCTTTGCCCGACGCCGAGATTTTGGCGGGAACGCCGATCCCGGCGTTGGTTCCGGTCCCGACGATGCCCATGGCTCCGCTCCCCGAAGTCAAGGTGTCGATAGTTAACGGACAGGTGCAACTGGAGCAGGGGCCCTTCGGCCCGCTTCCAGGCAACCCCGGGTACCCATTCTTTGTTCCAGCCGTAGCGGGACATCGTCCTCCACATCCGCCGCTGGACACTGTAGATGATGGCGGGCTGCCCCGGCACGTGATCCTCGACGGAAAATTCGAGGAAGTTCACAACCGGCTCGACTTCAACAAGGTGATCACGCTCGCCATTGCTGAAGCGCGCCCGGAAGCTGGGACGCCGGTGGAGAAGGGAGCCATGAAATACCACGGCATCCGCTTCCACCCCACATGCCTTCCTAACGGCATTTGCGATCAGGCAATCGATCCGGCCCAACTAGGCTCGGATATCAAATTCATCACCAACGGGCTGCCAAGAAAGACTCTCGACAACCCGCTCGGAGCCCAACCGGGCGCGCCTTACGCGGATCCATGCGTTAATGACGATGGAAAAGCAGTAGGCAACGCTCGCCTCTATAAAGCAGCGGGCATTCAGATAGACGCGAAGCTGAACAAAGCAGGCTGGCACTTCCCGCAACAGCGCATGCTGGCGCTGTGGGGTGATGTCAGCGCTCTGGGCGGCATCCCCGGCCAAGTACAGCCGGCGGCGCCATCCAAGCCGCCTGAGCCGTTCTTCTTCCGCGCTAACACAAACGACTGCATAACGTTCTACCACACCAACCTGATGCCCAGCGTCTATAAACTGGACGACTATCAGGTTAGAACGCCGACCGACATCATCGGACAGCATATTCACCTTGTGAAGTTCGATGTGACATCTTCGGACGGCAGCGGGAATGGTTGGAACTATGAAGACGGTACGTTCAGTCCCGACGAGGTGATCGAGCGCATCGATGCGATCAACCTTGGCGGCGGCTTGCAGGTTCCTCCTGTCATAGGCGATGGCCCGACGCTTTTGGTAAAGCTAGAACCAAAGGCGCATCCATTCTTCGGCACCAAGGGCGCGCAGACCACCATTCAGCGCTGGTATGCCGACGACACGTTGAACAACGCGGGCGTCGATCGGACGCTGCGCACCGTATTCACACACGACCACTTTGGTCCTTCAAGCCACCAGCAGGTGGGCTTGTATGCCGGTCTGGTAATCGAACCGACAGGCTCGAAGTGGCGCGATCCCGAGACTGGTCTAATCCTGGGTGGCCAGGGAGTGACTCCTCCCCGGTTCGATGGAGGACCGACCAGTTGGCGCGTGGACGTTCTGACGGCTAACTCGGCTGACAGTTATCGCGAGTTCATGCTCGAGTTTGCCGACTTCCAGCACGCTTACCTGGCAGGTAGAGGCGGCGGCATCAATGACCCGCATCCTGATCCGGCCGGCGTGATTAATCCACCGGCCAAGGAAGAAGCCGCTCTGCCTATCGTGATACAGAAGTCAGCCGACTGTTTTGGCGGAGTTCCACTTCCGTGTCCCGAAGCCATCTCGGCCGCTGACGTCGGTACGATGGTTGTCAACTATCGGAACGAACCGGTCCCGCTGCGCATCCGCAATCCAATTACAGGTCTGCAGTCGGAGCTCGAGGCGGGTGACTTATCGCACGTCTTCCGGTCGGATGTTATTCGCAAGGATCCGGCTATGAACGTGCAGCCGAACTTCTACAAACCGCTGACCAAGGATGTGCAGCCGGGCGATCCGTATACGCCACTGCTCAGACTTAACGAGAATGACAGAGTGCAGATTCGGATACTGGTCGGCGCACACGAAGAAGGCCACAACTTCACGGTAAATGGAATCAAGTGGCTGTTTGAACCCTCATTCGTGAATTCGGGTTATCGCAATTCGCAGATGATGGGAATAAGCGAGCACTTCGAATTCATCGTTCCGTCCATGCCGAAGAAGTTGACCGACAAGACCGCGGATTACCTCTACAGGCCGAGCGCGTCGATCGACGGCACTTGGAATGGTTTGTGGGGTTTGGCTCGCGCGTACAAAGGCACAAGGGCTGACATGCTAACCCTGCCCTCCAATCCTAACGGCCGCGCTCCGGCACTCTCAAATCAGGGCGACTTCTCGGGGGTTTGCTTGAAGACGCAGACACCCAAGACCTTTGGGGTCACCGCTATTCTGGCTCGAGATGTCCTGCCGGCCGGCACGCTTGTCTACAACAAGCGCGCGACGATGGTGAAGAACCCGAACACCGGCGAAACGCACAAGGGTCCGCTTCACGATCCGACTGCGATTCTGTACGTGAGATCGACGGACATCGATGCAACGACCGGCAAGTTGAAGGCGGGTGTACCAATTGAGCCTTTGATCCTTCGCGCCAACGCCGGCGATTGCATCAACGTCACGTTGACCAACAAGCTGCCTGCGGTGTTGCCAGATCTGGCCGGCTGGAACTTCCTGCCGATGATCGTCGAAAGGTTCAACAGCAACCAGATCAAGCCATCCAACAACGTGGGACTGCATCCGCAGATGGTGTTCTACGATGTGCTCGACAGCGACGGCTTCAACGTCGGCTTCAACCCAGTTCAGACGGTCGCTCCCGGAGCCAGCCGCACGTACCAGTGGTATGCCGGCGATCTGGCGATCAATCCGACGACCCTGGTGGGCAGCCTCAAACCATTCGAGTTCGGCGGAACCAACTTGATGTCGTCAGACACGATTAAGCACAGCAACAAGGGTGCCTTCGGTGCTCTGGTAATCGAGCCGTTGAACACGAAATGGACTGAAGACGCGAACTCCCGCGCCCGAGCCACCGTGTCTAACACGTTCGGCAATGTCCTCTTCCGCGACTTCGTGCTTATGCACCAAACCGATATCAATCTCAGATTTGGCGAAGGCACGACGGTCGGCAACGGCAACCCGGTTGGCAACCTGAGAGGAGGCGACGACGCTGAGGACTCCGGGCAGAAGGGGTTCAACTATCGAACCGAACCGCTCTGGTTCCGAATGGGTATCGCTCCCGAAACTCCTTTGAGCAAGGGCGAAGCGATAGCCGAGTTCGGAGCAGGCGGAGTCGCCACTCGCGACATCGACTTCAGCAACGTGTTGTCGAATTCGCAAGTCGGCGGTGATCCACTAACCCCGATATTCACCGCAACCGCGGGAACGCGCGTTCGCTTCCACGTGCTGAACGCTGCCGGTCAAGCTCGCAACAACGTGTTCGCGCTGCACGGTCACGTTTGGCCGCAGGAGCCGTTCACCACGAACTCGACAGTCATCGGCGAGAACGTACTGTCGGAGTGGTCAGGTGCTCAGATGGGAGTCGGAGCAGGTTTCCACTTCGTTGCGGTACCAAGGAACGGCGCGGGAGGAAAGTTCAGGGTTACAGGCGACTACCTGTACCGGACCTTCCAATCCATGCAGTTCGATGGCGGACTCTGGGGTATCTTCAGGGTTACGGCGACTGGTACTACTGATCCAGCGACTATGGATCCTCAACAATAACTGTTCGCTTCCTGGAGCGCCGCCTGACTCTGATCAAGCGGCGCTCCAGCCTTCACCTTGAAGAGAGCAGATCGCGTGCTCACCTGATGAATGCTTGATGAATGCTTGATGAATGCGAGATGAAATTATGATGAACCACCCTGACAATCCTCGCCGGTCCTTCGAGACAACCGACCTGAACCTGGCAAGCTTCCTGCGGTCACGCAGCTTCGAGATCGCAGACATAAAGCGCCAGAACACTAAAACAGTTTTCGTCTTCGATGATTCGCCGGAACTGCATCGGGCAATCCTCGATTTTGCCAACGATGGAGCGGTCGGAGTCCGCTCGTTTTGCAACACCGTCAGGGACCTTAAAGCCATCACGCGGTAGGCGAGCTTTATTAAGAAAAGGGAGAGATCATGAACACAGTCAGCGAAACAACCACAACCCGCGCTCCACAGAAGAACCTCCTGGCAAGCATTGGACGGCTCGGCGTTTCTTCAGCCTTGTTGCTGATGATCGCCCTGATTGCGGCAGGGGCAATCCCCCAGACACGGCAGAGCAGGGAGACGAAGACCGCTGCGGAGGAAAAAACGGCGGCTGCGTCTTCGGCCAGTCGCGAGCCGCAACGGCTCGTCCACGAAGGCATCGCCATTGATTTCAGCGTGGGACCGGCTTCCCCGCGAGCCGGGAAAGCGGCTGATCTAATGGAAGGCGACGACGTAACAGTGAACTTCAAGATCACTGACTCGCGTACAGGAACGCCGTTGACGAATCTGCACCCGTCCGCCTGGATGGATCGCCACGCCGCGGGCAAAACAACCGAAGGCAAAGATTGCCGCCAGAAGATCCAGTCTTTCCTGCAATCAAGTCTCAGCTCCAGGCCCGATATCGATCTTAATACTTACTACATCCTGACGCTGAATCAGGAAGCCAACATATCGGTGATCGATCCCTTGCTCGGTTACGGCAGCAGCAAGCTGCTCACACTTGTCTTCTTGAAGAGCCCCGGCGAGGACTGGGTTATGAGCAGCGACAAGAAGTGGCTATTCGTCACGATGCCGCTGGTGAATCAGGTTGCGGTCGTCAGTACCTCAAACTGGAAAGTGTTCACCAATATCGATGCCGGTCCCAGGCCCGCAAGAATCTCGCTGCAGCCCGACGAAAAGTATTTGTGGGTTGGCAACGACACGGCCGATGCGGAAAGCGGGGTCACGGTGATCGATTCCAGCCAGCTCAAAGTCGCGGCGCGAATAAAGACCGGAGCCGGTCATCACGAAATTGCATTCGCAAGCGATAACCGCTACGCGTACGTGACCAACAAGCAGGACGGCACGCTGTCGGTTATCGATGTGCAAAAGCTCGCGAAGGCCAAAGACATCAAGACGGGCGCGCTTGCGGTATCCCTGGCCTTCTCACCACTCAGCAAAGCTATCTACGTGGCCAGCGAAGATAACGGCACGATCGCGGTGGTGGGCGGCGAGTCCCCCGACATGCTGGCTCGCATCATAACCAGGCCCGGGCTAAGGTTGATTCGCTTCGCTCCGGATGGGCGTTATGGTTTCGCAGTCAATGGCAAAGACAGCACCGTCCAGGTGTTTGACGCGTCCAGCAATCGACTGCTGCATTCGATCAAGGTCGGCAAGAATCCCGACAAGATAACCTTTACGCGAGGCTATGCCTACGTGAGGGCCCTCGGCACAGATCAGGTCAGCATGATACGGCTCGAAGCAATCGGAAAAAAGGAAGAAGTCCCGGTGATCGAATTTCCCGCCGGACAGTTAGCCCCCGAGAAGTCGCCGAGCACCTCGGTGGCCGATCCCATCGTGTCGACGCCCGAAGGAGAATCAGTCCTTGTCGCAAATCCCGCCGACAAGATGATCTATTACTATACCGAGGGCATGGCTGCGCCGATGGGGAGCTTCCAGAATTATCGCAGGGACCCTCGCGCGCTGATGGTGTGGGATCAAAGCCTTCGCGAGAGATCGCCAGGCGTCTACTCGACCATTATCAAACTGATTGGCTCGGGCGACTACGATGTCGCCTTTCTCCTGGACACCCCGCGCGTATCACACTGCTTCGACCTTAACGTGAAGGTGAACCTTGCGCTCACGAAGGAACCCGAGGTTCCGATCTACGTCGAGCCGCTTATCACCAACTCGAAGGTTAAAGTCGGCGAGACCATCAAGCTGCAGTTCCTGGTGGTGGATTCGAAAACCAGGCTGCCGAAAGACGGGCTGAAGGACTTTGGTGTTCTCGTGTTCCTGGCTCCCGGCCAGTCGCAAACGCGCCTATGGGCGCAGCCAGTGAGCGATGGCAAGTACGAGGTGTCTTTTACGCCTGCGAAGCCTGGGCCGTATTACGTTTTTGTCCATTGTCCCTCGCTGAAGGTAGGCTACAATCAGACGACTCACTTCATCCTGCAGGCCTTTGAGGACAAAGTGGCGGCTCCTGTTAAAGCGTCAAAGTAGGAAAGAGCCTGGGAGCGAGGGCATCCGGCCTGCGTGTTCTAGCGCAAAGCATGCAAGGATGCCGCGCTCCCAGGAGGGTTGAAATCGAATACCGGGCGCAACTCGCGCTTACTTGGGGTGATGAGATGAAACTGACAGATGAATTCAAGGGACGAGCACCGGGGCTGAAAGGCAGTCGAGCATTGTGGCTGCTCGCGCTCTGTGTTGGCTTTCTAACCTCTTATGGCGGGGCGCAATCAAAGGGCACTCAGCCGGAAGACAAAGACTCTCCAGCGCGCAATTACTTCACCGATGTTCAACTGATCAATCAGGACGGCAAGCCGATGCGGTTCTACAGCGACCTGCTCAAGGACAAAGTGGTTATCATCAACACTTTTTTTACCACCTGCACCAGCGTGTGTCCTCCGATGAGCAGGAACCTCGAGCGAGTTCAAAGCTGGCTGGGCGACCGGCTCGGCAAAGACGTTCACATAATCTCGATCAGCGTCGATCCCACGGTGGACACGCCGCCTCGGCTCAAGGACTATGCGCAGAAGTACAAAGCAAGGCCCGGCTGGTTCTTCGTCACCGGCAAGAAAGAGAACGCCGAATTAGCGTTGCGTAAGATCGGACAGTACGTCGAATCGAAGGACGATCACTCAACGGTAATGATCATAGGGAACCTGCGTACCGGACTTTGGAAGAAAGCGATGGGGATGGCCAGGCCGGAGGATTTAATCAAGGTGGTCGAAAGTGTCGTCGATGACAAGCCCGGAGATGCGAAATGAGAACAAACGGAGCCACGGCGATGAATGCCAAGCGGATAGCGTTCGCAGTTGCGTTGATGCTGATGCTGTTGTTCATCGGCAGCGTGGTTGCCAACGGACCGGGAGCCGGTCAACTGACTGAACAGGAGAAGCGCGGGAAGTTCATCTACCTGCGCGGGGCCAGTCCTTCGGGTAGGGAAATAAGCTGCTACCTTGCCGACGGGACGATGGAGGTGCCGGCATCGGCGATGCTCTGCGCAAACTGTCACGGATTTGATGGCCGCGGAAATCCTGAAGGGGGCGTGGTGCCCTCGGACATAACCTGGGAGGCGCTCACCAAAACTTATGGGATCACCCACACCAGCGGACGAAAGCATCCTGCCTATACCGACCGCGCGCTGGCGATGGCGGTGACCAGAGGCGTAGACCCCGCGGGCAACAAGCTTCCCAACACGATGCCCAGATATTGGATGGCGCCGGAAGACCTTGCGGACCTCGTCGCTTATATTAAGCGACTGGGAAAGGATCAGGACCCCGGACTTACCGAGACGAGCATCAGAGTCGGCGCCATCGTGGCAGGAGAAGGACCGATGGCGGAGATGGGCCAGGCTATGAAAGAGACTCTGGGAGCCTATTTCGAGGAGGTCAACGCCCAGGGAGGGATCTACAATCGCAAGATCGAGCTGCGCGTAGCCAATTCACCGGCCGATCCGCGGGCCGCACGATCTAATGCCGAACGGTTCATCGACGACGAACAGGTGTTCGCGATGGCCGGCGCCTTCATTGCCGGAGCCGACAAAGAAATCACTTCGCTTGTCGAAGAAAAAGAGGTGGTACTCGTGGGCCCGTCCACGCTATATCCGGACGTCGGCTTTCCGCTGAACCGGCACACCTTCTACCTGTTCTCGGGCCTGAAGGAGCAGGCCACCGCTCTGGTCAACTTCATCGGAGAGAAACTGCAGAAGCAAAGTCCGAGGCTTGCCATCGTTTGTCCTGATAAAGATGCGCCTGAAGGCGTCAGCGAAGCGCTTGAAGAACACACAAAGAAACGCGCCTACAGACTCGTTACCAAAATCAGCTATTCGCGAAAGCAGTTTGACGCAAGTCAACTGGTCAAGAAGCTGAATGAAGCCGGCGCCGATGCAATCTTCTTCCTGGGGTCGGGCGGCGAAGACGTGGCGCTGATGAAGGAGGCCGTGAAGATCAAGTGGACCCCGTACGTTTTGATTCCCGGCTCGCTCGCGAGTAAAGAGATTCTTGACGCCCCGCCCGCGTTCAAGGACAAGGTCTTCTTCTCGTTTCCGACTCTCCCATCAGACCAAACACGCGACGGAATTGCGGAGTTTGTCGCGCTTGCGCAAAAGCATAACCTTCAGCAGAAGCACATTCCGGCCCAGATCTCGGGATATTGCGCGGCGAAAATATTGGTCGAGGGTTTGAAGCTAACCGGGAAAGAACTGAGCCGTGAGAAGCTGATCAAGACGCTGGAGGGGCTGTACAACTTCGACACCGGATTGAGCCCGCGAATTTCCTACGGCCCGAATCGCAGAATCGGAGCGCTCGGAGCGTACATCGTCACAATCGATCCGGGAAAAAAGCAGTTCATTCCCGCGAGTGAATGGATTACGGCAGAGTAGATGATGCAATACAGAATTCAACAAGTTCGTGGTTAGGCCTTCAGGCGGAACTCTTGAGGAGGAGAAGATCAAATGAAACCGAGAATGTTAATGCTTTTCATCGCAATCATAACCAGCGTGCTTACGGCGAACGCACAGACCGGTTCGCCGGTGACTCCCGCCAGTCAGGAGCAGACGCAGGCCGTGAAGCCGGCTGCTTCGCAGTCGCCGGCAAAGGTGGCCGACAAGAAAGACGAAGACTGCGGCTGCGAGGCAAAGAATACGCCGGCCCACGTGGCGGCAATCGCAAGCGGCGTGACAATCACAACCAAAGAGATTGACGACCAGATCAAAGACCAAAAGGCCGGTCTGCAAAAGCAGATCGTTGAAGCCCGCCGCCGCGAGTTGAACCTTCAGATCAACTCCCGGCTGCTTGAGGCTGAAGCCAGGAGAAACGGCACGACCCCAACCAGGCTTCTCGAGCAAGAGGTCGTGGAAAAGGTGAAAGACCCGACCGATGCCGACGTGCAAGCTTTCTATAAGGAGAACAAGGCCCGAATACCCGGTCCGTTCAAAGAGTTCAAGCAGCAGATCGTTGACTATCTTAAGGCCCAGCGCCAGGAAGCCGCGGCCAAAGCGTTTGCAGACAAGCTCAGGGCACAAGCAGATGTAAAAGTACTGGTCGAGAAAGCAGAGGCTCCCGAGAAGGACTCGGACCGCGCAATAGTGCTGGCCACCGTCAACGGCGAGAGGATCACAACGGGCGACGTGGAAGATGCGTTGAAGCCCCTGATCTTCGATGTTCAGCGGCGCGTGTACGGGCTAAGAAAAAACGAGTTGGAGCTGCGCATCAACGATATATTGCTGGAGCAAGAGGCGCAAAAGAGAAAGATCACGGTGAAGGCGCTGGTCGACGCAGACCTGACTCCGAATGTGAAGAAAGTCAGCGAGCAGGATGCAAGAAAATTCTACGACGAGAACAAGGACAACATCGATGGCGAGTTTGATCAGTTGCGAGACCAGATAGTCGATCACGTGCAAAAGAAGGAACAACGCCGCGCGGAACTCGTCTTTGCGGAGGGACTGAGGCAAGGAGCGAAGATCGAAATAAATCTGAAGGAGCCCGAGCCTCCGGTCCTCAAGATAGCGACAGATGAACAGCCGTCGAAGGGCGACCTCAACGCGCCGGTTACAATCGTCGAATTCACCGACTTCGAGTGCCCGACTTGCCGGCAGTCTCACCCGGTTCTCGAGAAGCTGGCCGCCGAGTATCCCGATAAAGTGCGCCTCGTGGTCAGGGACTATCCGCTTGAAAAACACAAGAATGCTTTCAAGGCGGCGGAGGCTGCAGAAGCAGCGCGCGAGCAAGCAAGGTATTGGGAATACGCCGCAGTGTTGTTCGAGAATCAAAATGAACTCGGCGTCGAGAGGCTGAAGGAGTACGCAAGCAAGGTCGGGCTCGACCGCAAAAGGTTCGATGCAGAGCTGGCGGGCGGCAAGTATGCCGCGCGAGTTCAGCGTGACATGCAGGACGGAATGAAAGCGGGTGTCAGCGGAACTCCGACGGTCTTCATCAACGGACGGCGAGTTTCAAATACGACCTACGCAGCGTTGAGAACTGCCATTGAAGAGGCCTTGAGAACACCGGAAAAGAACTAGGACTTGGGAAGAGCCGGTGTTCGAATCGAGATGCCTGCGGTTGAAACCACATACCGCAAGCAGTGCGAGGGGCCCAACCGGGGCCACGGGCAAGCCCCTCGCAGAGCTTTATGAGAAGGATCGAGGATATGAACAGAATCACAGCGATACTCATGCTTTCCGCCCTGCTGGTAGTCAGCTACGGGCTCACCTGCCACGCTCTGGGGCAAAACGCCGAAGCAAAACAAAAGGCTCCCGGTTACTATTGCGTGATGGATCCCAGCGTCAAATCCAACAAACCTGGCAAGTGTCCTAGATGCGGCATGGACCTAAGACCGGTGCAGAACGATTCCGATTCCACTTCGTCCACCGCGGCCGTCGAGGCTCCCGAGTCGGACTTTAAGCTCGAGATTCCCGACGTGACGGTTTTCGATCAGGATGGCAGGAAACTGAGATTTTTCACGGACCTGGTGAAGGATAAGACTGTCGCGATAAACTTTCTCTTTACCACTTGCACGACGATTTGCCCGCCGCTGGCTGCTACGTTTCGGCGGGTGCAGCAGGATATGGGAGATCGCGTAGGCCGCGACGTAAGGTTGATCTCGATTAGCGTCGACCCCGCGACCGACACGCCTGAGAGATTGAAGGCATTCGGCGCGAAGTTCAAGGCCGCCCCCGGATGGACCTTCGTCACCGGCGGCAAGTTCGATATAAACTTGCTGTTGACAGCACTCGGCGCGGCGGTTGTGGATAAGAACGATCACACTCCAATGGTGCTGGTAGGCAAAGAGTCGGCCGGCTATTGGACGCGCACATATGGGTTGGCGCCTCCTTCGGTGCTTATCAAGGTAATCAGCGACGCCGCGAGTAGATAAGGTAGTATTGAGCTTTGTGCAACTAGCCTGGCTTTCCCAGGCTGGTCGCAGGCTGACTTGCCAAACGCGCGTCGCCAGGCAAGACTACTGAGGTGAGGAAATCCTCTCACCCCACCTGCGAAAAAACTCGCACGTTCTTTTGATACTCAAGTGACCAACGAGACGACTCCGTGAGGCACGGCTCAGGAAAGCGCGAATTACAAGGCTAATCTGTTTGTTTGCAGCGTCCCAGGTTGAACGAGATCTTCTATGGCGTCTTGTGAACGTCAGTTGCTACCCTCGTCTTTCAATTGAGACTTGAACCGCGTGATCGCGGTCACGCAGACGTCGTGACAACGCTCATAGCTCTTTTCCGCGGGAAGCTTTAGATTGGCTTATCAGGATTAAGGAGGCATATAAATGAGCCCGATAAAACTAATCAAAACGACACTGGTCGCGAGCTGTGCTGCGTTGGGGTTGTTGTACACGGCGTCCAGCTCATTCTCGAAAACGGCGGATCACGGCGATCAAAAAAAGACGCAGCCTACTGCATCCGCCAAGTACTCGCCTGAAGATTTTGTCGGGAGCGAGGCTTGCCAGGCGTGTCACGAAGACCAGTTCAAAAGCTTCTCGAAGACTGCACACGCCAAGCTGGCGAAGGCCGGCTGGAAGACTGAGAAGCAAGGCTGTGAATCGTGCCACGGTCCCGGCAAATTGCACGTGGAAGGCGGGGGAGACAAGACAAAGATTCGAACATTTGAGAACGAAACGCCGAAGCAGATCTCCGAAGGCTGCCTGCAGTGCCACGCCGGCAAGGAGGAGCACAACAACTACAAACGAGGCGAACACTGGCGCAACGACGTGGCGTGCACCGATTGTCACTCTCCGCACTTTTCGAACAGACTCGCCGCCACACTTGCCGGTGCTCCGCAAGGAAAGACCGATGCTCCCTCCTCCTTGATCCCGGTGGGCCCATTCTCTGCGCACTCGAATGATCTTGCGCCACCGAAGATGCTTGTGAAGAACGAGCCGCAACTCTGTATGACTTGCCACAACGAAACGAAGGCACAGTTCACTCAACCGTTTCATCACCGGGTGCTTGAAGGCGCAATGAAGTGCAGCGATTGCCACAACCCGCACGGCGGTTTTGAACTGAAGCAGGCCAGGCTCAACACGGGGGCCGACGCCTCATGCATGAAGTGTCACGCCGACAAGCAAGGGCCCTTCGTTTTCGAGCACGCTCCTGCCAAAGTCGAAGGCTGCGCAATCTGCCATACGCCCCACGGATCAAGCAATCCGAAAATGCTCAAGCGCAACAATGTCAATCAGCTCTGTCTGGAGTGCCACAGCAACGTGGCGTTGAAAGTCGGTGAGATTGAGGCGCCCGGCACCCCAACTTTCCACAATCAATCGACCCTGCGCTATCGGAACTGCACCACCTGTCATATGAAGATTCACGGCTCCAACAATAGTCCGGTTTTCTTCCGATGAGGCTACGTCCGACACGAGTCGAGGAGGATCCTATGAGAAGCAAGGTTGGATTTACGCTGCTGTTTCTGTTCGGGTTTGTGCTGGGACTCTTGCTTATGACTAACGATGCGCGAGCGCAGCAACCCGCGGCTGATAAGGACAAGACAAACCCGCCCGCCGCCAGTTCACAGAGCGGCGCGGAAGGACCTTACACGATAAGGTCGAGCATCGAGTTTGGCGTTCGTGGGATCGCGATCGACGGCAACGCCGACAAGTATCGAAGCGATCTGAATTACACCCCGGGGTTCCGCATCTTCGATTCAAGCTTCATGATGAAGTCCACGGACAACAACGGCCCGGTGTTCGACACGCTGATGATGAGCTCGTTTGGATGGGGCAACGATCCGAACCGATACGTGCGGGTCAACGCTGAGAAGACGAAAGCCTATCGCTTCGACGCTAATTACCGGCGGTTCGACTACTTTAACAGCCTGAGGAATCTGGCGCTCGGTCAGCACACGGCGAACACCGAGTTTCGCCAGGGCGATTTCAACCTGACCATCCTGCCGCAGAATGAGAAAATCAGGTTCAACCTGGGCTACTCGCTCGACCGCAACAGCGGGCCGTCGGTATCTACTATTCGCTTTAACGGAGACGAATATCCCGCCGCCAACCCTATACGAATGGCCGCTGATGAGTATCGCGTCGGAGTCGATGCCAGGGTATCCGTCTTCGATTTATCATTCATGCAAGGCTGGCGCTTCTTTAAAGAAGATACTGAGTACCTGGTAACAGTGCCAAATGCCGGCAACAATCCCACGAACACCGCCGTAATCAAAGACTTTTTCCGCAGTGCGCCTACTCGCGGCGACACGCCGTTCACACGGCTCAGTCTTCACACGCTGATCAAAAGGAAGCTCGACTTCACCGGGCGGTACATCTACACGAGTGGCAGCACCAGGTACACATTTTTCCAGAATGGGACCGGCGTGGACTCGTCGGGTAACAAGGTCACGTCGGACATAATCCAGGTCGTTGGCAACGCGAAACGGCCAAACGGCATGGGGGATCTGGCCGCGACATTTTTCGTGACCGACCGAATCCGGATTTCAGAGACATTTCGGGTGAACAACTTCCGGATAAATGGCGGAGACCTGCTGGCGGAGGCACTCCTGCGATTGAAGCCGACGGCGGCCGGCGACACGGTGCTTCCGCCGGTGCTCACCAACACGCTGTCCTTCCGTACGATCAATTACCGCCGCTATATGAACACGATCGAAGGCGACTACGATGTAAGCCGTTGGTTATCGCTTCACGCGGGCTACCGATACACCGACCGTCACATCGAGATCGGCAGCAGCGACATCCCCGTCGGGACGCCCGCGAAACCAGAGCTTGAGAAACTCGACAACAGCACCAACACGTTTATTCTTGGGCTCAAAGTGAAGCCGCTGAAGATATGGTCGATATATTTTGACCTCGAGCGGGGCGCCGCCGACAACGTGTTTACTCGGGTTGATAACTACGACTTCACGAACGTTCGCGTTCGCAGCATTCTGCGGCCGAACAAAACGCTGGCTTTCAACGCGTCGCTGGTGACTAAAGACAACAGCAATCCGGCGATAACCGAGGACAACAGGAGTTTTGGAGTAAACGTCAAGTCCAGGGTCTTCACATCCTCGGCCGACTGGAGTCCTAACGAGAAGTTCTCGCTCAGCGGCGGCTACACGCGCGCCAACGTTACCAGCGATGCTCAGATAATTTTCTTCCTGACCGGCAGCCTCAAGACATTCGGTGAGAGCCGATACTTCTTGAGGGACAATTTCTTCTTCGTAAGCGGGTATGTTCGGATCTTTCCCCGCGCGAGCCTCTTCGCCGGATATCGTCTTCACAACGACCCCGGACAGGGTGATCGGTCATCCAGCACCAGCAGGCTGATAGGATCTTTTCCCTATGAGATGCAGAGCCCCGAGGCGAAGTTCGTCTTCAGGGTACACACAAATGTGGACTGGATCGCTGGGTATCAGTACTTCGGCTACGAGGAGAAGTTCCCGAACATCACCACGCAGGCTTATCACGCGCACTTGCCGTACACCTCGTTGCGCATTTGGTTCGGGCGTGACTAACCAGCAGGTGAGCAAAGTTCATTCAATGTAGTGAGCGCTCGCTGGAGATCGTGCTTTGAAAACACCAACCCGCCCGCAGTCGGTGGACCGTCTCGCGGATGCGCAATCCCCAAATGGCGATTCCAAAGCGCAATTGGAGCTGCATGACACCGGCAGGCGACGGGTTCTCAACTACCTTCTCGGAACCGGTTTCGGAGCGACGTTGATTGCAATCTTGTACCCGATTATCAAGTTCATAACCCCGCCGGAGGTTATCGAGGCAACACAGAATTCGGTTACCGCTGGAAAGGTTAGCGAGCTCGCGCTTAATTCGGGAAAGATCTTCAAGTTCGGCAACAAGCCCGGCATCCTTATTCGCTCGGCATCAGGCGAGCTCAAGGCTTTTTCGGCTGTGTGTACTCACCTCGACTGCATAGTTCAGTACGAACCCGAGAAAAGACAAATCTGGTGCGCCTGTCATAACGGGCAATACAACCTTAGCGGTCAGAATGTCGGCGGTCCCCCGCCTCGGCCGCTCGAAGAATACGTCGTGAATACCCGCGGAGAGGAGATTGTCGTTTCAAAGGCATGAAGCTCATGAATGCAGAAACCGCGAGGCTTTGGCTCGATGATCGCGCGGGTATTGGCTCGATCGCGGCGGTGGTGCGTAAGAAGGAGATTCCTATTCACCGCCATTCAATCTGGTACTACTTCGGCGGAATGACTTTGTTTCTATTCAGCGTGCAAGTCGGCACCGGAATACTTCTCCTTTTGTATTATCGTCCCAGCGCTGAAACTGCCTTCGAGAGCGTCCAGTTCATCATCACAGAAGTGAAGTTTGGATGGTTGATCCGATCAGTGCATAGCTGGTCGGCCAATCTCATGATCGCAACTCTGTTCATCCACATGTTCAGCGTTTATTTCATGAGGGCGTATCGACGGCCCCGCGAGATGACATGGTTGAGCGGAGTGCTGCTGTTGCTCCTCGCCGTGGCCTTTGGCTTCAGTGGGTATTTGCTTCCGTGGAACAAGCTCGCCTTTTTTGCGACGAAAGTCGGGACAGAGATTGCTGGAATAATCCCGCTGGTCGGCAGGCCGATGCTCAGATTTCTTCGCGGCGGCGACGATGTGACTGGAGCCACCCTGACCCGGTTCTTCGGCTTTCATGTAGCGGTGCTGCCCGCGGTCACGACCGTCTTGATCGGCACCCACCTGGCGCTGGTGCAATTGCACGGTATGAGCATTCCGTCGGGCTTAGAGGGGCAGAGTATCAAGAAGATGAAGTTTTTCCCGAACTTTTTTCTTCGTGATTTGATCGGGTGGGTCCTGGCTATTGGCGCTCTTGCAGCGCTTGCCGCGTTGTTCCCGTGGGAACTCGGCGAGAAGGCTGATGCGTTTGCGCCTGCTCCGGCAGGAATCAGACCGGAATGGTACTTCCTGTTCATGTTTCAGACGTTGAAGTTGATTCCGGCAAAGATTCTTTCTTTCGATGGCGAAGTCATAGGCATCCTCGCGTTCGCTGTCGGAGGACTGATGTTGTTTATCTTGCCTTTTCTCGACAAACCGGCGAAGCCTCGAAGGAAACGTGGGTTTACGGTTATCGGTGTGATCGTCGTTTTGTACATCGTTGCGTTGACGGTCATCGGTTACCTCGGTTGATTGGAGACCACGGCGATGAAGCCAAAAAATTTCACGGGAACGAACGCAAAGAATCGCTTTCGCGCCTTCAAGCTGGCTCCGCTGATCGCTCTCCTTATGTTCACCATCGTTTCCGCGCAGAAGAAGAACTCTTGCATTGAATGTCATTCACAATTGGACGGAGCGTTATTTGAACCTGTGCGTTTGTCAAAAGGCGACGTGCATGATGCGCGTGGCCTGTCATGCGTCGATTGTCATCGTGGCGATGCTGCTCAAGATGATATGGCTGCCGCCATGGATAAACGGAAGGGCTTCATAGGTAAGCCAAAACCGGCAAACCTGCCGGCATTCTGCGGAAGGTGTCACAGCAACGCTGATTTCATGAAGACGTTCAATCCCGGGCTGCGAGTGGATCAGGAGCGCGAATATTCAACGAGCGTTCACGGAAAATTGCTCAAGGGTGGAGATCAGAAGGTCGCCACCTGCGTAAGCTGTCACGGCGAACACGGTGTTCGAGCGATCAATGATCCTCTCTCGAGAGTTTATTCTGTTAACGTGGCCGAAACTTGCGGCTCGTGCCACGCTAACGCCGAATATATGAAGAGCTACAAGATTCCGCACGATCAGTTCGACAAGTACAAGACAAGCGTCCACGCGAAGGCTTTGTACGACAAGCAGGACCTTTCCGCGCCCACCTGCAATGATTGCCACGGCAATCACGGAGCCGCGCCCCCGGGCCTCGCGTCGGTTGCCAACGTTTGCGGTCAATGCCACGTGCGTCAGGCCAGTCTATTTACGTCGAGTCCTCACAAGACCGTGTTCTCACTCATGCAAGTTGGGGAGTGCATTCAGTGTCACAGCAATCACGGGATAGCGCCTCCGGGCGACGAAATGCTCGGCGTCGGGGACAAGTCCGTTTGCACTGATTGCCACAGTCAGGGTGACAGCGGATATGCGGCAGCCGAAAAAATGAAAGCGAGAATGGACGAGATGACCGCTGGCATAACCAGATCCAACGACATCCTCAACCGCGCCGAACGAGCTGGAATGGAAGTCAGCAAAGCAAAGTTTGAATTGAGCGAGGCAAGGGATGCGCTCACTCAAGCGCGAGTAATGGTGCACACATTCTCGACCGGCGAACTGGACAAGGTAATAGATCCCGGGCTCGAGATTTCAAACAAAGGCTACGAAGCCGGCGGGGCGGCCCTGGCCGAGCTGAGTTTCAGACGAAAAGGACTCGCCGCATCTTTATTTTTCATTCTCTTATTCGCTGCTCTTATCTATCTCAAGGTGAGAGAGGTCGAGAAGAGGCAAGGTCTTCATAAGCAAGCATGAGTCGAGCTTTGATCTCACACGTAAAGCAGCAACCGGCAGCCTGGCTCCTTAACACCTGAACATACGATGGAAGTCATTTTTTCAGGTAGTCAGGGCTGGTGGTGTGAGAGAATCTCCCATGCGCAGCATCTGGGGGTAATTACCCGCAAGCTGGGAGAATTTACTCGGCTGTTTACACGAAGCTTCGAAACAAGCGTGTTTGCAGCCTTTCTCCACGGGGAATGGTGGTTGCCTTATCACCAAGCGAAGGCCTCAGAATGGATTGTTGTTTGGTGGCGGCGGGACGAACCAGCAAAGATTGACCGCCACAGTACTCAGACGAAAGGGGACTATGAGAATGAAACTGTCGAGCAAAGAACTTAAGAAGGTCGTTGTTGGAGCATTCACGTTATCGTTTCTAGCTCTCGCAATTCTGTTCCAAGCCAGTTCGCAGGCCGCAATCACAACTGCGGCAGACGGCGCGGCCACTTTCAAAGCAAAATGCACAGCCTGCCACGGAGCGGACGGCAGCGGCAACACAGCAGCCGGGAAGAGTTTGAAGGTTCGTGACCTGCGCTCCGCCGAAGTGCAGAAGCAATCGGATGAGCAACTGTTCAACATCATCGCCAAGGGAAAAGGAAAGATGACGGGATACCAAAAAACCCTGGGTGCGGAGAAGTGCAAAGAGCAAGTAGCTTTTATCCGCCACTTGGCCGGTAAATGATAATGACTCTTCATCCCAGATGTTCAACCCTACACGGGCGCCCGTACAGGTGAACTCAAGCAACTGGCGCGCGCGAGCCGTCTCCGCTGATCGTCCGGCTCGCGCTTCTGTGGCATGTGGGCGTGGCGAATAGTGCGGCGGGCTGTTAGCCGCGTCCCATTACCGGCGAAAGGTTTGGTAATAGTGCGGCGGCTGTTAGCCGCGTCCCATTACCGGCGAGAGGGTTGGCAATGATTAGTCCCACCGTGATACTGATTGCGACAATCCTTGTCTCAATCACATTGGCTGGTCTGGTTGCGTTCAGGCCTTCGGTCACAAGCAGCAGGGGAGGCAAGATATTAGCATTCGTATCCATCTTCCTTTTTCCGGTACTTGCGGCCTCGATGGGCGTTGACCAGCACGTCGAGCGCTCCAAGACGACGGCGTTTTGCACCTCATGCCATGTCATGGGGAACTACGGCAAGAGCCTTCGCGTGGATGATGCTTCCTATCTTCCCGCCGCCCACTTTCAGAACAATCGCGTTCCCCGCGACAACGCGTGCTATACATGCCACACCGATTACACGATGTATGGCGGGTTCAAGTCGAAGCTGCGGGGTGTTAAGCACCTGTACGTCCAGTATCTCGGGAAGATTCCGGCCAAGGTCGAGCTGTACAACGCCTACAACAATCGAGAATGCCTTCATTGTCACAGCGGCGCGAGAAGTTTCGAAGAAGGAACAACTCACAATCTGGAAGAAGGCAGACTCGATTCGATCAAATCAAACGGGCTCTCATGCTTGTCGACCGGATGTCACGAGGTCGTTCACAATGTTGGCGGTCTTGGTGATGCAAAGTTCTGGTCGGAAATCGCCAATGAAAAGAATGAGGGAGGAAGCCAGAAGTGAGTTCAACCAAAATGCAGCGTCGCTTACGATCTGCGGGAACGCTGGTCCTGTTAGGTCTCGGGATCGAGTTACTAAGCCTGCTGTGGTCACACCCTACGGCATTCATCCTTTTCCTGGTTCCCGGCACTTTATTGATCGCGATCGGAATTCTTATCTACTTCTACTCATTGGTGTCCGTCTCAGAACCCGCGACCGAAGAGTGAGCGTGCCCGCTCAAGCAGCGTCATTCCACTCACCAGCCTGAGAGATTTTCCCCCAAGAGGCACTGGCTTTCAGCCAAAACCTTGAGTTCTTACAAGGAATGGTTATTGCCACTGCCTGGTTGAAGGCAAATCAGCTTAACTGCGGGTGGTGATATGGGCACGAACGGCAGGCTGGAGGCAGAGATCGGTGGGGAACTCGTCGCGTTCCCCGAAGGATTGATTGACAAGTACAATCAGCCCGGGCCGCGCTACACAAGCTATCCAACTGCGCCCGAATGGGACGACAGCTTCAGCGAGACTCACCTGCGTGCTGCCTTCAGCGAGGCGAACACCAAGCCTCACCCCACGCCGTTGTCTCTCTATTTTCACCTGCCGTTCTGCGAGTCACTGTGTCTCTACTGCGGCTGCAATGTCGTCATAAACAAACGCCACGAAGTCGCGCTCCCCTACCTTGATCATCTCAAGCGCGAGATCGATTGGCTCAGCGCTGAAGTGGATCGGTCTCGCAAGGTTGAGCAAATGCACTGGGGCGGGGGAACGCCGACGTTTCTTTCGCCTGAGCAGATAGAGGATCTCTACTCTTACATCGCGAAGCGGTTTTCATGGTCACCAACTGCCGAGATAAGCATTGAAGTCGATCCGCGTGTCACGACTGAACGGCATTGCCGAGCCCTTCGCCGTTCAGGGTTCAACCGCCTCAGCATGGGAATTCAGGACTTCGATCCGGTTGTGCAAAAGACCATCCATCGCGTTCAACCCTACGAAGACACCCGGCGCTTGTTCGATTATTGTCGCGCGCTTGGTTTCGACAGTATTAACTTCGATTTGATCTACGGTTTGCCGCATCAAACCGCTGAGAGCTTCGCTAGCACCGTGGAAAAAGTGATTGCAATGGGCCCGGACCGAATCGCGGTGTTCAGCTACGCTCACGTGCCGTGGATGAAGAAACAGCAGGGCAGCTTTACGCGATTCCTTCCGGTGGGCTTCGAGAAATTTCGCATCTTTACTGATGCGATTCGAAAGCTGGGTAATGCGGGATACCGCTTCATCGGACTCGATCACTTTGCGCGGCCCGATGACGAGATTTGCAGCGCTCAGGACAATCGAAGCCTCCATCGAAACTTTCAAGGTTATACGACAAAGGCGGGGTGCGATTTATACGCGATGGGGGTGAGCTCGATAAGCGCGCTCGAAGACGTGTACGCGCAAAACTTTCGTGACCTGCCTCGCTACTATCAAGCGATCGATGCCGGTCGCTGGCCCACTATGCGAGGCATTCGCGTGAGCGAAGAAGATAAGCTGCGACGTGCGGTGATCAACCGGCTTCTTTGCCATACGGTGTTGGTGAAGTCGGAGGTCGAGCGCCTTTTCGGAATTGACTTTGATGAGCATTTTGCGTTGGAGCTTGCGCGCCTGGGCGAGCTGGAGCGCGACGGATTGGTTCTGCTGGATGACGCACGTATCGAAGTGACGCCGCTCGGGCGGGTTTTCATTCGAAATGTTGCTATGGCGTTTGACGAATACCTTAACAAACCGGAAGCCAGTCCGAAACAGGTTTATTCAAGGACGCTTTAAGCGCCGGGGCTGAAATGAGCGCATCACCCGGTCGTACCAACGTCCCCCTGATATCCGCGACTGTTATGCTGGCGATGAAGATTCTCAATCTGTTGGAAAGTTGAACGCGACGACTGAAATCGTCGCCTGATTTGGAATGAGTGTACGAGCAAGGTTCAAGCTACCGAGAGAGCACGGCGCGTGGGCGATGCTCTACGTGCCCTTTGCTGTCGGGACGGTTGTTGCGAAAACGGTGTCCTTGCGACAACTTCTTCTCCTGTTGTCTGTCACGTTTGTCTTCATAGCGCGCGAATCGCTTCTGACCTGGTGGCGGGCGTGCAATCGCCAACGCGAAGACGTTGAAGCTCGGCGATTCATGATTGGCTATCTGGCGCTCGCAGGTTTGCTGGGCGCGCCACTGGTGTTTTTTTATCAACTCTACTGGCTCGCCGCGTTGGGGCTTGGGACGATGTTGCTGCTTGTGGCGAACGGGCAGCAGGCCGTCCGCCGGAAGGATCGCACAATTGTCGGTGAGTTGATGGCAATAGCCGGACTAACCATGACCGCACCGGCGGCTTATTACACCTCGCGACGCGCGTTCGATGAGGTGGCGCTGTGGTTGTGGCTGCTGTGTGCATTCTACTTCGTCAGCAGCGTCTTTTACGTCAAGCTGCGGGTCAACACGATCAACCCGCGCAATGAAGAGGGGCGCAAAAAATCACGGTTGCGCTGCGCCGCATATCATGGCTTCTTGCTTGGTGCTCTGGTGGTCCTGGTGTTGACCGGCAGTCTAAACCTGTTCGCGCTGGCGGCGTTCTTACCTGTGATCATCCGCTCGTTCTGGCGGGTGGCAAGACCGGTCCACCGAGTCAATCTTCGAAGAGTCGGATGGCTCGAGGTAATATATTCGATGGTGTTTCTGATCTTTACGACGCTGACATTCCGGCTTTGACTTGTCTAGAATTGTTCGAGGCATCGCATACGCTAATGTACTGAAGCGCTTTCAAGCTTTGGTCGGCGTTCGAGTAGATGCCTTGAGCCCCGAAGAGTTAACCGAGCAGAACCTACTCTAATGTTTGAGATTATGTGGAAAGACACCTATGAGAGACGCGACCGCAGAGTTGATTGATGTCAGGTGTAACCTTTGACAGCGATGTCCTCATCAAGCGCCACCCCAAACTGCCTGCTCGATACCTTTTAACTTCTGTCGTAGTCCAAGAACTGATTGCTGGTGCTGTTGACGATTCACAAGCAAAAGCGTGGGCTGCAACTGCGCGAGGGCAGGCCCACAAGGGAAAGCACGGATCGATGTTCGAGCTTGCGCTGCATACCGGTATGCGCCCGGAAGAATACCTGGGGCTGAAGTGGGGCGATATCGACCTTAAAGCGGGAACAGTAACCGTGCAGCGGACGTTGGTCTGGAAGCGCTGGAAAAATGAATGCTACTTCGGCGAGCCGAAGACGGCCCGTAGTCGCCGAACTATTCCGCTACCAGCACATTTGGTAAAGGCGCTGCAATCGCACAAGGTTAAGCAAGCGAAGCAACGACTCAAGGCTGGCCCTGGGCACCGGACCCTAGCGTGGGTTAGTTTTCAGGCTCGTAGGTGCTCCGCCCAACTCTCAAGTGAGTTTCATCTGCTGAGATGGCTAAACAGGAGTAGTAGTGTTCAAGCGCTGAGGTTGCTCAATTTTGGATCGGAATAATGGCTCAATTTTCGCCCGGAGCGCTAAGCTGCGGCTGTTGAGAGGCACTAGCGATGCTCAGAAGTTGACGAAAGGGCTTCAAGTATTGATAACCAGTCTACTCCGATCTCGTTAGAAATATCTTTAACCGCATCTATGTCGTAGCTCGCTAGCTTCGAGGGCTCGTTTAGCAATGGCTCGACGTCCCATCCGACGCGGTCTTCAAACTCGCGCACGTTCACTCCGTTAGTTTTCAGATAATCGCTGATGCTCACAATGAACGCATCAATGGTGATTGGCTCGGGCGCTGGCGAAGTTCCAAAGAACGTGGATGGCTCAATCCCCAATATCTTGAATAGCAAGGCAACATTCTGTATTGACAGTGCTGTGGTCAATTCATCGTCAAAGGACTCCAAATCGTAATATGCTGCGGGTGAGACGCCGAGAGAGTGAGCGGTTTCTTCCGGCGATCGCCCAGTTCTTTCGCGTTCGGCACGTAGCTTCTTTGCATAACCATTCAATTCCATAGTCAACGTTCCTCGATGCGGTAGTCTCCTATTAATCCCTTTGGCCAGCCCTCACGGAACAGCAGGAATTGGTGCCGGTAAAGGGGCGCTTACAGGTCGGCCCAAGTAAGCTGTGCCAAAGTAAATCGACCAATAAAGTATATCCCGCCACATCTGCTCGCGATAGCGATGCGACTGCTCCCAAAGGCGCATCTCAGTGACAGTCGGGCCAGGCTTTGGGACAGGCACTTCAGGACTAGGCAGTGGCCAAGGATCTGTTTTCGATTGATTGGGCTTCAAGTTGCGCCTCTGTCCTGGTCGAGGCTTGCGCTTCTGCTCAGGATAGCTTCCTTCCTTCCCGTCCTTGTCTTTCCAATCGTAATGGTCCCAATGGCTGTTGTCATCGCCATGGGGATAATACCTGCGTCCCGTGTCTGGATCTTCGGAGTAATCTCCTCGGCCATCTTTGCCCGTCTTCCAGGAATCATCCCAGCCCGGAGGCTTGCGGTCAGGATTGTTCAGGTATGGACTCGTTGATCCGGACATGCCAGCTGGCTTTAGCCCGAAAGGATCGGCGGACGCTAATGGACTATTGAGGACATATCCGTATAAGTTGAGACCGCCCAGCAATCCGACTGGATCTTCACTGATAAATCGTTGCAGACTAGGGGCGTAATACCTCGCTCGATAATAGTAGAGCCCTGTGCCATCATCTTCACGACCAGTGTATCTTGATGAGTTAGAGCTTACTGAGCCTGTGGCAGTTGTCTTGCCAAACGGCTCGAATGTGTATTGGGTTTGAATCGCGCCATTTGAATCAGTCAGCGCAACGACGCTGCCGAGATCGTCAATCAGGGGACTTACCGTACCGGACGAGTCCGTTCGGCTGAAGAACTGATCGATGCCGCCCGACAGCATATTCGCAACGGGCGATCCTCCTGCTTGCTCTTGTATAAGGTTCACGCCGTCATACAAGAAACTCGTCATAGAGCCGTTGATGGTCTTGCTTGTTCGGCGACCGAGCGCGTCGTATTGAAAGCTCGCGCTCAGTCCTGACCCGCTAATGGACGCAAGCTGATCGCGAGCGTTCCATGTATAGGTATTCACTCCATCGCTCGTTAGGTTGCCGTTGTTGTCATAGGTCAGCGTCTGCCCACCAAATCCGATTTGATGGTTTGCCGAGTTATAGCTTGCTGTTGCGAGAGTCGCTGGCAAGCCGGTAGTCGCAAGGCTTCCACCAGCTATTGTTCTACGACCGGCTGAGTCGTATGAATAGGCCAGGTTGCCCAGGACGTTGCCGCCCTTCTTGTATGTGAGCCTCGTGAGACGCGACGCGTCATCGTAGCCGTATTCGGTTATCACTCCGTTTGGCAACGTTTGAGTCGTCAATCGGCTTGCGGCATCATAAGTGAATCCGACAGTCGATGCTCCCTGCGCGATCTGGGTCAAACGATCCACGTTGTCATATGTATAGCTAATGGTGGCTTGCCCTGATACGGACATCGTCGCGCGGCGGTCCACCGAATCGTATGTATAGCTCACCGTCCCCTGCGAAGTCGTTTCGCCGGTCAGTCGATCCAGATTGTCATACGTATATGTAATTGTCCTCGAAATTGAATCGACTACCTGAGTGAGGCGATTGCCGCCATCGTAAGCATAGCTGGTCGTTGAGGCATCCGCGTACGTAACAAGCGTCAGTCTATTTAACGCGTCGTAAGTGTAGCTCGTGACCTGGCTCTTGCGATCGGTTAGCTGACTAAGATTTCCGTTGTTGTCGTAAACGTAGCTGGTGTTTCGAAGCAACGGATCGGTTCGCGTCTGCACACGATCCATGTTGTTGTAGGCATAGCTGATCGAATTGTTGTGGGCATCGGTGACGCTCAACAAGTTGCCGTTAGCGTCATACGCGGATGTCGTCGCGCCTTGCAGAGGGGCGGTAACCCTCGTTGGACGATTCAACAGATCGTACTCGACCTTAACTGTCTGTCCCAACGAATTCGTGACGCTCAGTAATCTCCCGGCGCTATCGACGAATCTGTTGACTGTCTGGTTGAGTGGGCTCGTGATGCTGACCAGGTCGCCGCCATCGTAGCTGAACTGCAAGGCCTTGCCCAAAGGACTGGTAGCGCTTGTTGGCTGCCCTGAGGAATTGTAAATAAATGTCGCTTGATTGCCGAGAGGATCGGTCACGCTGACAGCGTTTCCCCTACCGTCGTAGCCAAACTGCGTCGTATGATTCAGAGGATCGGTGACGCTTGCCAGTTGATTAAATGTCATCTCGTAGGTAAAGCTGGCGGTGACGGCATCGGAGGTTCCAGCAAGTCGCGTGACGCTGGTCAGGTTGCCCATCGAGTCATAACCAAAGCTGGTCGTTCGCCCGAGTTGGTCCGTCATGCTCAGCGGGAAGTTGGTTCCGGTCTGCCGGGTGTACGTATAGGTTTGCTGCTCCGTCTGTCCTAACGCGTAAATGTCGGTGAGCGTATAGCCCTTGCTATTGAAGGTAACGCGGTTCACCTTTCCGCGGGGATCGGTCACGTCAGTCTGGGCCACCTTTCCATTGCCGTCCAGCGTATAAGCAAACTGGTAAGTAGTCCCATCTGCTTGTGTCTGCAAGGTCACTCGTCCGTTCGTGTCGTATTGATTCGTAGAATAGACGATTCCACGAGCATCTTTGATCGTCAGCATTCTGTGTGAGGAGTCATAGGTGTATTCGGCGACCTGGCTGAGCGGATTCGTCACCTTCCACAATCGGCCGCTTGCATCATAGGTGTACCCGACAATGCGCCCGATGTTGTCTTTGGCCTGGGTGATGCGATTGCTTCCATCGTACGTAAACTCGATCCATCTTCCATTCGGGGAAGTGATCTTGGTGATGTTTCCCGATTGGTTGTTGGAATGAGCGATTACAAGCTTATTCCCGTAGCGGTCAGTAATGTATTGAAGCGGTGCCACATCGCCGAATACATAGAGCGTCCCGTCCTTGAGTGTGAGGTCCCATCCAATGCCGTTCCATTTGATTTTTGATTTATAGAATTCAGTCGGCGTTGCTGTGCTTTCGAATTCGGCGTTGGTGAAGTAGTTGCCCGGCGACGTGCGGACATAGTGAACTCGTCCGCCATCAGGAAGGATAAGATCGGTATAGCTGTAGGTAACGTTATCACCTGCGAGGAAAATGTTATAAGGATGGTTGGCGCCAATGCCAAAGGCCCGTGACGCAGTGTCACGAGGACGATACGTTCTGGACAAAACTATCGGAATCAAATCGGGCAATGCGAGGTCTGTCGATTGGAGTACAAACAGACCCGTTGCTAAATCTACCGGGTCACCAGCGTCTTTGCCGCCACCAGGGGGCCGGCCCTCCGGGGGCGCTGAACTGTCGGCATAGACCATTGCTCCGGTGAATTCGTAAACCGAAACTCCCGGGTCCGGCGCGATATGACCTCCCTCTGCTGTCACTGCCCCGTGGCCGTAGATGAACCAGCCCTTATCTTCAGGATCGTAGTGCCAAAAGTCCGCCGGCTGAAACGGAGGCTGATTGAATCGGTTCGGGTAAATGATTCGAGCGCCCGTTTTCTCTCCGACACCATAGGCGTGTATGTATGCGCCTCCGGGTTGAAGCGTGAAATAAACCGGCACTCTTAGTCCGGGTAGTGGGAACGGAGTCCTGTCGAGCGGTATCGGAGTGATGCTTAACTTCGTTACTGGCATACCCTCGTGATCCCTAATGACTGCGCCCG
>JBASRM010000350.1:0-5074 GCA_049273835.1 Blastocatellia bacterium | reverse complement strand
ATCGTTCTCCAGAAGCGACCGAACCGCGACCGGAGATAGAGGACGAGCACTACTGTTTGCAGAATTCCATAAATAATTGCTGCATCAATAAGAGACGCGACTGAGCCGATGTATATCGCCGCCAGTAGCATGAGAACGGTCTTTCCAAGTTGCGATAGAATGATAAAACTACTCGCCAACCTGGATTCCTGGTTTGCGAGGGCAGCGACTTCGAGAAACGACGGCACGACCCAAAACAGAATAATAATGCCAATCTGCGGCGCATACGCGGTCAGTTCTGCGCTTTTGAAGATCGCTCCGAGAATTGAAGGCCATAAAACAAGCGCGGCGCAGGCAGCCCCCCCCATCAGGACATAGAACACCAGGATATTGAAGATGATGTGATGTCGCCGTTCAGGTTCACGCGGCAAGTAGTAGAATGCGCTCATCCCAAAACCGAGCGGCAGAATATAAATTGCAGTGCCGACAATCAGAAAGACCTGCTTGTACAACCCGAACTCGTGTTGACTCAATCTACGTACGAGAAGGAGAGGGAGAATAAAGCTCAAAGCGAATGCGAAACATTTGGCAAAAAAAAGCAGACCGGCGCGTGCGGTGAAAGATCCGCGGTCTTCGGATTGGGAACCTGCCCGGTAATGAATCAGTTTCGCGCGCAGGTTGTAGACATGCAGCAACGCACGTGGAAAGTATCGAAGCCACCATAACATCATCTTAAGTTTCCAACTTCGATAAAAACCATTCGCATTTGCGATTTCGACGCTAGCCTCGGCGAAATCGCCCGCGGATAGCTTCAGCTTTCCGCGTTCGAGTTTCACGGTTGCCTGAAGCCTCAATTCAAGTTTGTGCAAAGCGTCTCGCTCCGGCGCGTTCAACCTGACGTCGGAACTGTTTTTTTCAAGTACCTTGAGCGTATGTTCGTGCAGGTCGACATGGTTAGAGCTAAGACTTGCAGCGTGGATCCTTTTGCAAAGCAACTCCTTACGCTGATATGCGAGAGTTCCTCCGTTCATCGACATGCGAAGCCATAAGTCGTAATCTTCAGAACAGCGGAGCTGCTCATCAAACAAACCGGCATCCACTATCGCCTGCCGGCGCACCACCGTCCCCGAAAGCAAGACGGTGCAGCGCGCCTCAAGCAGGGCCCTGAGCGTCACCTCGCCAGTTGAAGGCGTGGTGCGCATGAAAGTACTACCGGCGAGCGGCGAGTCGCCCACCAGTAACGCGTCGGCGTAAACCAAATCAATCGACGGATGGCGCTCCAGGAACCCAACTTGCTCCGCAAGGTATTCAGGTTCCCAGTAATCATCCGCATCGAGAAACGCAATCAAGCGCCCTCGCGCGGCAAGCACGGCGACGTTGCGCGCAGCCGAACAACCTCGATTTTCCTGGGTGATGTATTGGATTTTATCTCGGTAACCCTCAAGCGAATGCTCAAACTCTGTTGTGTCGGGCGAGCCATCATTCACAACGATGATTTCGTAGTCCGCGTATGTCTGATTGAACACTGAATCAAGCGCCGCACCGATGTATTTGGCGGCTCGATAGGCCGGCACCACCACGCTTACGGTCGGCGCATCGCTACCATCGTTGGCTCTGTCTGTCGATCCTCTTGAGTGCATTCAGCGAGCCCTTGCAAGTATGTTGGAAGCCTGGCGACCATTTGTCGTCTTTCGACCCGTCATCCGTACCGGCGTCGGCGAGGAACCCGAAGCAGTCTTGAGTGCGTCGATATTACATCCGATGTTCTTGCCGTCGGTTCCGGCCTTCTTATAGGGGCTGGAATCGCTCAACCCATAGCTGCCGCCTGTCCGATCCGCGAACTTTGCCGCATCCATGGTGGCCGGGAAAAAGTTGTCCCCGGGATATATCGAGTTCCGACCGCCGGCAATTACGTTCTTTTTGAAAACGCCGCCCGGAAAATATTTCTCCAGCGTAGGGTTTCCAATCCCTGCGCCGTCGCCGATTATCCCGTACTCATTGTGCGGGACAATGTTGTTGGTGAAGACAAAACCGCGTGTGGGCGCGCCGTAGGCGGTAATGATATTTCCGGTATGAAAGGCGGTGTTGTGATCGATCGTCACATCGAGACAGTCCGTTATCTGCAGGAATCTTCCGTTGCTTCCCCACTGCTTGCTTCCGACGTCATCGAAAAGATTGTTCGCTATCAGCACGCGCCTGACTTGCTGGCTTGGATGGTTATCGTCTCGTCCGAGAAAGTTGACGCCAGCCGCGGTATGTCGAACGATGTTGTTAGTAAACGCAATGTCTTCGACCGCGGACCACGGCGCCGAACCATCCTGATTCCGTACCGTGAAGAGGATGGCAAAACCACTCTGCCCGTCTACCCAGTTGTTCTCGAAGAGATTTCCGTCGATGATGGCGCGCCGCGCATTTTTCAACTCAAACAGATTCTTCACAGACCATGGTTTCCCCGCATATGAGGAATGCTGGCGCATCCACGAAAGAGGCTTCGCGCAAAAATTTTGGCGAAACTCGATGTCCGAAGGAACGAGGTTTGGGATGCTGGGATCGGCCCCCCCGAACATCACGTTCTCACCCGCCGCCTCCAGATAGTTGTTGACGATTTTAAAGGGTCCCGGGCCGTTCCATCCGCACAAGGCCTGTGAATCGGCTCCCGCCTCGTGAATATCCGAAATGTGCGAATCGACAATAGCGGTGGCGGCGCTGTTTAGTGCGACCGCGCGACGCAGATTGACCTCCGCGTTCCCGTGAAGATAGCAGCGGTCAATAATCAAATCATGAGGCACAGTAGCCTGGGAGTCTTGTGCTCTCCCCCCGTCGCCAAACAGGATGAGTCCGTGATTAACCTCCCATCCCGGAGCGATGGTGAACTCGATGCCGACAAAACGATAGTGATGGGCGCCGGACGCGGTTCGGATGACAGGGTCGGCGTTTGGCGTAACCAGTTTCGGCATCGCGACGGCGTCAGTCGGTTTCACACGGTTACCGGGGGCAGGCAATTTACCGTCCGCCGACGAAGAGCGAACTACTGTCCAACCGGTCCCGAGTTTATTCGGGAGTACGAAGTTTCCTGTAATAATCGAGCCCGGTTCGATCGCGATGACATCGCCGGATCGCGCCGAATCCAACGCCGCCTGAAATGCTCGCGTCGCTGCATCCCCGGTTCCGGTCACCGAAATCGTGCGGCCTCCAGGCTGCGGGTATTTTGTTTCGAGGAAAACAGCCGGCCGAGCGGGGGTCGTCGCGGCATTGGAATCAGCCGATTGAGCAGCAGCCAGATTACTCGCTGGGTTCCGGCCTTCACCTGTACAGGCCGAAATACAAACCACAACGTATGACGATAGGAGTAGAGTCAGCACCATCACATATCCTCGCGACTGCGTCGACGGGATCTTTTGGTGCTTTCTTCTAATAACTCCGATACCGATTGATTTTTTCACCAGCACACCCCCTGATAACTCCTTTCGCTATTCGACACATCGAATAGACGAACCAGATCGATAATCACGCGGCCATTGCCGAGCTTGTCCGACAGCGCGAGTAACTCCTGCTGGTGTTTTCCGATAATCATTACTTCGGAGCAATCGATGACCTCGTTGAGCTCCGATTTCATCAGCGATGAAATGTGAGGAATCTCCTGCTCGATGTACTGCTTATTCGCGCCAAATAACTTGGCCAGTTCGACCTCCCGATCGTAGATCGCGAGATTCAGCCCCTTTCCAATCAGCGTCTCGATCAATGTCACCATCGGACTCTCGCGGAGATCGTCAGTACCGGCCTTAAAGCTCATCCCGAATACCCCGATTCTCTTCTTCCGCGTCTGTAGAACCATATCGACCACGCGCTCTATTTGCTGACGGTTGCTGTGGAGGATCGAGCTGAGGAGCGGCGTGTCGACATCAACTTCTCTTGCCTTGTAGTTGATTGCCCGCAGATCCTTTGGGAGACACGAACCGCCGAAGGCGAAGCCGGGCTTCAGGTAGTGAGAAGACAGATTCAGCTTGTGGTCTTTGCAAAAGGCATCCATCACCTCGTGACTATCGACGCCAAGTGCCTTGCAAATGTTGCCGATCTCGTTGGCGAAGGTGATCTTGAGCGCGTGAAAACAATTCGATGCGTACTTCACCATCTCGGCTTCCTTTATGCCGAGTCTGAGAATCGGGGCGTCGATGCCCGCATAGAGCCGCTCCACCGGTCCAGCCGCATCCTCACTGTCGGTCCCGATAATCGTGAACGGTGGGCCGTTAAAGTCCTGAATCGAGGTGCCTTCGCGCAGGAACTCGGGATTGACTACGACCCCGAAGTCGCGGCCGGCGCGTTTTCCTGAATAGACCTCGAGGACCGGGATCAGGACCTGCTCGACGGTGCCCGGGAGCATAGTCGACCGCACGACGACAATGTGATAGCCGGGTTTCTCGGCGAGAGCCTCGGCGATCTGCTGACAAGCCCGTTTGACATAAGATAGATCCAGACTGCCGTTGTGATTGCTGGGAGTGCCGACACACACGAGGGACACTTTTGAATTGCTAACCGCAAAGCGTGCGTCGTTGGTCGCGCGCAGCCTATCCGCCGCAACCGCTTCGCGAATCAGCGCTTCAATCCCAGGCTCGACTATGGGGCTCCGGCCGTCGTTTATGATGTCGACTTTCTTCTCGTTGACATCGACGCCGATTACTTCGTGACCTGCGGCCCCGAAGCACGCCGCCGAAACGCACCCAACATATCCCAATCCGAAAATACTCAATCTCATAATATTGACTCGCTAGTACAAATTCGTCCTTCGCCCGATTCCAAGTTCAATAATCACGCAACGCGACGGCGTGATCGTTGTCCGACCACTCGCTCGCAGATGTTTGCGAAACTATGCGCCGCCTGCTCCCAGCCGAATTTCTCGCAAACCAAGGCTCGAGCTCGTTCGCCAAGCCGCTGCGCAAGCGCGGGTTCAGTCAAGACGCGAATAACCGCTTGCGCAAACTCCTCAGGCCGATCGGCAATCAGCAGATCCTTCTCGTCGCAGATCGGTAGACCTTCGGCACCTACGGAGGTGGAGATAACCGGTTTTTGCATCGCCATCGCTTCATAGATCTTCAGC
>JBASRM010000331.1:0-3889 GCA_049273835.1 Blastocatellia bacterium | reverse complement strand
ACATCATCGCTCGCATCCACAACCTATTGCCTGGAACCCCAGATCAAGCGGCCGCGCCCCTGCCAGGCGATCGGGGCCGCCTCGCCTCGATAATAGGCGACTATCTTTCCGGAGATCCGTCATTCTCGCGGCTGGTGAGCGCCGATGGCTCGCGTGTCGTCATCGTGCTGAGAGGGAATCTCTTCAGCTCCAACGAACTGCGGTTGTTGACAGGGACGATCGACGAATGGGCGGCCCAACACCTGCCCGCCGGCATCTCGGAACGCGCGACCGGCGCTATTATCCTTCTTAATGACGCTTCAGACGCAGTTGCGGCCTCGCAATCTTCGAGTCTGGCGATTGCGCTGGTAACAATTTACTTGATGATGGCAGCCGTGTTTCGCTCGTTCGCAACAGGCCTGCTGGCGTTGATTCCGAATCTGCTTCCAATCATCTGCTTCTTCGGCTTTTTGGGATGGAGCCGAACCGCGCTCGACATTACCACCAGCCTCGTAGCCAGCGCGGTCCTCGGGCTTGCAGTCGACAACGCGGTTCATATGATTCGGCGCTACCGGCAATGCGTGGCTGAGCGCGTACCTGTGCCGGCTACAGACAAAGTTGCGCCGGCGCTCTCGCCTTCCGATGACGGATGGCCGCTGTGGCTGACGATGCAGCGGACCGGCAAGCCGATGGTGCTCGCGAATGTCATGCTGATCGCGGCGTTTCTGATTTTCATGCTATCGTCCTTCGTGCCGGTTCGAGTAGCCGGTCTTCTGTGGGCGTTAACGATTGCATCTTGCCTCGCCGCGGACCTGATCCTATTGCCGGTATTGATGAAGTCGAAACTGTTTGCTAGCGCGGCTCTCGGAGTGAAACGGAAGTCGCCCGACATTTCGCCTGCGGCAATTCGAGAATAGCGTCGCAAGAAGAGTCAGGCAGAAAAGCACGAAATCACACACGTAAGGTAAGATCTGTGCCGGCTAAAAGCGAATCAAATCACATTCATGACGTTAGCTGCTCCACCTGGAAGAGAGCGGCCTTGAGAATGCCACTCATAGGCATTTCTCTTCTGCTGGTGACCGTCAGTTGCAAAAAGCCCGAAGGAACCACCGCGGTGGAGAACGCGAACAGCACACCCCCAAACGCGGCGTCGCCGTCGATCACTGCAGACAAAATAGTCGAGCGCTACCGAGCTCTCGACACCGCTCGCGACTCGATTGTCAAAATGCGCGCCGAGATCGTCGCTTCCGAAAACGTCGTCGAGATGAACGCGCCGCGACATATTCAGTTGACTGTTTATCGCAAGCGTCAGCCGGACGGACGGCTTCTGATGCTGGTTGAGTTCACCGCTCCGGGCGAAGAGCGCGATCGCGATGGGTTGATCACAGTCTTTCCTGACGGCCGCATCGAGGCCGTCCGCTACGTTCAAAGCACCGATAGCTTTATTGTCAGCAGCGACCCAACAAGTGAAGATGCGCTGTTCGGGCTTACGACGCAGGAACTCGCAGATGGTCAAGTCGATAAGTATGATTTTTCACTTGCAGGCGAAGAGACACACGATGGCACACCGGTGTTTCGTCTCAACGGGGCACTTAAACAGGCCGCCGAATCGAAATTCTCGCGGGTGGTGTTGTTGATATCCAAACAAGATTTCACCGCTTTGGAGGCTGAGTTCTACGATAATCACCAGGAGCTGGCTCGGCGGGTTACCGTCAGCAAGTTCGAGCAAATCGCCGGGCATTGGACTCGAACGCGGTGGACGATCGACAATCGTGCCCGCCAAAAGCGAATTGTTTTTGAAGCTGTAGATGTGAAGTACGATCAGGACTTGAGCGACTCGGTCTTCACTCGCGACCATTTGAAGAAAATCGCCGCGCGGTGAGGGGGGAACGAGGAGGGTGAAGGAGCGGAGGAGCGAGGTGCGGAAGAGCGAAGTGGCTGAGGTGCGGAGGAGAGGAGGACGAGGTGCGGAGGAGCGGAGGAGCTGAGTGCGGAGGAGCTGAGCCGCGTTCCTCTTCCCCTGCACTCCCCCGCTCCTCCGCTCCCCTGCTCCTCCGCTCCCCCTTCTCCTCCGCTACACTTCCCCGCTCCTCCCTTGAGACTATGCCTACTGACGATCTTCTCGCAGTCGTTGGCCGCGCTGATGAATTGTATTCGCAGCGAATACAACCTGGCGCCGTTCGAGAGTCTGTAATGGTGCTTTCAGGCGCTCGAGGTGGTGCTGACCGCTACGAAGTACAGTGGAGGCTTGCGCGAGCGCTGTTCTTTCTGGGTCAACAAGCAGGCTCGCGGGACTCCAGCCGGCAGCTATACAGTGCCGGCGTCGGGGCGGGCGAATGCGCCGCCGCGCTCAGTCCCGAGCGAGTGGAAGGGCATTTCTGGGTTGGCGTCAATCTCGCGCTCTTCGCTCAAACCAGCGCTGGCATACGCGGGCTTCGCGCGCTTCGTTGGGCACGGAACGAATTAAACAGGGCGATAGCTATCAATGAACGCTACCACGATGCGGGACCGCTTCGGGTCCTTGGGCGGCTCGAACAAAAAACGCCGAGGATCCTTGGCGGGAGCTTGAGGCGCAGTCGGGCGCTCTTCGATCGGGCGCTCGAGATCGCTCCCACAAACAGCGTCACGCTGACTTACGCCGCTGAGCTTGCGATCGAGGCCGGCCAGCGCGACCGCGCCTGCTCATTTCTTCAGCGGTTGATCGAATCCCCAATCGACGCCGAATGGGAGTTCGAGAACAAGCGTGACGCTGAGATCGCACGCTCACTACTTAATCAGCTCGACGCGCGATGATTGTAAGTAATCTTGGAACGGGCCACTTCTTGGTTGGGGAGAGACGGTAGAAGGCATTGAGAGCTCCTGCCGCGTGGATTAGATCGCCGGGCTTGGCGTACAATCAGGCAACTCATAGCTTCAAACAACAGAGACAGTTTGGCGGAGGTAGACAATGAGTTTAAGGCGTGTAGTCATTACCGGCATCGGCGCCGTCAGTCCTAACGGCATCGGCCGCGAAGCCTATTGGAAATCTACCGCCAGGGGCATCAGCGGCACCGGACCAATCACGCTGTTCGATGCGTCCAAGCTCTCCTGTAGAGTGGCCGCTGAGGTCAAGGATTTCGCCTTTGACCGTTACATCGCGAAGAAAGACAAGGACAGGGTCCAACGCGCAGTGCCGATGGCGTTCTTCGCGACTGAAGAAGCTGCGAAAGACGCAGGATTGAACTTCGAGTCGCTTTCTATTGCCGAACGCGAGAACATCGGGGTAATCATCGGAACAGGGGCTGGAGGAATCGAGTTCGCCGAGCGCCAGTATAAGCAATACTACGATCGCGGCGATCACGAAGCAGCGTATCGGCGCGTAAGCCCTTATTCGATCGTCGCGTCATTCGTGGGGATGCTTTCAAGCGAGATCAACATGGCTTTCCGTCTTCACGGTATGAGTCACGTCGTATCGACCGGCTGCACCAGCTCGACCGATGCGATCGGCTACGCATGGAATGCGATCCGATTAGGTCAGATCGACACGGTCGTTTCCGGCGGCGTTGAGGCATGCATTACATTTGGATTGATGACCGCTTTCTGCCGGATGGGAACCGTCACCACGAAGTGGAATCACGATCCGGCCCGCGCATCGCGTCCGTTTAACGGCGACCGGGATGGGTTTGTGCTGGGCGAGGGCGCGTGGATTGTCATACTCGAAGAGCTCCAGCATGCTCTCGATCGCGACGCGCCAATCTATGCAGAGTTGGCCGGCTATGCGTCCACTTGCGACGCCTATCATCGGGTTCAAATCGCGCCAACCGGTCACGACGCGGCTAGGGCAATGACGATGGCGGTCGAGGGCGCGGGTCTGACGATTGGCGATATCGACTATCTGAACTTGCACGGAACGGCTACAAAAATCAACGAC
>JBASRM010000330.1:0-2581 GCA_049273835.1 Blastocatellia bacterium | reverse complement strand
GGGACCAAACGCAGACGAGTTCGCTCCGCCCCCAAAAACGGCAGCCGCGTCCGACTTGCCCGGCTGTAACAGCACAAACATTATCAGGACAAAGCAAGAGAGAATGTATAAAACGGTTAGAATTACTCCAAGCACGATTGACTCCTACCTATTTTCTTTGTAGTTAACGATCCGCGCGAATGAATCGGGCTCCAGGCTGGCGCCACCAACCAGCGCTCCGTCGATGTCAGCCTGATCCATGAGCGTTCCAATGTTGTCCGGCTTCACGCTCCCGCCGTACAGAATCCTGATTTCCTCCGCTACGCTATCTCCAAACATCTTTCTGACTCGCGTCCGGATGAAAGCATGCATCTGCTGGGCTGTCTCTGGCGTTGCGGTGCGACCGGTGCCGATGGCCCATACGGGTTCGTAAGCAAGGATGATACGAGAGGCCTCAGCCTCAGTCAAGTTTCGCATTCCTCCGCTAAGTTGTGAATCTACGAGTTGCTCAGCCCCGCCCGCGTCTCGCTCCTCAAGCCGCTCACCCATGCAGAGAATCGGGGTCAAACCCGCGCCCATCGCCGCGCGCATCTTCGGTCTGACCGTCTCGTCCGTCTCGCCGTAGAACTGCCGGCGTTCCGAGTGGCCGATGATCGCCCAATTCCCGCCGGCCTCCTTGATCATTGAAGCCGATACCTCGCCCGTAAACGCGCCTGGACCGGGTTCGGCGGCGACGTCCTGCGCGGCAACTTCGACGTTGGAACCTTCCAACCGCACTGACACAGACTTGAGTGCCGTGAATGGGGGCGCGATTACGATCTCACAATGAGTTGAAGCCACTACAAGCGGCTTGAATGCCTGAACGAATTCCAGAGCTTCAGGAATCGTCTTATACATCTTCCAATTTCCGGCTATGATCGGTCGTCGCATGTTTTCTGAAATATCCGGGTTAGTTTGTGGACGCTTCCAACTTTTCTGCGCGAACAAGGATGATATTCATTCTCGCCGTTTGAGGATCTCTTTTTATCTGAACCTTGGCGCTGTGGCTGGCGCCCTTGCTTAGAGTCCACTCGGACAGCTCTGAATCTCGGATCTTATCGGACACCGTCCAATTGTTTTTCTTAATCGTCTGCTCGTAAAAAGCTGCTATCTTATCCATCGGGTCCCCGGTGATAAGCGCAATAGATGCCAGATTTACGCCCTCAACCGGACCAATCCGCACGTTGACTCTTTGAGCGCGAGGATAGTTGGGTAAATCCGCTATGTCTCCGGTGGATGGATTCATGAATGAAGGATTATTGAGCTTAGGGGTTTGCGGCGGCGCGGGTGCAGGCTCAGGAGATGCCTGCGCGTCAGCGGCAATTGCGGGACTCTTAGCTTCGTTATTCGAGTTTTGATTACCCGCAGCCTTGTTCGTTTCAATTTCGCTATAAGCCGGTTTCTGCTTGCAACCGCCACCCGTCAGCATAAAAGCCACGATCAGTAACCAACTCAACAATCTCATATTGTGCTTCATTTCCTCTTCCTGCTCGCTGAAATCGCTAGTTGTTATCCAAAGCAGCGACTCCAGGTAAATCCTCTCCAGCCAAAAACTCAAGCGACGCGCCGCCGCCGGTTGAAACGTGAGTGATGCGGTCGGCAACTCCGGCCTCAGTTATTGCGGCGACCGAATCCCCTCCGCCCACTATTGTGATGGCATCAGCCGATGCGACCGCTTCAGCGATAGCGCGAGTCCCGCGATCAAATGGAGGATGCTCAAACATCCCCATGGGTCCGTTCCAGACGATTGTTTTTGCGGCGCCAATCTGATTTGAAAACTCCCTTATCGAATCCGGCCCGATATCAAGCCCCGCTTCCTGCGGCCTAATATCTCGCACCGAGCAAACTCGCGGCGACGAGGTCTTAGGGTCATTGTCCCAGGCAGCTTTATCGACAACCGCATTGTCGGGTGGAAGCATAAAACTGACACCGCTTTTCTTCGCACGAGCAAGCAGATCGCGAGCAAGGTCGAGCTTGTCATCCTCAACTAAAGAGCGTCCGGTCTCGAATCCCTGAGATTTTAGAAATGTGTAAGCCATAGCACCGCCGATAAGAATGGCATCCGCGGTCTTTAAAAGATTCTCGATCACTGCGATCTTGTCGGAAACTTTCGCACCGCCAAGGATCACGACGAACGGTGGTTGCGGGTCCTCGAGTGCCTTTCCGAGATACCGCAGCTCTTTCTCCATCAGAAGCCCGGCCGCTGCCGGTTTCACGAAGTGCGTTATGCCTTCGGTTGACGCGTGCGCGCGATGAGCGGCGCCAAACGCGTCATTGACGTAGATATCCGCAAGCTGAGCGAGCTTTCGCGCAAACTCGGGATCGTTCTTTTCCTCGCCAATGTGGAAGCGGAGATTTTCAAGCATCAACGCTTCGCCTGGCTTCAACGAATCGACCATCGCGCGCACTTCATCGCCTGCAGAGTCCGGCGCAAGTGGCACATTTTTGCCCAGCAATTCCGACACACGGCGAGCTGCCGGAGCCATCGAATACTTCGGATCGGCTTTTCCTTTTGGTCGTCCAAGATGGGAGGCCAGAACTACTCGTCCGCCCTGTTCAAGGG
>JBASRM010000320.1:0-9138 GCA_049273835.1 Blastocatellia bacterium | reverse complement strand
CGGACCATCATATCGTAGCCTTTACTTTCGTTATGCCAGACGGTAAGCCGATTCAGTTCCGCGGCGAATTTCAACGGACCAAGTGACTGAGCCGACTAAAAGCTCTCTCGTCCCGTAGGGACGAAATGTTTATAGAACGCGCGACCTCCAAAAGACTCTTCCTCGCTCCATGGGAGCGAAACTTGCTCGACTTCCGATCGATCGCCGGAACATTGCGCTCCGCTGGAGCGCGGGTTGTGGCTAAAGCGGTTCCATAAACATTTGGCCCCTCTGGAGCAAATCTATGCTGATCGTTTATTGATATTTGATGTAAGGAAGGTGGTAAATCATGTCAAAGCCAATCTCGTCATCTGCCGCAGTATCAATAGCGTACTTCCTGTTGAGGATGCTCATCGTTGTGAACTGGCTGGGCGGCGCCGCGATCCTCGCGCTGCTGGTGGTCCTGCCGAACGAGCAATGGATCATGAGCGCTTTCAAACTCTCTCCTTCGCCTGAGGCAGAGCGGCTGGTCATGGGCTTGCGCGCGATCGCCGTGCTCGGTCTCGCCGCGATTCCACTTAATCATGCAGTCCTGAAGCGGCTGCTCGCGATCGTCAGGACGGTGCGCGCAGGCGAGCCGTTCGTCGCCGCGAACGCGTCCCGTTTGCAGGCGATCGCCTGGGTGCTGCTCGCGCTGCAGCTTCTCAGCATCGTGATCGGCGCAATCGCCAAGACCGTTTCGACTCCGGCACATCCGCTTCACATAGACGCCGGCTTTTCAATCAGCGGCTGGCTCGCCGTACTCCTCACGTTCCTGCTGGCCCGCGTGTTCGCGGAAGGCGCGCTCATGCGCGAAGACCTCGAAGGGACGGTGTGACATGGCTATCGCTGTCAAGCTCGACGACCTACTCCACGATCGGCGTATGACGCTGACCGAACTAGCGGACCGGATAGGAATGGCGCTGGCCAACCTCTCGATCCTCAAGACCGGCAAGGCGCGCGCGATCCGCTTCTCCACGCTCGATGCGATTTGCGAGGCGCTGTCGTGCCAGCCTGGCGACATTCTCCGGTTTGAGCCGGAGCAAGCAGAACGCGAGCGACCGGCATCGGCGAGCAAACGGAGCGCAATCCGATGAACGCCCTGCTGAACGCGCACGCATGCACGTGGCGAGAGGTACACACAAATCTAACAAGGAGAATTAAGGAGAATATCAAATGAAACACAACGTTATGTTAACCATCGCGTCCCTGCTCTCGATCCTCTTCGGCACGTTTCACCTGGCGGACGACATCGCCCGCGGGATGTCACCGGGAGGGCTTCCAAACCTCTTTGCTGTGGTCATCTGCGTCGTCTGGCTGTACGGAACGCTCGTGCTCGCCGAACGGCGATCGGGCTACATCATCATCCTCCTCGCGTCGCTCCTGTTGATGGGCGTCCCCGTCATCCACATGAGAGGGGCGGGAGTCGGCTTCGGTACCACCCGCAGCGGGGGTTTCTTCTTCATCTGGACACTCCTCGCGATGGGCGTGACCGCGCTCTTCTCCGTCATCCTCTCGGTGCGCGGACTGTGGAGCCTGCCATGGCGCCGGCCCCGGTGAAGTGCTCGGCGCCGATGCGATCATTAGGACTCGCTTTCGAGAACAGCTCCCTCCCAAGCGTGAGCGACCTATCTCACACCTTTTGGAGCGTAATATCCGGCGTTCAAGGACGATCGCGTTATCCAAGGAACTTGTAGCCGATGCGATGCACGGTGATGATGTGTTGCGGCTCAGCCGGATTCTCCTCGATCTTTTGACGAAGACGAGCAATGTGGTTGTCGACCGTACGCGTGAGCGGAAAATTGTCGTAGCCCCATACCACGTCTAGCAACTGATCACGCGTGACAGTCTCTCCGCGATGATTAACAAAGTATCTAAGCATTCCAAATTCGCGCGGTGAAAGTTCAAGCGCCTGACCTCGCTTCTGCGCCTGATGCCTGCCAAAGTTCAGCTCCAAATCACCGAACCGATAAATATCGGTCTCAGTATCTGGTCTCGATGCGCGGCGGAGAATCGCGCGCACACGCGCGAGGAGTTCACGTATGCTAAATGGCTTAGTTACGTAGTCGTCCGCGCCGATTTCAAGACCGAGCACTTTGTCAATTTCTTGACCACGCGCCGTCAGCATTATGACTGGCGTATTCACTCCACGGTTGCGCAACCTCCGACAGACATCTAGCCCGCTCAACTTCGGCAGCATTATGTCGAGAAGGATCAAATCATGACTGTCATTCACGGCGCAGTTTAGCCCTGCCTCGCCATCGCTGGCCGCGATTACTTCAAACCCCTCCCACTCAAGATTCTTGCGGAGCCCGAGGACCATGTCCTCTTCGTCTTCAATGATGAGGATTCTCTGCAATGCTATATCCTCCTGGGCTGGTCGCCTCGGGCACTAGTGATTCTGTTACCGAAACGGTTTCCGATCTCGGAATCGGCAGAAGCAGCGTGAACCGGCTGCCCTCGCCGGGAGCGCTATCGACGAGGATCTCTCCCCGATGCGCTTCGACGATATGCCTGACAATTGCCAGTCCTAGTCCACTGCCTTTGGTATCGTGAACCATACCGGTGCTGATGCGGTAGAACTTCTCGAAGATTTTCCGATGCTCCGATCGCGGAATGCCCACGCCTCGATCGGCGATTTCGATTGCAAGTGTCTCCCCGCGCTGCTCTACTCGCACTTCAATCCGTTTCACATCTGTAGAATACTTGATTGCATTATTGAGCAGGTTTAGTGCGGCCTGTGTCATCGCTTCGCGATCGACGAGTACGAGCGGCAGCTCAGATTGAATTTCCGTTGTTACCTCGAAACCAGCGCTCTTCAACTGATACTCATAGCTCTGGACGGCTTCCTCGATTACAACGGTGATATTCGTTTCGACGAACTGATATTTCCGGCGACCTGCTTCAATTCGGGAAAAGTCCAGGATATTGTTAATGAGCTGAGTGAGACGGTTGCTCTCCCGATTAATGATTCGGCCGAAATCCCGCATCTCTTCATCGTTCGTTACGCGGCCCATTTCCAGCGTCTCTGCAAACAGCCGGATAAGCGCAAGAGGGGTCTTCAGCTCGTGCGAGACGTTCGACACGAAGGTCTCTTTGGCCTCCACAAGTTTAAGCTCGCGGCGAGTTGCGCGCAGCGCTACCACGAGACCGAGAACTAGCAGCGTAAGCCCTAGAACTATGAACAGCAGATTTTGCCGGAACTGACTGCGGGCGAGCGCGGCAACTGTGGTGTCCGGATAACCTATGCCGAGTTTCCACTGCCGGAAGACCGGACTGAAAGGCATAGTGATTTCCCGGGATGTAGATCCTTTCCGGCTACTATAGACCTCGATGCTGCTTTCATCTCGAACGCTGATGACCGGCGTATTGTATCGGTCTGCATCAACACTCTGAAGCACGTCATCGATTGTCTGCGGAAGCAGCCGCTCTCTTACGAAACGGTTCCTGAGTGTGATCCCTTTGAAACCCATCTCGCCCTGGCCATCGGACCTTACTAAGGGCAAGAGGACAAAAAACTGTGCCGTATCGCCGCTGTCAGCAAAGAGTGCACAAGAAGACTGCTCAAAAAGTGCGCCCTGTGTCATCTGTGCAGAAGCGCGGAGAAGCGACGCGTTGTTGTAAGTGTCGAGCGCCGTCCGAGCTTCGGCGCTCGTTTTGAACCGCTCGTGCACGACTCGATGAACCCCGGCATCGGATGCAAACACGGCGAACTGTCTCTTCCGGCAGGGACAGTGGACTACCACGAATGCCAGATCAATTTCGGGATGCGATTGCTTAATGGCGATCAGACGGAGTTCGATGTCACTGAGTTTCTCGTGTTCGGCGGCAGCCGCTTCAATATGGCCCAGTGATTCAGCGGCAATGGATTCTAACCTCTCCTTCGTTCTCCGTGAGACGCCCTCTAATATCTGACGCAGATTGTCCTGAACCGCAGCTAGAGTTTTGCCCTCCAGGTCTGCGAGTGAGCGATACTGAACAATTGAGAAGAGCAGTGCGGGCACCAGAACGGCGACAAGGGCCAGAACGACCAAGCCGGTGCGGTGCGATGAATTGGCACGAGCCCAAGGGATCATAGCCCGCACATTATACAACTGAAACTAATCCGATTGCGTGCAGCTTGCTCAAGCTGATTGTAAAAAGTTGTCCCAATGTCACGGACAGTTTGGGACAATTTCTTGCACCGTGATGAGGACTTCTTATGCAACAACCAGATAAGATCACCTCGGCCTGTAATAATCACTAAGACCGGCACGGAAAGGAAGTAGGTTATGCACAATCCGATGAAGACAGTCGTTGTAGCGTCCTTGATGCTGGTTCTCGTAGTCGCGTCGCCCGTCGTGACAGCGCAAAATCAGCGGACGACTCCGAACGCGGGAAATGCGGTGACATCCCCTGCCGAAGGAAAGATCCTCTGGCAGTACAACACACACGGCTGAGTCTATGCCTCACCCACGGTCGTGGGAGATGTGGTATTCATCGGCTCTTGTGTCGGAACGTTCTTTGCGATTGATCGAAAGACCGGGCAGGTGCGGTGGAGCTATGACATTGGTCGGGATGGGGATCAAACCAGCTTTCACGGCAATCCCGTTGTGATTGGCGATCAGATCATTACCGGAACTGACGGTTCGGGAATAGGGCATGTTTACAGCTTTGAGATAGCCACCGGCAAGGTGCGCTGGAAGCATCCGATCACGAAGGGAGTTCCCAACGGTATCGGTTTGCCGGGTGATATTGTGAGACTGGGCGACAACATATTCGGTGCGATTCTTGGCGATGAACTGGTTTCGCTGGACGTAAAGAGCGGAAAAGTCAATTGGACGTTCGCGAGTGGTTACGATGGCAAGGCATTCAGATGGTCGCAGTCCCCGGCTGTTGCGGCGGATAGGGTATTCTTTGGCGGAATCAACGGCACGGTTTACGCTCTCGATAAGCAATCGGGAAAGTTGATCTGGAAGCGTGATCTGGAATCACGCGTCTCGACTAACCTGACGACCGCTGGAAATGATCTCTACATCGGAACGGCGGATGGATTCATTCGCCGTCTGGACACAAAGACTGGCGAAATCACCGCCGAGTTGAAACTGGAAACCACGCCGGTTGGATGGCCGACCGTGACGGGAGATTCGCTACTGCTCTTCCTGAACCGCGGCGGCGGTGCAGGTGGGGCTCAAAGCCTTCTCAGTGTCGATCGAGCGCTGAAGAAGATTGAATGGCGGCAGGCGGCTTCCAGCAGTTGGAGTGTGACTCGGCCCTTTGTATGGCGCTCGACTGTGCTGGCCGGTAGTGAAGAAGGCGAGGTGAAGGCGTTTAGATTGAGCGACGGCGTGGAGCAGTGGGCAGTCAAGTTCAAAGGAACTATTCGCTCGTTTGGTAGCGACGACAAGGTTCTTTACATTGGCACGCTGGCGGGCACCGTAACCGCTTACCAGCCCGAAAAGTGATTTAGACCCTTAAGCAAGCGCGGAACGATACGGGCCTGGTTGGAATCCGCAGGCTTAGCGAATGAATTTCTCGTAATCGCGAAACTAGGAAAAGTGCCAGAGAAACTTGGGTGGGTTCTCTAGTGTGATCTGGGTGATCGCTTCTTCGTTTCGCTCTGAAGCCATCGATGCCAGGCGTCATAAGAGCGTTCGCCGAAATCCCTGCCGGTGATCTTCTTCAAAATCGAATATGCATAATCATGATTATTCGGCTGGAGCAACTTCAGGATCTCAATCAGTTTAGGTCCGGCGTCGCGAATGAGAATTGTCTTGTTTTCCGGGCGCAAGGCAAGTCCATCGATAGTTGCTAAGGACTTGTTTCGATCGGTCGTTGCCGGAAAGTCCAACGCTTGCAATAAAGGACGAATTGGTATCGCAACATCACGTGTCTCTTCGGCGACTTGAGCTAAGACTCGCATCACGTTGTTCCGAACGATTGCGCTAGAGTCCTTGATGGATGGCAGGATCGCTTCAATAAGCTCTTGTGGATCAGAAATGTGAGCCAGCAGGAACGCGGCATCTGCGCGATGTGTTTCCTGATCGTCACCGCGCAGGATCGCCTTCAGGATCTCTTTATTCTTGGGGACACTCGTTTTGAAAACTTCTTCGTACTTTCTCAAGCTAGGGTGTTCGAAGCCCCACACGCAATGAAAGGCAGAGCACCGTATTCGATCCGCCTTCAGCTCGCCCTTGTCGATTAAGGCGAAGCCGGTTTCTTCGTATTCTCGCCAAGTTGCGAGTAATCCTTCAGGGTCCTTGAAGTGTCCGCCGGGTGCGGGAAGGAAGGTCATGCGCCGCTGCCTGTCCTTCTCGTCTACTATATCAATGGTCACGTAGCAGTATTTGCCTTTATCAAAATACGTAACTGGAGAGATGCTTACCGTGGCGAAGTTTCCCATCGTCTTAATGCCTGCTGTTATTTTTGAATACAGGTCAGCGAACTTCTGATCATCGTGGGCGGACAGGGCGCGCACCAGGCTCTTAATGTCGTCGCCAAATTTCTGTTGTACCTGTCCAGCCGTGATTTGTTTGGTACCGAACACGTCAACGCCTTTAAGCGGTGTCTCCTTATTAGGAGGGGCTAACTGGCCGACCAGAAGTATCAATAAGAAACAGATCTTCATGACGATTGCAGACCCCGCGTCTCCGAAATTGAGATTTTGATGTGTCAGTATTGAACTGATGACTATTATAAGTATCTGCATAATCCGAGGACAATGAATTGGACGAAGCGCGTATTGCGAGGGACGCTGCCCAATCTCAACGTTGTGCCCAGTTGAAATGCCGTATGCGCAGCTCGAGTAAGACACTTGTATTTACAACCGAGAGTATCGAGAATACTCCCGCGGGATGGCGCGCGCGGGAAACATACCGAATCCTCAGTCCGGACGAGTTTGTCGAGGAATTCGCGTTGGCGGAACCGGGGAAGGACTTTGAGCTGTATAGTGAGAGCCGCCTAAAGCGAAAGAAGTAGCATAACGCGAAGCCTCCGTTCATCATAATCGATGGTTCCCGCCGAGCCGGCTGAAATGGTTTGGTTTCCGAACGCGTTCCCTAAAACAGGTTCACCCTAATCGTATAGCTGGGAAACCAATCTGGCGAGTAGCGGCGAAGTCACTCGGAGAAGCTTGTTTAACGAAGGAGCGGTGATCATGAAGAATATTATGTTGGCATTTGCAACAGCCATGTTGATTGCGCCTTTTGCGCAAGCTCAGCAAGTAGCCGTGGCCGCTAATAGTGAAAGGAAGGGAGCGGAACAGTCTGCGGCAGTCGAAATGGGAATATTTCCGGCGGAAAAAGTTAAGTGGACCTACGGTCCAGCATCACTACCTGCTGGAGCAAGGCTTGCTGTGCTGGAGGGTGATCCGGCCAAAGAAGGGTTTTTTACGATGCGTCTCTGGCTGCCGGACGGTTTCAAGGTTGCGCCGCATTGGCATCCTAAGGTGGAGCACGTTACGGTAATTTCAGGTACTTTCAACCTGGGCATGGGAGAGAAGTTCGATCAAGCGGGAGCGCGTGAAATGCCTTCGGGAACGTTTGGCTTCTGGCCTGCGGGGATGAAGCATTTCGCCTGGGCAAAAGGTGATACCGTCGTTCAGCTCCACGGAATCGGGCCGTGGACGATAACTTATGTCAATCCATCGGATGATCCCCGTAACATTAAAAAGTGATATGTAGAAGTTGTGTGCTGACAACGGCAACCACGATCCTCACGTTCGGCGCCCATGTCCATAACAAGGCTACCGCAACGGATCCGATAACGGCACGTTCAGACCACCGTACGATTACTCCTGTCGAATCGTTTAGAACTGAGCCTTCTACTTACACGTTCTCGATAGGCGCCCGCATTTCCTTCTTCAAGTTCCATCCACCTTTCTCAGTGAAATCCAACAAGAGCTCCTTCGCGAGTCCTTTAGACTTCGTGGTCAAGGCCAATGTGTACCTAATATGTAGTTAATGCTGCACTCGGTCTGATTAGACGATTCCGGTTAACTTCCTGACGTTTATCTTACGATTTTCCTTCTAAATGAAGGGCCGAGGGATCTGACGATTCTCGACTTTCGCCTGACGCTTATCTGACGAATAGGTTCTTACGTCTTGGAAGCAAGGACGTAGCTGGTCGACCGGCCCCGCCCCTGTCGGGTAGCTAATCCGAGTTCTATCAAAAAACCAAAATCTCGGGCCGCCGTGTAACGCGTGACTCCGAACTCTCGCTCACAGACATCGACTCGTCAGCTTCTCTCGCGCAACGAGCAAAGCAAGCATTCTCTTCTGCCGTTCGTTGAGCCGAGCTTCATTGGCCGGTGTAACCATCCTAGGTGCAGAGCCGGGCACGCGCAGGCGATCAAGGTCATCACTCGGTCCGGGGAGAGTAACCTGGAAATAACCCGTATTAGTATCGAGCAGCGGCTGGTCGAGCCCGTGATTGAGCATCTGGTCACGCATCCGGCGGAAGCCACTGTGAGTGGTCTTCGGAAAAGGATTGTCACAAGATTGTCGCTTTCGGGCTCGCCAAAGGGATGCTGCGATCGAGCATAACGGTCGCGAAAGAAAACCCAGATGGATCTGGCCTTCATCACCGGCCGGCGGCAGTCGCCCGCACAAGCAAGTCCTGGATCGCCTCGGCCACAGCTTCGGGATGGCGGAAGTATATGGTGACGTGGCCGCCGTCGACCAAGCGGATCTCGCCACGGGGGACTGATTCGACCATCGCCGTGTAGAGACGCCGCTTGCCGTCGATTTCCTCGCGCAGCAGTGACTCGGACACGCCCGCCGACACCGCCTCTTTGAAGCCATCGGTTCCCATGGAGCAGAGGACGATCAGCGGCACATCGGGCATCGGTCCCGCGTGGCGAATCTCATCATAGAGCTCATCGACGTTCTTGGACTCATGAAGGCCGGTCAACAGCCACTCCAGGCTGACGTGGCGGTCTATGAGCACCTCGCGGATCCCCTCCGGCCAGGCCGCCATCTCCTGCGCGAACAGGGCGCGGTAGAGCTTGCGGTAGTGCTTGATAACGGGCACGCGCAGTAGCAAACTGCGGCAGAGGGCGAACCGGAAAGCACCAGCGATAGCAAGGTTCATCAGCCGGCCGAGTTGCTTCTTGCTCCACCCCTCCCACATCTTCGTCAGTTC
>JBASRM010000316.1:0-9693 GCA_049273835.1 Blastocatellia bacterium | reverse complement strand
CCCCTAGATAAGAACGTCTTCATTCTCGGCGGAGCCGGGCTCGTAGGCACTCAGATTTCCTATCAAGTGGCTCGAGATCTTGGGCCTGAAAAGATCATAATCGCATCGCTGTTTCAAAAGGAGGTTCGCGAACTCGCGCGCGAGCTTCGCAAGGAATTTCCGGCGACAAGCTTTGTCGAGCTCTGGGGAAACATCTTTGTCAGATCGGAATTCGCGCGGGCCGACCGGGACGAGCTTCTGACGGCCCCTGCACGGAGGCGAGCGCTTTACGAGGATCTGTTCGGCGCGCTCGACGGCGCGTACGAAAGATCTATGCTGGCCGCCTCGGTTCGCGAGCACCGCGCCGACGTGCTGATCGACTGCGTCAACACCGCGTCCGGAATCAGCTACCAGGACGTCTACACTAACTCAATCGAGGTTCGAAAGACGCTCGACTTCCTCGAAGATCGTATCGAGGACCGCGACTTTAAGCAGATCTCGGCCGACCGCACTCAAATCGAGCGCACGTTTGAAACGCTTCTCCTGTCTCAATCCATCCCTCAACTGATCCGCCATACGCAATTGATTTATCGAGCGATGGTTGAAGTTGGAACCCGTGTGTACGTCAAGGTGGGCACTACCGGGACTGGCGGCATGGGGCTTAACATTCCCTACACTCACGGCGAGGACAAGCCCTCGGCCAAATTGATGTCCAAAACCGCGATCGGATTTGCTCATACCGGCTTGATGTTTCTGATGGCTCGCACTCCGGGCGGACCGATTGTCAAAGAGATAAAACCCGGCGCGATGATCGCGTACAAAAAAGTCACCTATCAACCGCTCAAGCATCATCGGGACAATACGCCCCTGGTTGTTTACGCGCCGCGCACTCAACGGTTCGGCGGCGAGCTCGAGCTTTCGGCGCCCAGCGAGGAATTTCACACGCTGGGTGAACTCGAGATGGTGGGCGTCGATACTGGCGAGAACGGCTTTTTCGCACGGGGTGAATTCGAAGCCGTGACGTCGATTAATCAAATGGAGTTCGTAACTCCGGAAGAGATAGCCAGCAACGTCGTGCTCGAAATCAAAGGGAGCAATACCGGCGTAGACGTTATCGCGGCCATCGACTCGGCGATAATGGTCCCGAGTTACCGCGCCGGCTACTTGCGCGGCTCGGCTATCGAAGCGATGCGAAGGCTTGAACATGAGACCAACTCGCATTCTATTGCGACCGGCGAGCTCGGTCCGCCAAAGCTGACAAAGCTCCTGTACGAAGCTCACCTGCTGAAAACTAAATACCGAACGCTTCAAGCCGTTGTCGAGCAGCCCCCTGAAGAAGTCTCTGAGGCACTGTCCAGATATCTGCAGCGCAACCACGATCTCCGGAATACCATCATTTCGATTGGGATTCCCATCCTTCCACCTACAGGTGATCGGCTGATTCGCGGACCTCGCATAAATGTTCCCGAGTACGCCGGACAAACCAAACTACCGGTGACCGATGCCGACGTTGACGCATGGGCAGAGCGCGGCTGGCTGGATCTAAGACCTGCCAACATGCGCCGCTGGCAGGACCGCTTCCGCCGAATGCTGCAATCTGCACAAACAATTCATCGTCAGGGATCGGCGGCGATCACGATGGAAGCGTATCGAAGCGAGGAGATCCGAATAGGCGAAGTAGTTGGCTGGATCTTCAATAATGAAGAAGAAGGTTATCGCATAAAGTGAAGTGAATGGTTGTGAGAGCGTGAAGTACCGAGTAAAATGCCCGCATTGGATTTGGTCCTGGGCCGATTAGTAACCACCGGCAAGCGCGGAGTGGACTAGATCCCGGAAGTTTCAGAAGAATCGGCGGGCGCCCTCTACGCCTCACGGAGGAGCAGTACTATGCGCGCTTTCACAACCACCGTGGTCCCTAAAGTTTTGGTTGCCGCATTCTTGACGGTCTTTCCCCCCGGCTCAGTAGCGCAAGAAACCAGGAAAGAACCATCCGGTTCAGTAAGCGGACGAGTAACCGTCGGAGATGGGCCGGTACCGCGCGCCGTCGTGGTGCTGTCGCCTTCCGACCGACCCTATACCTACGAGAACACGCCCTCAGCGAGGGCTACAGCAGATGAGGATGGCCATTACCGGCTTACTGGAGTGCCGGCCGGTAGTTATAACCTTTGTCCTTACACACCCGCTTTTGTCGTGGATAGCAAAACATCGTTTGGGCAACCCGGTAAGTCCATCACGATCGGCGATGGAGAGGAGATCGACGGCATGGACTTTTCCCTGACCAGAGGCGGAGTGATCGCAGGGCAGGTCTTCGACGCCGACGGTAGGCCTGTTTGCGAGCAGCGCATAAGTCTCGTACGCCTCGATGAGCGCGGACAGAAGGTGCCGCTTTTTTACTTCAACTCCTCAATGTTTAACACTGACGATCGTGGAGCCTATCGCGTCTACGGATTGATGCCGGGCCACTACAAAGTTAGTGTCGGCGACCTGACCGATGGCGGATCTGTCAGAATAGGATTTGGAGGCAGCTCGTACGCTCGCACCTTTCACCCTGATGTGACTGAAGAGTCCAGGGCAACACTTGTAGAGGTAACCTCGGGCGGCGAGGCCACAAATCGAGACATCAGGCTGGGCCGCCCATCCAAGAGCTTCGCCGCAACTGGACGCATTGTCGATGCGGAGACCGGCAAGCCTCTGGCCAGCCTCCAGTACGGGCACGGGACGCTGAGCGCACAGCAGACCAGCCTTGGGTCATATGGCTGGACTAACAATCGCACCAATGAGAACGGCGAGTTCCGGCTCGAAAACCTAAATCGAGGGCGATATGCCGCATTTGTCGTAGCAACCGAGCAGGTCGATTTCTATAGCGAGCCGGCCGTGTTTGAAGTGGGAGAGTCAGACGTAAGCGGGCTCGAGATAAAAGTGCGTCGCGGATCAAGCATCAATGGGATCGCGGTGATCGAGAACGGAAGCGATCCCGAGGCGGTTGCAAAAATCTCCAGTCTCTTCCTTGCGGCCTTTATCCGAACCGATGAACTGAGCGCGCCGAACACGGCGCCAGCGCGGATCAACCCGGACGGGACCTTTCGCATAACCGGCTTGCGGCCCGGTAAGGCGCAGATCTCATTCAGCCATAATCCGTCAACGCCTAAGGGCTTCTCGCTGTTGAGGCTAGAACGTGACGGTGCGCTTCAACGCGATGGGATCGAGATAGGTCCGGCGGAGACGGTAACGGGTGTGCGTGTCGTACTCGGCTACGGCACGGGTGTGATCCGCGGAACGCTGACTCCTCAACCTGGCCAGGTAACCCCGCCGGAAATGTCGTTCCGAGTATCTGCGCGCAAGTTGAACTATGAACCTGCGATGACCGTGGCTGCGCCCGTGGATACTCGTGGACACTTCACCCTTCAAGGACTGCTTCCCGGGGAGTACGAAATAGTGGTCAATGCGATGTTTGTGGCGCCATCACCTCCAGGAGCTCCTAGCATTGGCAGGGTCCGGCTAAGGACGCTGGCGAAGCAGAATGTCACGGTGACTAACGGTGCTGACGCGGTGGTAACGCTTGTGGTCGATCTTGCCACCAAGGATAAAGAAGGTGAAAAGTAGCTGCTCAACTGCAATCGCCGCCATCATGCTGATGAGCACCGCGCATGCGCAGGCCCCCGCTCTGGGTGCCGGCGCGAACCAAAGTTCCCCTTTCCCATCAGCTAGCGCGATCGGCGCAGTCTCAAAGCTCATTTCAAAAAAGGGCTGGGCGCGTCCTCTCAATCAAGGTGATTCGGCAAAACGAGAGGGGTCGATAACAGGCCGGCTACTCAACGAATTGGGCCAGCCCATACCGGGCGCAGGGATTTCTGTTCGCAAGATCGGCGCATCCGCGAATACCAGTCGGGCGATCGGGACCGACGAGGAAGGCCGTTTTCGAGCTGAGAGTCTTGGACCCGGGTCATATTTGGTATCGGCTTATGTGCCCGGCTATGTGCCCGTTATTGACTCCGCCGACCGGCAGTATTATCGGCCGGGGGATATGGTTGTCCTTCGGATGACAAAGGGGGGAGCAATATCCGGGACGGTTTCAAATTCGGCGGGCGAACCGATCATCGGAGTTCGCGTAAGCGTGGTTCGGGTGCGCGATGGTGAACGCCGCCCCTTGCGCAGGGCGGAACAAGCGGGTGGCTCTCGCGTGACTGACGACCGCGGAGTCTACCGTATCTATGGCCTGCAGTCGGGCACGTACCTGGTCGTCGTCAACGGAGGTGGCGCAACTTATTACTCATCAACAGGGTCTGCATTCGAAGGTGACGTTCCCACTTATTATCTTTCCACGACCCGAGACGCCGCGACCGAGGTCCAGGTCCGCACCGGCGACGACATCGGCGGAATCGATATACGGTACCGTGGCGAGCGTGGTCATATCGTAAGCGGGACTGTGTCTGGAACGCTTGGGCCGGACTCGGGGCAACGCTTTAGTTGGGTATCCCTGACCCACCCGGGAAGCGGCGCGATTGAATCCAGCACTTCCGTTTTTTCGCGCACTGGCGAGAGAGGGTTTGCACTGTATGGCGTTCCGGACGGGGAGTATGAGCTTGTCGCTCAAACAGCACTTGAAGCGGAGATCAACGCAGCATCGCCGCCTCGTCACGTAACGGTTAAGGGCTCCGACGTCACAGGCTTGGATCTTGCTCTCGTACCGCTTGGCTCTATCTCCGGCCGAGTTGTGCTGGAATCACTCTCGGAATCCGAACGAAAGGGTGATTGCAAGGATAAGCGTGGCGCGTCTCTCCAGGACGTCGTGTTAGTCGGTAGCGCCGACGAAAAGGCAGCCGTCAGACAACAAGGGCCTTCCGGCGTTTTTATTCCGACCGATGGGACACCGGACAAGAATGGAAACTTCAAAATCCCAAGTCTGATTGCTGGCCGTTATAGAATCGAGACGCGCTTGCCAACCGAAGATTGGTTCGTTCGCGCGATCACGATTCCAGGCTCGGCAAAGCAGCAGAAAGATATCACTAACGGACTCGCGCTCAACTCTAGCCAGAACACCGCCAACATAACGGTCACCCTCGCCGAGGGCGCAGCAGGAATTCGCGGCAAGGTAACCGGCGCTAAGGAAAGTTCAATCGTATCCAGCCGGCTTCGCGTTCATATGGTGCCCGCGGAAGTGGAGCTTGCCGCTGCGGTGCTGCGATATGCAGAAGCCAAGGTGGACAACGATGGCACATTTTCGATAAGCAACCTCGCTCCCGGGCGGTATTTCGTGCTGGTGCGCCAGGTGTCGGATGAAGAGTTCATGGATAGAGATCCGAGACCGCTCGCATGGGAGCCTCTAAGCCGAACAAAGCTCCGGTCCCAGGCTGAAGCCGCAAACACAATCATCGAGCTTCAGCGGTGCCATTCCATTTCCGACTATACCCTTAAGTACTCCGCGCCCGCCCCGAGGAAACGCGGTCCGGGAACCAGGCCCTAACCTGCTCTCGCGAGCCCGCTTCTTCGCCGCTACAGCCACCGCCCGCAATTCCAATGCGCATATTTCTTTTTCGTCGTTCAGCTCAGCTTGGGGAATGAGCCACACTCTTGTTATCCTCATCGAGCGCTCGACGACGTATACACCGTCGCGCCAGACTTTACCTGGTAAGAGATTGCATGAAGATTAGCTATAACTGGCTGGGTGAGCTCGTCACACTCACGCTGAATCCGAGAGAGCTCGCCGAGCGAATGACGATGGCGGGGCTTGCGGTAGAGGCAGTCGAGCGCATTCGCGACGATCATATTCTTGATTTCGATTTGACGTCGAATCGGCCCGATGCGCTTTCGCATTTGGGCATTGCTCGGGAGGCGGCGCTTGTCTGCGGAACATCGCTGATTCCTCAGAAGCTGACTCTCAATGAAGCGGACCCGCCGATTGATTCCGTAGCTTCGGTAGAGATCCTCGACCCGGATTTGTGTCCTCGCTATGCGGCGCGAGTCGTTCTAGGAGTCAAGGTCGCACCGTCGCCGAAGTGGCTCGTCGACCGTTTGGAATCAATCGGCCAGCGCTCGGTTAACAACATCGCCGATATAACCAACTACGTGATGTTCGAGATGGGACAGCCCACTCACGCTTTTGACCTCAAGCTTCTGCGGGGCCACCGGATCATAGTCAGGCGTCCTCGTGCAGGTGAACAGATCACCACGCTTGATGGGTTCACGCGGGAGCTTGCGCCCGAGACGCTGGTAATCGCGGATGCAGACCGCGCAGTTGCAGTAGCCGGTGTGATGGGAGGCGCTGAAACCGAAATCAGCGAGCAATCCAGTGAGGTGTTGATCGAAAGCGCTTACTTCAACCCGACATCGATCCGACATACGGCAAAGGCGCTCGGAATGGACACCGAGGCTTCATACAGGTTTGCGCGGGGCGCCGACTACCAGGCGCAGGTGCGTGCGGCAGATCGAGTTGCGCAGATGATCGGGGAAATCGCGGGCGGACAGGTGCTTAAGGGCGCGATTGATGTCTATCCGGTGGGAATCACTCGCGACCGGGTTTTCCTGCGGGGCGCGCGTGTTGAACGGCTCACCGGGTTGAAGGTAGGAATCGAACAGGCAGCCGAGATTCTTCGCACGCTTGCATTCCAGGTCGAACCGGCTTCGGATGAACAGCAGTTGCGGGCCCTCGCGCCTTCGTTTCGAGTCGACATCTCGCGAGAAGAAGATCTCGTTGAAGAGGTCGCGCGTCATGTTGGCTACGACCTGGTAGATGTGACCCTGCCGGTGTGGAGCGGGGAGGGAAGGTATCTCAAGGGAGACAAACAACGGCGCAACGTGCGTCGAGCGCTGACGGCGCTGGGGTTTGATGAGGCTTACTCGTTCAGCTTCGTCAGCGGCGACCGGGACCAACTGTTCCGGCGAAGCGACAAACCGGCGGCGACTATCGTGAACCCGATTGACGTAAACCAATCCGAGATGCGGGCCTCGCTGATTACCGGCTTGCTGGAGGCAGTACAACATAACTTTAATCAAGGAACTCGAGACGTGAAGCTGTTCGAGATCGGCCGGGTTTTCGAAGCCGCGAACGATGAGCGGCCCGCCGAACGAGAGCTTCTAGGCATTGCGATAACCGGTTCGGTATTTCCTGATGACTGGAGAGGGGCAAAGCAAGTCGAGTTTTACGATCTCAAAGGCGCCGTCGAAGTGGTGTTGTCTACGTTGAACATCTCAGGCTTTACAATTGATCGAGCCCGTGTAGAATACCTCCATCCTGGGCAGTCGGCGGTGCTTTCCCGCGACGGAGAAGAGCTGGTAAGGTTCGGTCGTCTTCACCCGCGGGTTGCCTCTCTTTATAAGTTCCGCCAGCCGGTCTTTGTCGGTGAGCTCGAGTTTGAGAAGTTATTTGGGCTTCCGTCAGACCGAGTGCGATACAGCGCGCTGGCCAGGTTCCCGACGGCCTCTCGCGATGTATCGGCGCAGGTTCCCGATACAATCATGTGGGTCGATATCGAGACTGCGGTGCGCAAGCTCGGTATTCTCGAAATAGATTCTGTAAGACTCTTCGATACGTACAAAGGCAAAGAGATGCCGGATGCCTTTCACTCCATCGCGTTCAGGGTTACGTACCGGGGTGAAGGCCGCACTCTTACCGATGAAGAAGTGGCCGAAAAGCACGAACGAGTCCGGAAGTTACTCGAGGAGCGCTTTGGCGCGCACCTGAGATAAGGGTTCGGGGGTTCCGGGTTCAGAGTTTCTTGTTTTAATCTTCGCACCGTAACGGGGAACTTTAAGCCAGGAACCAGAAACCCTGAACTCGGAACCTTCAACCCGGAGCCCTGAACTCGAAACCCTGAACCCGGAACCCTGAACTCGGAACCCTAACAACCGGCACGGAGGACAGGTGAGCGGAATTTACGGTTTGGAAAAGTTCTCGCATCTCGAGGACAAGATTTACCGCACAATCGAGCAGTTCAAACGAGAGCGGCAGGAACGTGAAGCGCTTGAACGCGATGTGTTGAACCTGAGGCGCGAGCTTAGCCGTGCAAGCGACGAGAAAGAGCGGCTGGAACTTCAAGTGGAACGCTTGCTCACCGAGCGCGACGCGATAAAGCTCAAGGTCGAAGGAATGCTTGACGCAATCGCGGTGCTTGACGTGGAAGCGGTCTAGGCAGCCCGGAAAAGAGGGCGCCTGTTGGATTTAAACGAAGCCAACCAGCGCGAATCAGTATGGACAACAATCCAAGCCAATCCCACAAAGTCGTCATTTACAATCAAACCTACACTCTTAGGAGCAGTCACGACTCCGAGTATATTCAAGAACTGGCCGAACACGTTAACAAACGAATGAACGAAATCGCGCGTGCGACGATGACCGTGGACTCTCTGCGGGTAGCGATACTGGCTTCCATTCAAATCGCCGACGAGCTTTATCAATCACGTCGGGAAATGAAGGAAACCGAGGAAGAGATCGCCGAGCGCAGCGCCAAGTACGCCGAGCTGCTCGACCAGTTCCTGCGCTCCGATGTTGCCGAACCAGCCAAGTAAAACTTGGGTCTCACAAGGTATACCGCGAAGCGATCATTTCTCTTCCCGTGGGTCAGGGTGGTCTAGTATCGTCCGGGCCTGCGCCTCACGGTAGCGCCGAATCGCATCGCGAAACTCAGTACGCTTGATTCCAAGGATCGCGGCGGCGAACAACGCAGCATTCACTGCCCCTGCGCGTCCAATAGCCAGCGTACCCACAGGAATCCCCGCCGGCATCTGGACCATCGACAGCAGCGAGTCCAGCCCCTTGAGCGCATTTGACTCCATCGGGACCCCAAGCACCGGCAGAAGGGTCTTGGCGGCGGCAACACCTGCCAGGTGCGCCGCCCCGCCGGCAGCGGCGATGATGACCTCGAGTCCTCGCTGTTCGGCGGACTCGACGTACTCAAACAGTTGATCCGGTGTGCGGTGGGCCGAAAGAACGCGTACTTCGTTGGGAACGCCGAGCGCTTCAAGCGTCTGCGCAGCCTGCGACATCGTCTCCCAATCAGACTTTGAACCCATGATTATTCCGACTAGAGGTTGCATGTGTTTTCACCCTCGACCAGTCTTGCCGGCTAATCCGGCTGCCGGCGATTGATTTGAAAGGTGGGATTATAGCTTGACTGGAAACCGAAGGCTAATAAAGCGTGGCGAGAGGTTGCCGCCAAGTCACGAACTCACCAAGATTCACAAAAAGGCTCTCTGCGCGCGACTTTCGGCGTTCGTGTTTTGGTGGCGGCGCGAGTTGCTGGTTAGAGCGGCACACTTTTGCACCACTACCAGGCTGAGGAGCTCCGATTGGCTCCGCCTTGAAAGCCCGTAACACCATTCCTATAATCGTTAGGTTCTGCTTCTGCTGCATCAGGAGACTGTATGGCCATCACTAAGACCGACGTTGAAAAGATCGCAGAGCTCGCCAGGCTCGAGCTCACCGCTGAGGAAACAGACTTATTCACCGGGCAGCTCAGCTCGATTATCGGTTATGTAGAAAAGCTGGACGCGCTCGATACTTCAGACGTGCCGCCGATGTCGCACAGCGGTCAGCCGGGGGAAGAAACACAATTCACAATGCGAGATGATCAAGTTCGACCGGGTCTCGGTCAGCGGCTGGCGGTGGAAAACGCTCCGGACTCGGAAGCCGGATACTTCAAGGTGCCACGGGTAATCGGCGGCTAACAAGGATCGACGTGGGGTACCGCGGTTCAGCGTTCTGAGTTCAGCGTTCTG
>JBASRM010000307.1:0-8558 GCA_049273835.1 Blastocatellia bacterium | reverse complement strand
GTCGTTGTCACTCAACACCAGCAAGCCGTCTCGCTCGTCGTCTGTTTCAATAGCAACGCGGTTGCGTGTGTCTTCGACGATCGCCGCCGAACCGGAAGGCGGGTGACTGGCGCCGGCGGCGTGGTTGAACCTCAACGCCCGCGCTTCGACTACCGCGGTGGTGCGAGGGTCGAAGCTCGCATCACGCAGAGCAGCAAGCGACTCCTGCGGGGTTTCCACCGCGACCACCTCTCTCACGAAGAAAGCGCGTGGCATCGCCGCTCGATTTTGATAAAGCGAGACGCCTTCCGCGCTGGTTACAAGGTCATATCCTTCAAGAGGGGGCGCGGACTCGTGAGTCATCACATATCGGACGTTTAGGAGATCAAAGTATGCCGAGCGGTACTGATCGAATACAACGTGGCTGAGGTTGGGCTGAGGTTCGATCAGCGATGCGAATTCTCGGTACCACCTTGGGAATTGCTGATTCTTTCCAGTCACGACTGGAATCTGGTAGGGCAGCAGCGTGTTTGGCGGGGCGATTATTTTTTGGTTTGCCGTTTTTCGATTTGACTCCAGATCCGACGGCGTGACCAGCACTCTGCCAGGCGGCAGCGAAGCAAGTCGGTCGGTGATCTCGGTCTTCGGGAAAACGCGAGCGCGATCGAAGCTCCGATCGAATTGTCGGCTGTTCCAAAACAGTTCCGCCGTGAGCGTCACAACAAGAAGGACTAAGAAGGCTTTGCGAGTCAAATGACCTTTTATCAGCGCCCACACGAGAAGCACCGACGCAAAGACAAGCCCGAGCGGTATCAAGACGTTCGCGTTTGGCGGGGTGAACTGGGCGCTCAACGCCAGAGCCGCTCTGCGGATAAAGGCCAGACGTCCCCTTTGCGCCGAATCAACCGCAACGCCCGTGACCTTTATCAAGTACGATCCGATCACCGCAAGCAACACAAAAGCTGCTACCGCAACGGCGAATCGTCGGGCCAGGGTGAAAAACCGTCCGAGAGCGTCCGAGCCGGACTGAAGCATGAGCTTCGTTCCAAAAGCCACAAACACAGATGCGGCAAATAGAAACAGGACGCCTGCGCGAACAGCAACCCTAATGACCTGCAAGATGGGAATAAACCTGGTGACGTGAACGTAAAGCGGCGCCGCCATCATCAACACCACCGAGCAAGCCCCCAACACAGCGAAGAAGACTACGCGTCGCCGGACGGTGACATCCAGCTTTGCAAACTCGTGAATCGGAGTGCCCTCTCCGGTTCTCTTTCCAGTATGCCTCAACCAATAGAGGGCAAAACCAAGCGGCACCAGCGAAGCGACTCCGAGGTAGAGAATATGATCATGCGAGACGCCCAGAGCCGAGAATAACGTCAGCATCTTCGCGTCATAAGCCGACCCGAACAAGTTTGGGAACAACAATGTGGCCGCGTACCACGGCGGCAGGTAGACGTAACCAAGCTCCGCCCCGACGATCTTGCGATTCGAGTACGAAAGCAGCTCGAGCGACGGAACCCATTGCGTCGCCGAAAGAGCCAATCCTAAGGCCAGGGTAACAAACATCATTACAATCACGTTCGCGAAAGCACCGCTCCCACTTTGGCTTCTACGCGCGACCAACGCGAAGAACAGGTAGTACAGAAGCACCGCGCCAACATAGTAGATCTGGTTCGGCAAATACCCGCAGAAGAACTGGGCCCCCAGGGCTACTCCGGCCAAAATCGCATACGCATAGCTGCTCCGTCTGATCGCGCGATCCACAAACATATTGATCAGCGGGAGCCACAAAAACCCGCCCCACCAGCCAAGCCCGGTCACGTGCAACATCGAGTGCGCCGAAAGCGCGAACACCAGTGAACCGGTTAACGCGCCGCTTGCCCCTGCGCCAATGGTCACCAGAAAAATGTACATAAAGACTGCTGCCAGCATGAGCTCCGCCAGCCGAGCAAGCGAATAGCCAAGCGGGATGTCGAAAAACTTGTAGAACAACAAGAGGGGCGACAGTGTGCGCGTGACTCCGTCGGCGTAAATCGGATGCCCGGCCATTGTGAAAGGGTTCCAAAACGGAAACTCGCCGGCGCGATATGCCGACACGACAAAATAGTCCCGGGTGACGTAAGTGTCGGTCAGGTCGCGACGATTGTATGAGTAATCTGATTGGCCGGCGTGATAGCCCCACGGCAGTTGATTGTTAAGGGTGTTGACATCTATGAGAGTTTCACCGAGAAGGAAGACGCGCCAGAACAGAGCGATTATTGCAAGCACGACTAAAGCGATATTGATCGCGTGCGCGCGCCAAACCATTCGTTGACGGTGTTGCGTTTCGATCATTTTTCGTTGGTTTCGAGTCAATCTCGGTCGAGTGGGAGTGAGCCGAGTTCAGCGAGGCTTCGAAGTTTTCTTAGAACTATTCTAAACAACGCCATGGTGGTTAGATACCTGGTTGTTGTTAACGCTCTTCATTTGCTTGATCTGCTCTAACTCAATTCTCTCTAGTTCATTTCTTGACTCTTTTAACCGGTCCAGAAACGCCTTTCCATCAACGTGCATGTCCAGTTGAGGAGTAGACGGAAGCGAAGCGCTCACGAACTTGCCCGTCTCTCCTCCCTGCTTCACACACATATCGATAATTGCCCGCATGGATCTAACTCCGTGCTTATAGGTATAAACTCTGAGCATCGTCCGAACAAGGTCAGCGTGGCAGAATTTTTCGAGACTGACAGAGTTAGGATTGTTTCTGTCCTCGACATCAAAATCATCTCTAAATCTGCTTATGAGAATAGATCGGAGTCGCAGGGCTCGCCTTATCACGAACGCGCGGTCGTACTCATCGACAGGATTTGTGCCCAATATGTTTATGTGTCCGCTCAATCGGCTTACAAAATCAGGCCCTTTAGCCTCAATGAATTTCGTCTTTTCTTGATGCCTTACAAAAGAGTCTTCGCGAGTGAAATCGAGATAGGTATGACTTGTCCCGCCAGCGAAGACATAAATCGGATTTCCTTTGTTCCCCTTCACCTGGAACTTCTGCTCCAGCCGGGGGAGGAGATACTTGAGCCAACCGAGTTCTCGGTTTTCAAAATTACAATCAAATTCATCGAAAAAGACGAGAGGGATATGTCCATTGAGGAGATGTTGTTCGACCCACCCGAAAGCTTCATTTTGAAGGCTCTCGGCAGAACTATATTGAGTGAGGTTATATTCTTTGATGTACTCCTCTTCAATCCCGGCGCTTTTAGCGAGTTGCCTTACGCCAAAAGATTTCCCCGAACCCGGCGGTCCAAAGACGACGATCGACAGAGGCCGTTGGAAAGGTGAGTCCCGGGCTTCCCTCATCAGGTTATGAACGCTTCGGTAACTCTCGAGTTCTCTGCGCTCAATCACAACCAGATCGTCGCCGAATTTTACGATTGGAGCCCAGACCGGTTTTCCATCGGGATTCTTCGACTCGCTTCGGTTGTTGAGAGCTTTATCCACCCCTTTGAATACGATGTTCTGGGCCACATCAAGCAGCGTGTATTCGGCCGAAAAATTCAGAATGCTCCACGAAAGGTGTCCTACCGGGATTAGTATGTTAGCGATATTCTCATGCGTCGCGGCTTCTCCTACCACCCTGGTCTTGTTTCTGACCCCGAAAACGGAGACTTCAGTTCCGGCGAGAACAGGCGCCGATTGGCCAATCCCAGAGGTTTCTTCGTTCTCGTCTAGCTTAAAAATCTCGGGGTGAAAGTCTTCCTGATTCATCCTGGCGCTAATAGCCTTTGGATCATAGCCATAGCCTTTTCGGAAATATCGTTGGCAACGACAGATTGCTTCCTTGATACCCTTACCGATGTGGAGGGAGATGGCGTATTCGTGAGAGCGATGAGTTGTTTTTTCGTTGACATACTTAACTGTTTTTTCAAGTATGCTTGCTACGAAGATGGACTGGTTTCCAATCAGATCACCATCTTTTCTGGAATCACGATAGATGCCGTACTGTCCTGCCGTAGGATCAAAATAGAGCCGGTGTATCCTTCGGGCTTCGCCAATTTGATAACTGTGAATAGCCCCGGTTACTCCAAAACGAACCACAATGTGCCGAAAGGCAAGGAGTGGTCTCATTTTAGAGTCGGAGTAAAGCTCCGTTAAATAATCCTGGGTGGTCCGTTCCCAGGAGATTTGCTTGCTGATATTGAGGCCTTTCCATCGGAGGATATCTGCCGACATGATCACCAGGGTCTCGTCACCGTGATCTTTATAAAGGGTACTCCAGAGCCCTTGTTCAAAGTCGGGCAATTTCCGGTTTATCATTGCAATGATTTGTGGAAAGAGCGGCTCTTGCCCTAACTTCTTCTTCTTCTCATAGTTTTCTTTCACGACACGCAATTCTGTTTCCCACTCATTGCTTCGTTGTTGAAAGGTACAGAGGTTGTCTTGCTTCTCACTTCCTTGAACCTCGTCTATGTGGAGGTCTTCGATCACCAGAATTTCAGAGTCCGCCCCACTGTGTTTAGATTCAGGCGGCGTGGGTATGAAGTCTGGCGCTTTTTCTATTCGACTTTCGGAGCGAGGATTATCCACACATCTAAAGATCTTATCCTCCGGACTCCGCTCGTCATAACGGAACTTTTTGATGAGCCAGACCACGCGAAGAAGCTCCTTCTCCGATGGTTTTTCTGGCCTGTTGTAACCAATGACCCTGGGCCTTTCGTTCTTCTTCAAATTGCAGAGAGCTTGCCGAACCACGTTGTGAACAAAAAACGCTCCTCCAAGACTCTGGCTATGTTCCTTTTTGTCGGTCTTCAAAACATCCAAGGTCACATCGCCAATTATCTTGATGGTTTTGATGGTTGGCTCGCTGGCCAGGGCATCGCCAAGCTGTCGTCGAATGATAGGTCGTTCAATAGCAGGAGGGTTAGTTGCGCGAGCTGAACCTCGCGTTCTCTTGATCTTATTGGGCATGAGGATTCTCCTGTTTTTCTTTTTGGTGGTGCGATGTCGATTCATACGGGCTGCGAGATTTCAAAAGAGGCTGCTCTTATTGCAAACCTGGGATTCGCAAAGCGCCATCTTGCCCGAACTAACTGTCACCGCTTTGGCTTGAATGCTATTCACCTTACCAAGGCAGACGCATCATTAACATAGCTTGAGTCTAGAAGTAAAGAAGGGAGATGAAGACCTATTGCAATAATGGTAACAAAGAGGCCGGTAACCGAAATTCAATCGAGCAGCGGTCAGCCAAGCTCAATCACAAATACCCTAAGCCGCGAAGCTTGTCTTCAATCACCTTTTCTTCTTCGGTCGTCAACCTCTCAGCTTCGCCCTTTGCCTGACTCTTCACCGCCGTTAGTCGAACCGGCAGACGTCCTTCCATAAGTATTTCTTCCATCACTCGACCGTCCAACCCTTCGGGCACCGGGAGTCCGGCTAAATGCAACAGAGTCGGAGCGAAGTCGTAAACAATCGCGGATTTCAATTCACGCGTCTGACGGATTCCTTCTCCCTTGCAAATCAGAATGCCTTCCGGCCGGTGATCGCCGGTCCACCAGAAGCCCCTGGCTTTGACCTCGGGGGGCGGTTCCGGTATTCGCGCGTCGCGATTCCAATAAATGTACAGATCGCTCGCCCGCTCAGTGTAAGGGCCGCGGTACGAGTCGTCGCGGAACGCAACTCGCTCGACAACTGAAAGACCCTGCTCATCTTTCCAATTGAGTAACTCGGCGATGACCTCATCACAAACCGCTCGGTAGTTGTGCAGTGGAACGATGCCGTTTTGATTCCGCCCCGCCAGGTTGATGTTGATGACGTGACGACCCGCTTCGGTGTACACGCGGGTGCGCGTCCAGTCAATCGACGAATAGAAAGCGTATTTCTCGGCTGACTGCAAACGCTTCATACGTTCATCCCCCAAGGCCGTCTTGATTTCTTCTTTTAGCTTTGTCGGCAATACAGCGCTCACGATTTCCCGGCTGGCCCTCAACAGAGAGGCCCTTTTGCCCAGCTGGTTCGCACTGACCATATAACCTTTGAGCTCCAGCCACTTGGCCAGGTGATAAGACGCGCCCGTGTGCGGACCCATTCCGTGATCCGATATCACGTAAATATGAGTATCGTCGGTCGTGTGATCCAGGAGCCGGGCAATGGCCCCATCAAGAGCACGATAAATCTGAAGAAGCCGGTTTGCCGCCGGAGGTTCATTCGGAGCACGCTGATCTTTCCAGAGATTGTGCCCCGCCCAGTCGCTTGCAGTGTAGACGGTCATGAAAAAATCAACCGGCCGGGCCTCGAGCAGATACTCCGCTGCCGCGGTCTGGATCTCTATCAGCTTCATCCACGCGGCAATCGCATCGTCCATCCTGCCCGCTCGCATCAAGTCACCGAGACCCGGCGGTGCGAAATGATAATCGGGAAATCGACTAAGCAAGTCACCACGAAGCTCCGGAGGACAAAACGCGCGTTCATTCAATGATGGCGAATCGAGCCCACTCACCGTGAAGCCGCCCGGTTCGCATTGGGCCGGATAGGTCATCGGCACATTCAGAAATCCGCAGGTCAACCCATGTCTCGCAAGATGAGTGCTAACCAACTCGCCCGTGCGGTCACCGCCTTTGAAAAAGACTTGCTTGCCGGTTGCGAAGTCGCGATCAGAAAAGACAAACAACCCGTGCCGGCCGGGATTCAACCCGGTGAGAATCGAAGTCCATGCCGATGCGCTGTGCATATTCGGTGTGGACAGCAGCCGACCCGAGGCGCCCTCATTAATCAACCCTGCCAGGGTGGGCAGATGGCCGTCCGCCGCCCACGGCTCAATGAGGTCCATCGTTGCGGCGTCAAGCCCGATGACTAGAGTTTTCATAAGTGCGGTTATGCGGTAAGGACAGTCCCATGCATTGAGATTGAAATTGCAAATTGTAAATGGGTGTAGCGGCGATCTCCGCTGCCGGCAATTTCAATTTGGATTCTCAATTTTCAACCGCATGTTCCTGGCATTTTATGCGAAAGCGCTCATTTAATGTACCCCAACGCGCGAAGCCGTTCTCGCAGCTGCGCTTCCTCGGCTGCGTTGTAAACTGGTTGACGCTCATTCGCTTGCTTGTATGAGCTGCCCTTCCGCGCGGGTTCGGTCACATCGCGCAACACTTCCATCAGCGCGCGGCCATCCATGTCGGTGGTCAGCGGGCAACCTAGCGAAGCAAGCGCGGTCGGGCCCACGTCGCGCAAATTCGGGGGGTCTACGAACGATGTTCCGCCATTGATCCCGCGACCCCACGCGATGAATATCCCATCGCGCGAGTGAGTCCCCGTGGTCGAGTCAGCCGGCACAACTACCTCCCCGTAGCTTGGGCGCTCGTTATAGACGTATTCATCTCGCCGTGGGACCATTACCAAATCGGGAAGCCTGGACGCCCCCGCGCCGCTAAAGGCTTCTTCGCGCCGCATCACTCGTTCAAACACCGCCTCGCCGTTCTCAGGCGAGATCAGATTCAGCAGCGCGCCTCGAACTTCTTCAATCACACTGTCGAATTCGCGCTCTGGGACTATTCCTCGGCTTTCGCGGCCTGCAAGATTCACCCACACGCCCTTGTCTTGAGCGAAGAACGCTTGCGTCCGTGACCAGTCGATCTCTTCAAGGAACCCTGCGCCGTAGTCCACTTTTTTATCGAGAACGCTTCGGTTTGGCGCGGCCGGCGAGATGCGCCGCGTAATCTTTTCCTTCAATTCCCTCACCCTCGCGATGTTTTTGCGAGAAGACGGCGATTTGAAAGCAAGCAATCCTGAGGACGCAAGAAGTTCGTTGACGCGCACCTCGAACAACTCAGAACAGAACCCGTGGTCCGAGACCACAAGTACTCGTGTATCCGCCGGCAGTTGTTCAATCAATCTTCCCAGCGCAGAGTCGAGCCGCTGATAAACCTCATGAATAAACTGACGAAACTCAGGCGGAGTGTTTGGATTGTGTCGAGGGTGCGCCGGATACATGTCCGACCAGTAATCGTGTTGCGCGCGATCGAGGACCGAAAAGACGACCATCAGGAAATCCCACTCGCCTCGCTGCATCAGGAATCGAAGCGCGTGTTCGCGGACTTCGATGGACCGGCGAAATTCACGCGCGCGAGCATGTTTATCGGGAAGACGCTCGGGTTCAATAACGTAGTCAGGCAGGGCCGCGAGCAGTTCGTTTTTCAGCAAAGGTGGAAAAGTGAATGCGGACTGGAGACCTGGGGTGAGCATTCCTGTTACCATCTCTCCGTTGATCGGCTCCGGTGGATAAGTAGTTGGAACGTTCAGCACAATCGAGCGTCCGCCATGTTCAGTCAAGATGTCCCAGACTGGCCGCGTCATTATGTCGCGGCCGCTCATCGCGCGGACTGTATACTCAGAAGCGTTTTTTATAAACGGCGAAAAGACCCCGTGCATGCCCTCGCTGGTGCCGGTGGTGCAGCTAGCCCATCCTGGAAAACTATTAGGCAGAATCGTTGACCGAAGCGGCGCGCTGACACCTTCGCGCATCAGACGCGATAGAACAGGCAAACCGCCCGCGCTCGCAAGTGGGTTGATTATGTCGAACGTCGCACCGTCCAGTCCTATGA
>JBASRM010000304.1:0-1953 GCA_049273835.1 Blastocatellia bacterium | reverse complement strand
CGGACCCGCGCCGCGAGTGTCACAAGGTTTAGAATGCTCGGCGTGCGGGTCCGCGCGGGTGAGCGCTGATCGTTAGTGCGCCAGGTAAGCTTGGCGCCTTCTTGCAGGGTGAGAGTCCCTGCTGAGTAAGGTCTAACCAACCACTCATACCGAGTGTTGCAACTGCTACTACGGAGGCCAAAGCCGAACAAGTCAGTTGAAGCGTACACAGGGAATCACGCAGACCGCAGGGGAGACGGCACTCCCTTAAGCTTGATACAGCGTCGTTACGAGACTAATGCAGACGGCGATGCTTTTAACGCAGCAGAAGCCTACACAGACGGACCGCTTGCCGAGGGCCTTGCTTAAGGCAGTTGGTGAGGTCCGCGAGGGTCTGCCGGGGTCCACCTTAGAGCGTGGTATGCGTGAAGAGAAGCGTCAGGAACCTGGGAGACCCTGCTGGCTCCTAATCAGACTGATGATGAGGTTCAGTCAGTTGCACGGCATACGGCTAGTGAGCCCACATACGGCGAAAGCCTGACACTGGTAGGCCGCAGCCTAAACGATTGGCTCAGCTCATCCGCTCGTCTGACTAAGGTAGGTTTGCTCAACCGAACGAAGAGCGACCAACGGCCTTCAGGGAGTCAGATCAGCTCATAGTACTCTGAGAGCGGGAGAGCCGTTCACACGGGGAAGGGGCTGACAGAAATACGCAAGTCGGCAAAGGAAACATTGCCCGACGAGGAAGAGTCGGAGTTACCAATGCAAACCTCTCTGCTGGCAATAGCCAACAAGGCCAAAGACCGAAAACACTATCGGTTCCTCAACCTCTACCGTCTCATCGGTGATGAAAACTTCTTGCTCGAATGTTGGAGCGACATTCGCAAAGACGCCGCCTACGGTGTCGACCGCGTCTCCGCCCAACAGTACGGCGAGAATCTGATTGAAAATATCAGAGACCTCATCGAGAGACTAAAGAGGAAGAACTACCGCGCCCGTCTGGTTCGTCGTCACTACATTCCAAAGCCGGATGGCAGTATGCGTCCGCTTGGGATTCCCGTAGTCGAAGACAAGCTGCTGCAGCTTGCGGTCACGCGGATAGCTTGATCTGTGGTTTCAGGAAGTGGTGAAGACTCACGCGAAGGGTGAAGCGTGCTTGATCAGATACGCTGACGATTTCGTCTGCGCATTCCAGTATGAGCAAGACGCCCTATCATTCTTCAAGGCGCTCGAGTTTCGGCTCGAAAAGTTCGGTCTCGGGCTGGCTGCTGATAAGACGCGAGTGATTCACTTCAGTCGAATCAACAAACCAGGCTCGACGAGATTTGACTTTCTCGGGTTCGAGTTTCGCTGGGATACGGACCGCGCCGGCAAGCCTCACGTCGTGCGCAGAACCTCCCGAAAGAAACTCCGCAACTCGATCGCCAACTTCACCCAGTGGTGCAAGCAGAATCGCAACGTTCGACTCAACGTGCTCTTCCCGCAACTGAACCGAAAGCTCCGTGGCTATTACAACTACTACGGAGTGAAAGGGAATGCTGTCGGGATTCAGGAGTTCCACAGTAGGGCGATAAAGATTCTGATGAAGTGGTTGAACAGAAGAAGCCATCGTCGCAGTTTCAACTGGCAAGGCTTCAAAGACTTGTTAGATCACTTCCAAGTGCCGCGCCCGCGGATCACCGATAAGCCACGATTGAGAACTAGCATGGGCGTCTGGCAACGTCTCGCGACGCTGCCTTAGTGCATCTCGGGCTTGAAGCCTGATGCGGAAGCGAGTATTTCTGAAGAGCCCGGTGCGAGAAAACCGCACGCCGGGATCTGTGCCGGGGTTACTGGGTAACTGGTAGTCCTACGGCGATGACCTTCGCGTGCGAGAGTGGGAACAAGGACCTGCAGACGTTTGTCTAATACATTATGAGCAAGTCTACTGCGAAGATCATAACCGGAGTGATAATGATTTTGGCGCAGTGGTCC
>JBASRM010000301.1:0-2351 GCA_049273835.1 Blastocatellia bacterium | reverse complement strand
TAGAACGTGAGCTTCAGCGCAAGCTGGAGCTGCCGCGGGTCTCCAACGCCGAATCTCAAAAAGCCGTCGAAGTTGAACAGCGCCGGCGAGACCAATGGGTTGACGTTGTTCTTGTTGTTGAAGGTATTGAACACCTCAACCATTGGCATCAACGCGATCCCCTCTCCCAATTTGAAGGGCCTCTGCAAGCGCCAGTCGAACGAAAAGAACTCGTTGTCTTTGCGCGCGCTGTTGCGGCCGCGGTCCACGTTATTCAACACCCGCGGACTCGGCGTGATCGGTTGGGCCGAACGCGCTTGTATTCTCGCGTTGGCCTGTAACCCCCAGCCTACCTCGGCGTAAGTGTAGAAGTTGAATTTGTGACGAATGTCGCGATCCGACGGCGAATAGTCCCTGGAAAAGTCAAAGCGGCTGAACGAACGTTCAGTAAACGGATCGCGTTCGTTTGAGTCGTCGTCCAGGTCCTTGGAGAAAACGTAGTTTCCTTCCAATTGGAATCCCTTGCTAAACCGCTTCCTCAAACCGACGGTAAGGCCGCGGTAAAGCGATTTGGCTGAGCTCCCGGTGACAAACACATCGCCCAACTGCGGGCCAAAGATGGGAGGCCCGCTGTAGAACGAAGCATCGCCGGTTCCTGGGATGAATATCTGAACAGTGTTCGAGATCGCACAGCAGACCGCCGGACCGGAGCCGATGTTGACGTTGGTGAACCGGGTGAGGTGAACACCTTTCGCGTGAGTGAAGTCGAAGTAGACTGCCACGTTGGGCGCGATTTCCTGTTCGAAGGCCACGTTGGTTGTGTAGATTCGCGGGTTTCTGTAATCGCGGCTGAAGACCCGCACCCCGGTGAACAACGGGAATTGACCTGCGGGCGGCGCCGGGCCCACGGGCGCCAGTCCCGGCCACACCGGAGCAGGCACGCCGAACTGCCGGATGAAGTCAGTGGTCACGAAGTTGGTCCGCTGTTGAGCGCCATTGGTTGTGATCGACCCTACCTGGCTCAGCATATTCTGACGAGCATTGTAGATTCCCCAACTGGCGCGCAAGACCGACTTCCCGATCTTGGATATATCCCAGGCGAATCCGACACGGGGTTGGAACTCTTTTTTCTGATCCTCGATAGTGCCGTCTGATGGAAATCGAGGGTCGTTCAGGAAAGGCCCGTACGCCGTGTTGGCGGGATCGACAACAGGATTCGGAAAGATCTGTGCTTCCCATCGGAGCCCGTAGTTGAAAGTGAGGTTCGGTTTGATCTGCCACTTGTCCTGAACGAACAAGGCAAAGTCCTCGTTGGAAATCCGCGAAGCTCCCGGCGGAGGAACGTCCGGTAATCCGCTTGGGATACCGTCCTGCAAATAAAAAAGCAGAGGACCGCCGGTCGGAGTGCTGCCGCCTCCGCAAGTTGCCGGCAAGGTAACAAAGGTGCCGTTGGAGCAGCCGACCGTGCCCGGCCCAAACCCGCCCGGTGCCGCCGGTGAGGCGTATCGCAGGAATCCGCTCACGCTGTCGAACAGGTACCGTCCCGTAAAGAATCCGCGAAATACCTGGTCGTTGAGCGAGTGCATCCATTCGCCCCCGAACTTGTAAGTGTGTCTTCCGGAGACGATCGATAAGCTGTCTCTGATCTGAGTGCGCCACAACAATTCATCGACGTTAGGCTGCAGAAAGAACGGGTTTCCGAAACGGAAGGTCGGTCCAAAGCCTACTCCTGTGTCAGCGGCGAGATTCGACGGTGTAGCGGAGCGCGGACGTGATTCGCGAGCGTAAGTAAAATGCGCCTCATTCAGTTTGGTGGCGGACAGCGAGCTGAACAGGTTCAAGTTGAACACGTTGATCTTCGACGGTCCCTCCGTGCCATTCGCCGAGGTGCCGTAGGTGGCGACGTCAAAGGTCTGGTTTTCGTTCTTCGAGTAGTCAAAGTTGTAAGAAGCGCTCAGCCTGTTATCAGCTGAAAGATCCCAGTCGAGCTTGGTTAACATCGCGGTGTTTCGCTGGGGATGCTTGACCGGCAAGCTCTCGTCCTGCCCGAGCTTAACCTTGATAAAGTTGACTAGCGCGAGGCGCTGGCAATCAGGGCTGCCGTTTATCAACGTCTCATTCGCGCCAATCGTCGGAGCCGAAACCGAGCAAGGAGTTCCGATGGGTTCGCTCAGATTCGCGCGGGTCAGGTTCGCAATGATCTGTTCGACTGCGCCGAAGAAAAAGATCTTGTCTCTCACGATTGGGCCGCCGATTGTGCCGCCGAATTGCTCGCGATGAAAATCCTTGAGCGGCTTGCCGTCGGATGTTTCGGCGCTCAACGCCTCGAGTCGTTGAAAGTAGAACAGGCTGCCGTGAAGATTGTTGGTGCC
>JBASRM010000285.1:0-8914 GCA_049273835.1 Blastocatellia bacterium | reverse complement strand
ATATGGTCGTGTTCGATTGTCACGACTATCGTCAGATACCTTACTTTTTCGGTGTGAATCATGCGTCGGTAGTGATCAAGTCAGGCAAGGTGGTGGTGGACAGAAGGCCTGATTTAGGGAGAACTTGAAAAGGCGATCTTCAGGCATTTCGATCTCGGTGGATTGTTCATACTCAGCCTACTCGCGGACGGCGCCCGAAGACTTCGCCAGTCCCACCAACGCAGTTGGTGGGATTCGCTAAGCAGTCGCTCGGCGTTTCTTGCAGGCTCGCGAAAGGTTTGCGGTCAATAAAACCGCTCGTTATAATCTCGCGCTGTAACGGCCCTACCCCCGAGATCACGGAACCGGTCCCTCGATCATTTCAAGCTCGTGGTGCGGCTATACGAACAGAATACACACGGGAGGAACAGAACATGTCATATCCGGGATATCAACCGCAGGGTGGCTACGGCGCGCCGCCCCAGGACTACGCAGCGCCAGGTGGTTACGGGACTCCGCCTCAGTTCGCGTACGCGGGCATGGGGAAGAGGTTCGTTGCGATGCTGCTCGACTCGTTGCTTGTAGCGCTAGGGATGGTTCCCGGCTGGATTCTGTTCGCGATCGCCATGGTCGGCGTTGCATCGACATCGGATTCGCGTGGACAGATAAGCAACGATGCCGCCGGCGCATTTCTTGGTCTGTTCTTTCTTGGGTACGCTGCGATATTTCTCGGCGGCGCGCTGATCTGGTTCTATAACGTGTATTTGCTTGGCAAGGATGGCGCGTCGCTTGGTAAGCGGTGGATGAAGATCAAGGTGCTCGACGCCACCGGCCGGCCGCTGGGATTCGGCAAGGCGTTCTTGCGGGAACTAGTGAAAGCAGTGATCGGAAACCTGTGCTTCCTTCTTTATCTCTGGCCATTATTTGATGAACAAAAACAGGGTCTCCACGACAAGTTGTTTGGGACGCACGTATACGAGGCGTGAGTCAGCGCCTTGTAAGCCGTTACGTGGGAACCTTCGCCTCAAGCCTTATCGTCGCCGGTCCAGTTGAGCTCAAGCGCCGGAAACTTGTAAATTGCTGGGATCTTAGCGCTTCCAGAGCAATCCGGACATAGCCGGTTCGACTTTGTCTGTAGAAAGGGGATTTTCGAAAGCGAAAGCCAGGCCGCGATTGGCAGACCTGGTGATATAATCCCACCCGCTGTAGACCCACTAGTCATTCCCGCTGAAGCCCGGCTCCTGGGTGTTCGCACAGCAAAACGTTCTGGTATCTCTCGATCTAACGGGTCAAGGATCAAACGCGTGATTTAGGACCTTGCGCATACCGTGGAAGCTGGAAACGCTGCGCTTCGGATGCGATGTGTTTCCTCTCAACATTATTCCAACCAACTCGAAGGAGAGTGATCCATGAAAAAGAGATTCTTGTTTTCGATGTGTCTAGTTTGCTTGTTCGGCTTTCCGGCCGCCGCTCAAACGGGTCCGCCCCCGGTGATTCAGATCGTCCGCGAGGACATCAAGGCAGGAATGATGGAAGCGCACTCAAAGGAAGCAAACGCAACAGTCCGAATCTGGGCCAAGGCGAAGTCGCCGCACCACCGCCTGGCGCTGGTCCCAATTGCCGGCAACGAAAACGAGGTCACTTATATTTGGCCGTTCGCCTCGTTCGCCGACTATGAGAAAGCTCAGAAAGACCTCGACAGGATAGGCGAGACCTACAAGGCCGATTTCGATCGTATTCGTCACTCGGGCGAAGACTATCACTCGGCGCAGCGCGATATGCTTTGCAGGCTGCGCGCCGACTTGAGTTATAACCTTCCCGCTGGCGACAGAGGAAAAATGCGATTTATGCGAGTTGAAACTATTCGCGTGAAGCCCGGGCACATACAGGAATTCGAGGAGCAGCGCATGATAATCAGAGCCGCTCACGTAAAGGCGAAAGTCGACGAGCATATGGCGGTTTACCAGGTAGTCGGGGGCGCGCAGGCTGGAACTTTTATTGTCCTGACCCCGTGGCGCTCCATGGAGGACTCCAACTTGCTGCCTCATGGAAAGGCCTATCAGGACGCGCTTGGGGACGATGGTACGAAGAAGATGGCGCGGATAGCCAATGACGCCATCGTGTTCGATGACGTGAGCATCTACGGTTTGGATCCGCAACTGAGTTATGTCTTACCGGAATGGGTCGCGTCTGATTCAGCGTACTGGACGCTGAAACCTATTTCGGGTCCGGGACCTGCGCCGGCGAAAAAGAAAGCGGCAGCCAAAACCGAGGAAAAGAAACAGTAACCCTCGTAAGAGCTCGTCGGCAAAGAAAAATCGCAAAGGTTGGGAATCCCGTTTTTAATCGGCGGCGCGTCGTAACTACCTAACAAGTCTCGCGTCTGCCGCGCGCCGGCACGGGCTCAAATGCCGTTCTCTCCACCTTTTGGAACTTTCGGGGTGCCTCGCGTGAATCATTAGTGTCAGCAGGCGGGCTGGCGGTCCACAGACAAACGATGACTTTGCCGATGACTCCCAGCGATTCGGAGCTGCTGCGGCTAATGATGGCCGGAGACGAAGATGCGTTCACTGCGCTCTATCGTCGCCGCCAGACGGGAGTGTACCGATTCGCGCTTCAGATGTGCGGGTCCGAGACCATTGCCGAAGACGTTACTCAAGAGGTGTTCATCGTGTTGATCCGCGACGCCGGCCGCTACGATCCAAATAGAGGAACGCTGACCAGCTATCTATACGGCATCGCTCGTAATCACGTCTTGCGAAGGCTCGAGCAGGATCGTCTGTTCGTTCCGTTTGTAGAGTCGGCTGAAGACGACGTGATCGCGCACACCGCCTTGATTGCTGAAGGCGACCCGCTCGGCGACCTGACGCGAAACGAGATGATACGCACGGTGCGTCATTCGATCCTGGCTTTGCCTGCGCACTATCGTGAGGTTGTCTTGCTTTGCGAGTTGCACGAGATGAGTTATATCGAAGCTGCGGACGTCGTTGGTTGCGCGGTCGGCACCGTGCGCTCGCGGCTACATCGAGCGCGAGCGCTGCTCTTAGAGAAACTCCGCGCTGCGCGTGAGCGCGACTCCGCTTCGGAGGAAGTAGCATCGGCGAGGTGTTTCGCATGAATTGTAACGATCTGGAAGCTATCGTCACCGACCTGGCCAGGAGCCAGATAATGGACTCGGCATTGGTCGAGAAGTCAGTTTCTCACACCGCAGCGTGCGCGCGTTGCGCGGCGCGTCTGGCTGATGAACGAGCGTTAACAGCGGGGCTGCGACGGCTGTCTGCAACTGAGACCGCCAAGCCTCCCGCGCGTATTGAGTCAGCGTTGCTCGCAGCCTTTCGACAGCAGCATTCCACCAGCCCGGCACCGGTGAGGAACAGATTCACCGCCCGTCGATGGCTTTACGTCGGAGCAGGCGCGGCGGCGGCGGCAATAATCGTCACGCTGCTTTCGCTAATCGCATCGCGAACTCGCGATGCGCAATCGCCGGCTGTGCTGGAAACCGCAGCGCCGACAACCGCTACCGTTCAGCGAGAGCCGGCGCCAACGTCGCCTTCGTTGAGTCCAGGCAAGATTGCGATCAATCGGCCAGCACGCAGCATTCGACGGACTCCCGCGGAGTTGAAGACCGCCAGCGTCGCGAATTCGCGCAGTAATCGTGTCGACGAGCCAAGCCGCGAGGTCGAGATCGCCACCGATTTCATCCCGCTTATGAATCTGGATGGCATGCCTCAATCCGACAGCGGGCAGGTTATGCGAGTTGAGTTACCACGATCGGCACTTATGTCATTCGGATTACCGATGAATATGGAACGCGCGGGAGATCGCATCAAGGCGGATGTGGTAGTGGGCAACGACGGGTTGGCGCGCGCCATTCGCTTTGTGCGTTGAATGGGTTTAAGAGTTTTTTCTCCGTGGGGCCTTGGTCGCGGTCGATTGACACGCCCGGGGGCCCTCGAGAAACCCTCACCGAGTCGCCTCGGTTTTTTGACACGCACGTTACGAGAGAACCGTTGAAAGAGAGGACCATTATGAAAACTGAAAGAAGAATGCTCGTTGCAATCAGCCTGGGGGTTGCAGTGCTGGTAGGTGTAGCCGGCGTCGCCGCTCAAGCGACTCAAGAAAGATCGGCCAGACAGGAAGTAGTCGTCGCGCAGGGCGGCGTTGTTGTCGCCGGGTCGGGATCCGGAGTTGGCTACGGATTTGGAAGCGGAGGCGGCCAGGGAGACAACACCTTTGTGTTCGTTTCGTCTGAGATGAGCGTCGACGGCAAGCTGGTGAAGGGGGCGCCTTATTCGGCACAGGCCGTAACCGAGACAATCCAGACACTCGCGGATGGCAACCGCATTGTGCGCAGAAACACCGCATCGGTGTATCGCGATGGCGAAGGCCGCACGCGCCGGGAGCAGACGATTGGCTCCGTTGGCGCTTACGCCGCGGCGGGCGAACCGCAGCAGACGATCTTCATCAACGATCCCGTCGCCGAGGTCAATTATGTCCTCGACGCTAAGACCCGCGTCGCACGCAAGATAAGCCTTAATGGAATGGGAGAAGCACGCAAGAAGATGGCTGAGGGAATGAAAGCCAGGGGTCCGGAAGAGGGAAACCTGAATGCCGAACTGCGAGAAAAAGCGGCCGCCGAGGTGAAAGGCGAAATGATGTCTAGAGTTGGACCGCCCCCGATGAGAGGCGAGATGCCGCGAGCGGTGATCGGCGGATTCGGCGGCGAAGTCATGTTCAACAAGGTAACTTCCAAGAACACCAAAAAAGAATCACTTGGAAAACAGACGATCGAGGGCGTTGAAGCAGAAGGCACGCGATTCACGACTACGATTGCTGCCGGTGAAATCGGAAACGAAGCGCCTATCAATATAATTTCCGAGAGCTGGTACTCTCCCGAATTGCAAACAGTCGTTCAGAGCCGGCATAGCGACCCTCGCATCGGCGAGACCACTTACCGGCTGATCAGCATCGATCGTAGCGAGCCCGCACACTCGCTGTTTGAAGTGCCGTCCGACTACACAGTCAGAGACACAACTGTGACCGCCCCGATGCGGTTCAAGTTGGAAAGCGAGCTTAAGAGATCAGGCGCCGAGAAAAAAGAACAGTAGTACGAGCTAACTCTCAAACCGAAGCGAGGCGGAGGCCCAGGCGCCTCCGCCTTTTTTTGCGCCGGCCCCGTTTGTATAAAACGCGCCGATGTGATTTGTGCGCGCATCTTTTTGGTGGGGCGCTTTCATCAGGATCAAAACAAATGGTTGTAATTCGGGCTGAAACTCCAGACGATCAGAATGACGTTCGACGCGTCAACGAACTTGCCTTTGACCAGCGCAATGAAGCCGACCTGGTTGACGCCCTTCGAGAGAAAGCACGCCCCTGCATTTCGCTCGTTGCCTTGCTCGACGATAAAGTCGTCGGGCACATTTTCTTCAGCCCCGTCTCGATTGAATCGGCGGACGTATCTTTTGCGGCAATGGGTCTTGCTCCGATGTCGGTTCTCCCTGAGCATCAGAATCAGGCAATAGGAACGCAGTTGGTTAAGCAAGGTCTGAAAGAGTGTGAGCGCCTGGGGTTTAACGTAGTGGTCGTGCTCGGGCACCCGCACTACTACCCGCGGTTTGGGTTCGGTCCGGCCAGCGCCAAAGGACTTCGGTCAGAATATGCGGTTCCCGATGATGTCTTCATGGTTAAAGAGTTGAAAGAGGGAGCCCTCGGTGGACGACAAGGATTGGTGAAGTATCATCCTGAGTTTGGCAAGTTTTCATCCGCAGACTAGACAGTCTACGGTGCGTCGAGCGAACAACCGATTGTTAGCTCCTGAACAATAATGACAGCGCCATTGCAAGGCCGATCACGATCACCGCTCCGCGGACAAATCGCCGCCCAAGCTTGCGCGCCAGACCCGCTCCGCCGTAGCCACCCGCAATCGCTCCCACAACCATAATTATCGCGTAGGGCCACTCGACTCGGCCGGACGCGACGAAGTAGCCGGCCGCGACGAGGTTGATGCAGACCGCGAGAAAGTTCTTCAGCCCATTCATCTGATGGATATCGGTCAGCCCCATCAGTCCCAATACGGCAAGCATCAGGATGCCGATTCCTGCGCCAAAGTAACCGCCGTAGATTGCAACGAAGAACTGGAAAACAATTGCGCTCGTCCACCAGGTCCGCGTCGGCGAGCGTTCTGCCGGCTGCAAGTTTCCGCGAGCAAGCCGGCGAGTAATCGGCTCTGCAAACGCAAATAGGACAGTCGCGAAAAGGATGAGAAAAGGGACAAACGAAGCAAACAAGCGCGAAGGCGTCAGCAGGAGCAGGTGTGCGCCTATCAAGCCGCCAGCTACCGACGGCGCGCCTAGCAAAAACATCCAGCGGCGGCTATCGCCAAGCTCGCGCCGAAATCCAAACATCGCTCCCAGAGATCCCGGCCACAGCGCAACAGTGCAGGTGACGTTTGCTCTGATAGGGTCGATGCCCAACCACACCAGCGTCGGAAACGCGACCAGAGTGCCGCCTCCAGCAACGGAGTTCATCATCCCAGCTACGAACGCGGCGAGGAAGACGACGGCTGCTTGCCAGAAAGTCACCGTCGCAGACTAGCACACGAAACGACGAACTCCGAGCGGCAGCTTGTTGACTCCCAGGCCGGCGTCAAACCGAAGGCGGCGACGATCAGCGGTAAATTCAAGTTCAAGGTCGCTTCTAACTGCTAGTCCATTCCCGGATAACCTTCGTTCGAGTGTATACCACTCGAAATCCTTGCCGCTCTACGTTGCGCTGCGAGTTGCTGCCCGGCGCGGTCGCCACCATCGCCAGATCGCATCCCAACTCGGCCGCTAGCGCAACCCGCGCGTCAAGCAAAGCCTTCTGCACACCTCGCTTTCGAAACTGGGGAAGCGTGCCCGCGCCTCCCAACGACGCCACGCCTTTGTGAATGGACATCATTCCGCCGCCGGCCGGCGCACCATCGAGTTCAGCAATAAAGAAGAACGTGCCCCCAGCGTGAAATGTACTATTAAAGACGTTCACCAACTCGAGCGATATCTCGGCGTCCTCAAAGAAGCTCTTCGCGACAATCAGCGAATAACTCTCGGCCTCGTCGAGCGCCGTCCTGCGCACTTGAAGTCCGGCCACAGCGTCTGGTATCGCAGATGATTCATCGCCGTTGAGCTCCTTCACAAAGACATTAGAGTACTCAATAGGCCGATAGCCTCGTTTGTTCAACAACTTCAGCAAAGAAGGATCCGCAAGCGGACAGGTCTCGATGTTAACTGCCGACCCATGCGAGCGATAGAACTCCTCCAGCGCCGACAGGTCCACTTCGGTCACCGGGCCGTTCAATCCGAGTCCAAAGGCTTGTGTCAGAGGTGACTCGACACCCCCGAAGCCTGCGTAGCCTCCGGCAACCGGGAGAACCACTTCTCCGGTGTAAGATGAACTACGAGCCCATGCCCTGGCGAACTCGACACCGGCAAGCGCATCGGTCGTCTCCAAGCGGCGTGCGAGAGCGAGATCTGCGAATAGCATCGGCTCATCCTTTATCTCAGATAACTCCGGACGACACGGGTCATTATCTCAACGCCAAGGGCCAACGCCGATTCGTCTATATCGAATCGAGGTGAGTGATGAGGATGAACCAGCCCGCGCGCCTCATTGCGAGTGCCAAGGAAGAAGTAACAGCCCGGAACGCGTTCCAGAAAGTAGCTCATGTCTTCGCCGCCCATCGTTCGCACCGACTCATCTCGAACGACGTTCTCATCACCTACGACTTGGGCCGCGCACTCGGCGACCAGCTCGCACATATCCGAGCTGTTCACTAGCGGAGAAGATTGCCGCAAGTATTCGAGTTTGTAGCTCGCTCCCATTGATTCACACACTCCACGAATGACCCTCTCGATCATCTCCGGAATCACCCTGTGCGTCTCCTTGTTGAAGGTGCGAACGGTGCCGCGCAGTCTGGCTGTGCCGGCGATGATGTTGAACGCGTTGCCCGCATTGAACTCTCCGACCGTGACTACGGCCGAGTCGAGCGGTGAGATGTTACGGCTCACCACTGTTTGAAGCGCGATGACGATCTGGGCCGCCGTTACAATCGAATCGACGGTTTGTTGAGGCATCGCCCCGTGCCCGCCTACACCCTGGATGACCAGCTCGAACTCATCGACCGCCGCCATCATCGCACCAGTGTAGACGCCGACCATCCCTACCGGCAGATTGTTCCACACGTGAAGCCCGATTGCCGCCTGCACCTTCGGGTCGTCGAGGACGCCGTCTTCGATCATCGCCAGCGCGCCGTTGCCGCCTTCTTCAGCCGGTTGAAATGCGAACTTGAGATTGCCGCTTAGCCCATCGCGTTCCGAGGCGAAGTGTTTCGCGACCCCCAGCGCGATAGCGATGTGCGCGTCGTGCCCGCAAGCGTGCATCACCCCGTCGTTCTTAGAGCGATACTCGACGTCGTTTTCCTCGTTTATCGGCAGCGCATCCATATCGGCGCGATAGAGCAAGGTGCGCGAGGGTCGATCACCCTCAATAGTAGAGCTCGAAGCGGCGGAACTGGCTCCCGAAGCCTGTTTCGTGTCTCTCATCAAACCCACGACACCGGTTCGGCCGACCCCTGTCGTAACATCGTAACCACACTCGCGCAGCCGTTCTGCAACGGCTTGCGCGGTGCGCTGCTCTTGGTATTTGAGCTCGGGATGCCGATGAAACTCGCGCCGGTCTGCAGTGAGCTGTTCGATGTCGGCTTGTGTTAACGACGCGATGGGTTGGATGTGTTTTGTCATAGCTCGCTTGAATGCTTTCTCGGCCACCGGCTTGAAACAAATCGCGCAATGGTTCGTAGGAACCAATTCATTCGTTATCTAGCACTGGAAACCAAACCAATGGATTCGTTACTACAAGGCCGAAAGAGTACGGTCGTTTCTTCACACAAGGTCTCACC
>JBASRM010000141.1:0-12191 GCA_049273835.1 Blastocatellia bacterium | reverse complement strand
GTCTCGCCCTGTGCTTTGAAGTTCCGATTGGACGCAAACACCAATTTCTTCCCGTCGGGACTAAACATAGGAAATCCGTCGAATGTTGGGTTGAAGGTGATTCTTTCAAGGCCCGTCCCGTCGATGTTGATCGCGTACAGATCAAAGTCTCGACCCCGTGGATCGGCCATGTTCGAGGCGAAGATGACTCGCTTTCCGCTGGGAAAGAAATAGGGGGCAAAGTTTGCCTTACCGTTGCTGGTTACCTGTCGCTTGCCGCTGCCGTCGGCTTTCATGACCCAAATCTCGAGAGCCGTTGGGCGAATCAAGTTTTCCCCGAGCAGCGCGAGATAGTCCGCCTTTTCTTTTTCAGTTTTCGGGTGATTGGCGCGAAAGACGATCCACTGGCTGTCGTATGACCAGAATGGACCGCCATCGTAACCGATCTCATTGGTAAGCCGTTTCACATTCTTGCCATCCAGGTCCATCGTATAGATGTCCAGATCTCCGCCTCGCATCGAGGTAAACGCAAACGTTTTTCCGTTCGGAGAAATCACCGCTTCGGCGTCGTAACCCGGCGTGTTGGTGATCTGTTTAAGATCGGTCCCGTTTGCGGCCGCGCTAAACAGGTCGAACCCGGGATAAATTGCCCAGACATATCCTTTGGAGAAGTCCGGTTTCGGCGGACAGTCAGGACTCGCCAGATGTGTAGATGAATAGGTGATTCGGTTGCCGCTGGGCAAGTAATACGAGCAGGTCGTTCGCCCTTTGCCGCTGGAAACCATCCGCACGTCCGAGCCGTCGATGTTCATCGTGTATATCTGATCGCAGCCGCGTCCATCTCGGGTCGATTGAAAGATCAGTTTCCTTCCATCAGCCGAGAAGTATGCTTCTGCGTTTTCGCCGCCGAAGCTAAGCTGGCGGATGTTGCGCAGATGCTTTTCTTCGGGCAATTGCAGGGAGTCTTCCGCACGATGCGTGGGATGTCCAGCGAGAGCCAGCGCGGCGGAGGTGACCAACAGGGCGGCAACTGAAACTTTCATCATTCCTCCACAAATCAAAGTTCGTCAGTGGGCGGCTCGCTTCGGTCTCGTGAAGCCTCGCGGCAAGTCTCTGGAATGCGGGCCAGACGCGCCGCGAGTTTTATAGCTTCCACCATACTGCGGTGATCGGCAATACCGCGGCCTGCGATGTCGAAGGCTGTTCCGTGATCAACCGAAGTTCTAATTATCGGCAACCCAAGCGTCACATTAACTGCGTGCCCGAAAGCGAGGCACTTAACGGCAATCAGCCCTTGATCGTGGTAGCAGGCCGCCACCGCGTCAAACTCGCCACGGGACGCGCGCACGAACAGAGTATCAGCGGCGAAAGGGCCAGACACGTCGATGCCGTGTCTTTCGCGACATTCCTGAATTGCTGGTTCAATCTCGCGCACCTCCTCCCAACCGAAGAGCCCGTGCTCACCGGCGTGCGGATTCAGTCCGGCTACTGCGATGCGCGGCCGCGCGACACCAAACCTTCGCAGCTCCTGGTCAGCCAGAACGAGCGCGCCGGCTACATGTTTTTTCTGAATTGCTTTGATCGCATCGGCCAGGCTGGTGTGTACCGTCAACAAAAAGACTCTCAGGTCACCGGCGAAGAAGCACATCAGCGACCGGGTTGCTCCACATTGCGCGGTGATCATTTCGGTGTGGCCGGGAAAAGGCGACCCCGCGAGCTTGATCGATTCTTTGTTGATCGGGGCGGTAGCCATCGCGTCGAGCTTGCGTGCAAGGCAAAGCCGCACACACGCTTCAATCGCCGCAATCGACGCGCGGCCGGCTTCGGCGGACAGGTTGCCCCACTGAACGGGTTCGGCAACAACGCCCGTATCCAGGATGTGAGGTCCATCCGGGTCTGTTGCGCCCAGGTTGAATTCGCTGACGGTGGGAAAATCGGCTGAAAGCCCAAACGCACTTGCTTGTCCGCGGAGCTCCGCGGCCGAGCCAATAATCACCGGAGAGCAGACGTTTCGTACCTCAGCATCGGCAACAGCCCTTAACACTATTTCGGGGCCGATGCCTGCCGGGTCACCGATTGTGATTCCAACGCGCGGTTTAGCGGGACTGCTGGATGCTCGCGTCACAAGGGTCCGTCGTAGCAAGGGGGAATAGGAAGTTCGAGCTGGTCGCCGGCTTATTCTTCCGGTGCTTCCTCGTTACGATCCTCACTGAAGCCATCGCCGTCATCGGCATCTTCGGTCTTGTACATATATTTTATGTTATGTTTCAGCACCAGAAGGTTGGGTCCCTCGGTCCTGTGCAACTTGATGCAACCGCGGTCATACCATTCGATACTTCCCCGAAGCTCTTCGCCGTCCTGAAGCACGATAATCATCTGAGTCCTGTTGTCCATCTGCTTTTTGTAATAGAAGCTTTCCGCATGGGTCTGTTCAGGCGGCACGCGCTTGCGATTCGGGTCACCCTGGTTGCGGCGATGTTGGGAATCGCGCTCGGAGCGCTCACGCACTTCCGCAAGTGTCGGTCGTATCAGTTTCCTGTTCACCACACATCCTCCAAAACAATTAATTAAATTTTCCAAACGGCTACAGAGCGCCCTTGCGCTGCCGGCTGTCTTGATCGGGTCCCAACTCGGCGCGAACGCGGTTGCGTCAGTTTGCGTCGACCCTGATTCCCGGTAGTTTTCCAGCTAGAAATGTCGCGGGTGTTTATCCACCGTTCAGAATGGCTTCATAGTAGCCAATCGAAATACAAAACGCAAGAGGTGTGAAAAACAAAAGGCAACAATCAACTACCTTATTTTCGCAGGCTATTATCGGTCACACATGCTCGGTTGAGCCGCGCCTGAATCCCGGCTTGTCTTTTACTTTTTCCTTCCATCGGACCGTTTGGTGTAAGATAACCTGTGCGCAATATGAGGCTTGGTTAGCGGGAGGAAAAAACTATTAGCAATATCGATGGGAATCTACAGGGACTCAAGCCCAATCAAATTCACCGTCTCGAGAAGCTCTATCAGAGACGTATCCCGCCTCGGCAGATCGTCACCCAGGAGTTCGCGCGCCAACTCTCGGAAGCATCACACGAGATTCACCGGCAAGTCGGGGTCCTTGTCAATCGCGGCGGCTACGTCGAGCATGTGATAGTAGGGAACGCTCGCAGCATTGTGTTGCCCGATCTGAAGCGCGTGCGTATGGGAGCCGAGCGTTTTCGCGGCCTCCGCTGCCTTCACACTCACCTGGCCGGTGAAGGGCTTACCCAGGATGACCTGGCGGACCTCGCGCTGCTGAGACTCGACCTGATGGCTGCTATTGATGTGCGTAGCGACGGAATGCCAGGGTTGGTTCGCGGGGCCCACTTGCTGCCGGCCAACGCCCTCGGCTCCCCGCTTGAAACCGTTGGAGAGACATCCGGGTCGGAGTCTTCAGCAATCTGGGGCTTTCTCGAGCCGCAGGTCCCGAGCCAGCTCGACGTAGACTTTATCGACTTGATTGAGTCGCTGGAGGAGGAACTTGCGCGGGCACGGCACATTCGCAGTCCTCGAGATCATCGCGACCGCGCGATTCTTGTGGGCGTCACGACAGGCAGCGCCACCGCCGTGCAGGAATCGCTCGAGGAGCTTCGCGAATTGGCGAGGTCGGCAGGTGTAGTAGTGCTGGACTCGATAGTTCAACGAAGACAAAAACTTGATCCGAGATCGCTGGTCGGCCGCGGCAAGCTGGACGAGCTGATCATTCGCAGCCTCCAATTGGGCGCGGACGTGATCATTTTCGATCAGAACCTCACGCCGGCTCAGGTGCGGACGATAAATGAGGCCACAGACCTGAAGATCATCGATCGCACTCAGCTAATACTGGACATCTTTGCTCAACGCGCCCAGAGCCGCGAAGGAAAGATACAGGTCGAGCTTGCCCAGTTGAAGTACATGCTTCCTCGGCTAACCGGTTCCGGCGTCGAGATGTCCCGGTTGATGGGAGGAATCGGCGGCCGCGGTCCCGGTGAAACGAAGCTCGAAGTCGATCGCCGCCGCGTGCGCGATCGGATACATCTTCTTGAAAAACAAATCGAGCAGATTCGCACAAGTCGCCGGGTACAGCGCACACGTCGCACTCGGCGCGACTTGCCGATCATTTCCATTGTCGGTTACACCAATGCAGGAAAGTCTACGCTGCTGAACGCGCTCACGGCATCGACGGTTGCGGCCGAAGACCGGATGTTTGCTACCCTCGACCCGACGAGCCGTCGTCTGAGGCTGCCCCGGGATCAAGAAGTCATCATCAACGACACGGTCGGGTTCATACGAGACCTCCCGCAGGATTTGATCACTGCATTTCGCGCCACCCTGGAAGAGATGGAAAGCTCGGATGTGCTGATCCATTTAGTGGACGCAAGCAGCCCGCTTCTTGAGAGCCACATAGCTTCCGTCGAGAAGATACTCGAAGAGCTGAATCTGTCAGGAATCCCGCGGTTACTCGTCTTCAACAAAACCGATTTGTTGAGCGAGGACGAAATCTCAAATTTGCAGCGGGCGGCAGATGCGGTTGCCATATCCGCGCTTGAACGCAACTCTTTAGTGCCGCTGGTCGAGCGAATAGGTGATATGCTTGAAACCGCGATGGCTTCTCGAACCTCGACTCACGGGGATGGGCAGCTCGACTCAAGTATTCCAACGTGGAGCTAATCAAAAAAGGCGAGGAGAAATCTAATGAGCGGTATGTATGACAAAGGGCCGGGAACCGAAGAGCGAGAGCAGTTTCAGCAAGAGTATCGAGCGCAGCAAAGCGTGATGGAGTCAAAACGGAAGAAACGTTCGTTTTGGCTGATCGGCGGAGGCCTGGTGCTGGTCCTTCTGCTGATGGGATCATGTTCCACCTACAACTCGCTTAACGGGGAGCGCGAGCAGGTTAGGTCGGCGTTCTCCAATGTTGACACCCAGCTTCAACGCCGAAATGACTTGATTCCCAACCTGGTGAATACCGTAAAGGGGTACGTTAAGCACGAGGAACAAGTGTTCAGCGATATCGCTGATGCCCGCTCGCGGCTCCTCAATTCGCAGGACCCCAACGACAGGATAGCCGCGGACAATCAGTTGACCGGCGCCCTCGGACGATTGCTGGTGCTGGCTGAAAACTATCCAAATTTGAAGGCTGATCAACAGTTCATCCGGCTTCAAGATGAGCTCGCCGGAACGGAGAACCGCATCCAGGTCGCTCGCCGGGATTACAACCAGGAGGCCACGAAGTACAACACGCTCCGGCAGCGTTTCCCAACTGTTGTGTTCTCAAACTTGCTGAGTTTTCAACGAGCAGAGTTGTTCCAGGCCGCAGAGGCCGCGCGCCAAGCACCCACGGTGCCTGATACTTTTAACAAATAGAAAGGCAGGAGGAGTTGCGCGCTGACTTGAATGCTGGTCTTCGCCGGGTCGAACGCAAGATCGAGATCCTTAACGACAATATGCTCACCGTTAAGGCAGATGTTCGCGATCTTGAAATACGACCGGAGAAGCTTGAAGCGGAGTCACTCACAAAGGGCTAGCCGGTACAAAGAGAAAGACGGCGTCACCGAGAACCAACCGAACTAATTAATTAACCGGGAACAGCATGTCTGTGCGTGTGGAAAAAGACGGACCGATTACAACGGTTATCCTCAGCCGGCCAGAAGTGCGCAATGCGGTCGATCGCGAAACCGCGCAGTCGCTCGCCGATGCCTTCCGCGGCTTTGATTCAGACGACCAGGCCCAGGTCGGTGTGTTCTACGGCGAGAACGGGACCTTTTGCGCCGGAGCTGATTTGAAGGCAATCGCCTCCGACAAGCATAATCGCACCGAGCAGGACGGCGATGGACCGATGGGACCGTCTCGAATGATCTTGAGCAAACCGGTTATTGCGGCAATTTCCGGATACGCTGTTGCCGGCGGGCTGGAGCTTGCTCTCTGGTGCGATTTGCGCGTGATGGAGGAAGACGCCGTTCTTGGAGTCTTCTGCCGTCGTTGGGGGATACCGCTGATCGATGGCGGGACTGTGCGCCTACCGAGATTGATAGGGCTGAGCCGCGCGCTTGACTTGATATTGACGGGGCGCCCTGTCGGCGCAGCGGAGGCGCAGGACATCGGGCTTGTGCATCGAGTCGTTCCAAGGGGTGCGGCGCGCGAGGCTGCTGAAGCCCTCGCACGCGAACTAACTGAGTTCCCACAAGTCTGCATGCGAGGCGACCGGATGTCCGCCTACGAGCAGTTTGATTTGAGCTTTGCAGAGGCGATGGCGAACGAGTTCAATCACGGCCTTGCGGCGTTGCGGGAAGAAACCTCATCTGGTGCTAAGCGCTTCGTGAGTGGCGCAGGACGCCACGGGTCCTTTGAGACAAGATCCTAACGGCTTGTAACAAAGCCTCCGCCAGCCTGCACGGCAGCTTGTCTGGGGCCGGCCCTCTCGGGCCTGATGATTACGCCTCGCGAGTCAGCGGCGGCCATTTCAGAGCGCCTCATTCAACGAGCCGGTACGGTAGCCCTCCAAATCGAGCGTCACGTACTTGAAGCCCAGTTCCCTTAATCTGGACGATATGCGACGCGCCATTTCGCAATCCAGCGCTTGAGGCATTTCGTCCTGTGCAACTTCTATGCGAGCTACATCTCCGTGATGTCGCACTCGAACCTGGCGAAAGCCCAGTTGCTTCAGTGCTAGTTCCGCTTGATCCACCATAGACAGCTTCTCGATAGTGACCACCTGTCCGTAAGGCACTCGCGAAGATAAGCACGCGGATGCCGGCTCATTCCAGGTCGGAAGCCCTGCTCGGCGGGACATTTCGCGGATATCCGCCTTGGTCATTCCGCACTCCAGCAGAGGCGAGCGCACACCGAACTCACGCGCGGCTTGCCTCCCGGGGCGGTAATCTCCGACATCGTCGGCATTAGTTCCATCGCAGATAGCGGCGATTTCTCGATCCCGCGCCATCTGATCCAGCTTTGCGTACAGCTCAGACTTGCAGAAGTAGCACCGGTTGGCTGGATTGCTTGTGTAATTTGGGTCGTCGAATTCTTCGGTGAGAATGAGCTCGTGTTGAATATCAAACCTGGATGTAATATCGGCGGCCACCCGGCGCTGAAGACTTGGATAAGAAGCGCTGTCTCCGGTGACCGCGAGAGCGCGATCTCCAAGCTCCTGGCGCGCAACATACGCAAGATAAGCGCTGTCGACGCCGCCGGAGAAAGCAACGATCACTGAGCCGAAGCGGCGGAGAAGTTCCCTTAGCTGATGTTCTTTTGTCGCGCTCTGTGACTCGCTCGCCAACGAGTGTGACTCTGGTTGTATGATCACAGGCGAATCTTAACTTGTTAGCAAAGCGACGGACAACCGGTCTTGCGAACCGAGAAACCCGGTTTTCTGAACCGGTAAGCATCGATCTCGAGGAGAGGCTGGAAACCGTCGGTTTATGATTGCCCGGACGGTTGTTTGCTCTTCTGTCGGGAAACGATGTATTCGTGCGCAAATGCCTTCAGCGTGGGACTGGTCAGACCAATTCTCGTCGCTTCATCCAGCGCCTTATCCTCGGGCCACCCCTGGTCTACGACCCTGTAGATCATCCAAAACGCGCCGACTCGATTTGCGCTGCCACAATGAATCAACATCGGATGATTGTTCTTGTCTTTAACCGCGTTGATGAATACGTCGACCTGCTCGGGCTTCGGCGCGCTTGATATGACAGGGATGTTGACGTATCGCATCCCGGCCTTCTCGATTGCTTCTTGTTCGTGTTTTTGATCGATTCCTTCAGAAGAGGTTCGAAGACTCAAGACCGCGCGATAGCCGTTCGCCGCGAGTTTCTGGAAAGCTCCATCGGTCGGCTGGCCCCCGGTCGCAATGCGCTCGTCGACGCAGAGTATCCGTGGCACGTCGCCTTTCAAGTCCTCTTGAATTTTGTCGAGCCTCGAGCGCTCTTGTTGAGCGGTGGCTGCGGAAATCCCCGAAACCGACGCGGCGATTGTAAATAACACAATGAACTTTTTCATTTTCGTGCTCCCGATCGACAAGTTCGTCACCTTTACAACTTACTCTAAGCGCTCCGGCGAGGTCCTGGACGAACGACGAAGTGGACTGGTGTCAAACAACTCAAGTGTCCGTCACCCGAACCCCTAATATACGACCAGAGGTTGATGCGATTTTCAAGGCGTCTCCGGAGTGGGCTCGCCCGCCAGTAACAGCGTGTCTGATATAATGTCCGCGCCAGCGAGACGATTCACCGATGCCATTGCACAAGACAGAAGCTTTTGTTCTTCGCACATATGCCCTTAAGGAAGCGGACAAGATATGCGTGTTCCTAACCAAAGATCAGGGCAAGGTTCGTGGGGTGGCCCACGGTGCCCGAAAGCTTAGAAGCCGGTTTGGATCTGCGCTCGAACCGTTCACCGAGGTGACGCTGGGTTATTTCCAAAAGGAGGGCCGAGAGCTTGTTAGCGTTACCATGTGCGACATCCGTCGCTCCCACTTCGAGCGATCGGCTCGTGACGTCGAGACTGCAAGTGCGTTTTCATATATGGCTGAACTCCTCACCGAATTTCTGCCCGAGCACGAGCCCAATGAGCAACTGTACAGACTGGTTCTGGCAACGCTTGAAGCGATCGAGGGAGAAGAACACGATCTCTCGCAGATCCTGAGGTATTTCGAGGCGTGGCTTATCCGGCTCGTAGGGTTTTTCCCGGATATGTCGCAGTGTGCGGGGTGCGATGAGTCGATCCGCTCGGATGAAAACGTTTTCTTGACTGCCGAGGGAGCCCCTCGTTGCATTGCGTGTAGCGCGGGTAAAGGCGTTTCCGCAGATGCCGAACTTCGGAGCATTATTCGTGAAATGTTCCGAGTTCATCCAACCGCCTTCGCGCGTAATTTTGTCAAACCGGAACATATCGCGAAGATCGGCGACATCAACTATCAGATCATCCGTCACGCTCTCGAGCGCGATCTAAGATCACGGCCGCTGCTGAAGCAACTCAACGCCGTCTGACAAGACCAAAAAAGGCAAGAGCGATCGGGAAGCGGAATCCCCATCAGCTCTTGCCCTCTCGGTCTTACTCTTGCCAGATCTTACTGACCGCCAACGAACTCCTTCACGATGTTGAATAAGGCTGTAACCGCAACATGATTATAGAAGCGGCTGATGGTGTGCATCGGCCCGGTGCGCTCCCTACGTTCCCACAAGGTTGCCGTGCCTGATGCAGCGGCTGCTCCCAATAGAAATGACGCGTTGAACTGGTGACAGCCGCAGCGATCGCCTTGAGTCACGAACACCCGGGTAACCGCGTATCCGATCTTTGCGCCGGCACCCTGCCTTCCCGACCGGTGATAGCGCGGATCTTGCCTGAAAAGCGAGGCGAAGAGGGCCTTCTCAAAAAAACCTGCTGTCGTGCCAAATGCATAACTGCGCGCGGCACGGGTCATTGAATCGGCGAGATAGTTTTCAACTGTGTCTTTCTTGAAGTCGTCATTATCTTGAAGCTCTTTCCACAGTCCGTTGAACACCGCCGAACCGTAGGCGCCGGGCGAAAGGAACCGAGTGTGGAACCAGGATTGGAATTTCTCTCCCGCCGTCATCGGCGCGGTGCTGATAACCCCCGGCTGCTGCGTGGGCGTGGGCGGCGGAAATGTCCTGACGGCGTTATCCACGGCTCCGGCCAGGCCGCCGACGCGGCGCGGTCGTGTTGCAGGTTCGAGAGCCGGCTCAACCGGCAGGCTCGTCACACCTTCAAACGCGGCATATAAGACATTCGGCAACTTTGTTTCGGAAGCCGGGGTTGTAGAGCCTTCGCGAACTCCGCCGTTGCCGAAATCTGCCGGCCGATCGGCAGCAGCCGCTTTGGGCGCGGCGAGCGAAAGCAGGCAGGTAATTAGAAGTGCGGCAACAAATGACCGCGCGGTTGACCGGTAAATCAAGCTCAGCATCTTGCACCTCGCCGAAGTAGTTTTGCGTATCTCGGCGCAGATACTAGCACAACGGCCGCCGGGGAATCGAGGAGAAACTGAACCTATCTCCCGCCGATTCGGGGTGCAGTTAAGAACGCGTGTACTGAAGAGTTTCTTGGACGGAAGTCTTTGCTGGTTGGAGGACCGGGCTACCAGTGCAACTCGATCAAGAACTAACCAAACGAAGCAACCCGCCGACCCATTTCCGCGGTCCACAGGGCAGCATTTGGGCTGTCACGCCTGCTTCGGCAAAGATCTCGGTTAATCAGTGAAGAGGGCAGGCGGCTGCGAAAAGGAGGAGCCTTACCGCCCGAGGATCTCTTTGACCAGCTTGTCGGCGGCGTAGAGTTTCTTGATCGCTTCGATGATCGCGGCGCTATGAACCCCTATCGCGCGGCCGCCTTCACTCTCGTCTACGTACCAGTAGCGATTCGGGAGCTTCTGAATGTTGCTGTCGAAATTCAATCCAACGATCTCGGCGTTGCGATTGATTACAGGGCTCCCGGAGTTCCCGCCGATCGTGTCCGCTGTGTAGGCGAAGTTCACCGGCGTCGTGAGGTCAAGCTTGTCTTTCCCTTCGCGGTATCTCTTGGGTAGGTCGTAAGGCGGCTTCTCATCGAAGCTCCTGGCGCGGTCGTACAACCCGAAGAGCGTCGTCTTATACGGCACAAGCGTCGTGTCTTCTTCATAGCCCAACACCCGGCCGTAGCTTATTCGCAGGTTGAAATTTGCGTCGGGAGGCAAACTCTTTCCGTAGACCGCAAAACGGGCTTTGGCGATCCTTTCGCCGGCGCTCGCTTCGACGTTCAGAATGTTCTCTTCGTTCCAGGCTCGCAGCTCTCGGATGATGGGCTCGACGCGTCGAGCGAGCACGATCATGGAATCATCGGACCTGGCGATCGCATCGGCGCCGCCTTCTAGCAGCGCTTTGCGCGCCGCAACGTCGAACAACCTGGTTCCGCTGACCGACCGCCTGGCAACTGCGGCGGGAGTCGAGCCCTCGAGCGCAGCCTTGATGAACGGATCGTTTGGCCCAAGCGTCTTCAACCCTTCCTCCAACCAGGCCGCCAAGAGTGCTTCTTCCATCGCCGCGTAGATCGGCGCGGGAGACATCAGGGCGAAGGTGAACGAATCGAGCTTTGAGTCCCGGAACTCGTCGTAGCGTTTGTCGTTCGGCTTGCGAATCTCCTCGGCGAAGCGAACGAGCTGTGACGCGATCGTTCCCAACCGCGAGGGAGTCAGAACCGAGAACGCGACCGGCCCCGCCCTGGCAGGCAATTCTCGATATGCTGATGCAATATCTTCCCACGCGGAGGCATAAGCCTTCTGAAGGTCGGCTCGTTTGCCGACTGCCTCTCGCAAAGCTTTCTCCTCAGCTTCCTTTCTGGCCAACATGCGTGGATTCATTAAGCCTTCCTGTTGACCGACTAATCGCTTGAGCGAGTTGTTCAATGAGCGAATGGCGCTGCCGGCTTGACGCCCTTGTTCAGCGCCCAGATCGGCGTAGCGGACCAGCGCATCCCGACGCGATGTCCACACCTGTTTCTGAAGCGGATTACCCGTATCTCGCTGATACTGAATTTGCGCAGAGGTCAGCAGTCGGGCGGTCGAGCCGGGGTTGCCGGACAGGATGACAAGATCGCCATCACCGGCGCCTGCAGTTGACCATTTGAAATAGTGCGGTGTATTGAGGGGATTGCCGTTTTCGTATACGCGGAAGAACGCTACATCGAGATCGTATCGCGGATATGTGAAGTTATCATAATCGCCTCCAAAAAACGCGATCTGCTCTTCGACGGCGAATACCAACCGAACATCGGTGTATTTCTTGAACCGATAAAGCCAATATTCACCTCCGCTGTACATTGTAATCACTTCGCATTTGAGGCCGGTCTTTGCGGTCGCTTCTTGTTCAATAGCAGCGATAACGGCCTTACGCGCGGCGCTTGCCTCTTTTCCGGAGTCACCCGGTTTTACGCTTGATTGCACGCGAGCGGTCACGTCCTCGTAGGAGACCAATACGTTGCATTCCAGGTCTGGACACTTCAGCTCTTCGGCGGCGGACTGGGCGTAGAACCCTTCTTTGATGTAGTCCTTCTCTTTGGTCGAAACCTTTTGAAGCTGGCCGCTGGCGACGTGCTGATTCGTCACCATCAAGCCTTCAGGCGACACGAATGAACCGGAACCACCATCGTTAAGCCGAACTGAAGCCAGCCTTACGTGCTCGAGCCAGGCGTCGGACGGTTCAAACTGGTAACGTTCCTTC
>JBASRM010000275.1:0-2524 GCA_049273835.1 Blastocatellia bacterium | reverse complement strand
GCAATGGTGAGATTCGGAAACTTGCTAGTCCAGTCCTTCCCGTTCCGGCTCCAAAAGCGTACCTCGACGCGATCGAGATGGCATAACATCCGATATCCATCGAACTTCAATTCATGTACCCACTCATCTCCCGACGGCGGGGCTTTGACCAGTGTCGCGAGCTGAGGCGCAATGAATTTTGGTAGGGCCGATCTGCGTGCACCCGGCAAGTTCTCGGCCGCAATATGCTTGGGCATTGTTAGAAGAGTAATTGGCTGCGAAATGTAAACTGCTAGAGTAGTGACCGCAACCGCTCCTTCATCACAGCTTCCTTCGGTGTCTTAGCACCGCCGTTCAACCAATCATAAATTCTACTTGGGGTAATAGTGTGGATGACCGAGCTTCGGACTTCCACTTCTAGGTTGCTGACTTGCCCTGGCTCGCATTCGTGCTGACGAAAGGTACGAATGGCTAGCACGCCCGCTTCATACAAACTCTCTGCCTCAACCTCAACGGTGTGACGCAAGCCTTCTGTATCGAGATAGGAGACGACGCAAGAAGCCACGACGCGGAGTCTAGCATTTTCGATAATTTTCGACAAATTAGTCCGCGGCCTGGTCGGGTGGTTGGCGAGCGTTGACGGGCCGCCGCAATTGGGCGGCAGTCAAGGGTCGCGATTGTGTTTTCCGACGACGGCTTCATGAAGCGGTCCTCGGAGGGTACGCCACAATTGGTACGAAGGCTGTGGTTCGACGGTCTAAGCCGGATTTTCCTCAGAAACTCCATGAATACCTCGTTCGCTTGTCCTTGATGGCGGCCCTGGCCCGACTGTGGGAGGGGAAGGCCACTTTGGTTGCTGCTACTGCTGCGACCGCTTTCTTTCTCGCGGTTGGCGCACTAGTAGCTGAGGCTCACAGTCCCCTGTGGATGTGGATGCCGCGAAGGTAGAGATCGAGAATCAGGTTGATCTCATCGCCCGCGGCATTGAGCGGTATCATGCGCTGCTCACTGATCGCTGGATCGACTGCCTTGAAGTCGTAGCTTCTGACCCCGATTTGAGACGCGCGACGGACGCCTTGAACAGCAAATCTCCTCTCATGATGTTTGCGAATTGCAGAGAGCGATTCCAAACGGACTCGCTCTCTGCGAAAGTGAAGCCGATCTGTACCACAGGCGTGAGAAAAGTCCCGGGGTCGCGATTTGTGAAGTGTTTAGGCGAGTTTAGGCCGCTTCTACCTCGTCGGGTGGAGACAGCGGCAGGGCGTTGATTGGTTCGTCTCGTGCGATATCTGCTACTGAGCATCTCCCTGGGGTGTCGCACTTGTGGTTCCGAGTTCGGTAGCTGAAATCATTCGGGGAAACTTGGCAGGACGACACCGCTTTCGTTCCTGGGTTTTTTCCAACCGTCGTAGCTGCATGGGTTCCCCCGAAATCTGGAAAAGCTTGATGGATTGCCTTGTGTATTCCGACCGCCCAATAGTGATCCTGGTGGGTTGAGTCCTTGTCGAGAAACAGCGAAGCCTTGTCGTAGAGCTTCTGTAACGGCTTGGGTAGCATCTAAGTCTCCTTTCGAGTGGGATTGAACAGGTCTCACGCGCTCGGGCGGAGTTGTCCGTTAAAAAAAGCTTTCTTAACTGCTTGTTCCCCTTAAAGGACAGAACCTGGCGGCGGGGCCTCGTGTGTCACCCGCAGGGCTGGAACGCAGTGGAGGACTCGCGTCGTAGTTTGCGCGACTTGACACACGGGGTGCCGCAGGAAAGTCCGAGAAAGGGGAGCAAGCAAAGAATCCAGTTAGATTCAAACGGAGTCAGCTGCTTAACGTACAATCACGTTGGTTCTAGTATTCGCGCCAGGGCTTCATTGCGGGAGTGGTCTATATGAGGTGGTTGGAAAGCTCGTAAAGAGGTAGAAGCATCCGGATGATGTTGGAAAAATACTAGTTAAAGCTCGGTTCGCTCTTGAACGAGAGTCAAATCTGCAGAGAGGCCTAAGTTGACGAGAAGGGGTGGGTGGGTGGGCGGTCCGTCGCGTGGGGCGGTGCTCGCACGCTGGGTCTTGCGGATGGCTCGAAAGCGAGTCCTAAACGGACTCGCTTTCGGCGAAGTTGAAACCGATTTGAATCGCTGCCGTTCGGTAGTCCGGTGGCAGCGTTTGGAGCATGGGGCCGGATTCATAGCTCGTCGGATCACTCTCACTTTCTGTCAGGCTGATGGGCTGCTCCGCTGTTACGTCGTGGTTAGCGTGAACATCGACGGGCTCGATAAGCCAAGTCTCCCGGTCAACTGGCTGCGTCGCGTTTGCTGAAGGCATGGCGACAGCGGATGGCATGTCACTGTCTGCTTCTTCGTCCTCAGTAGCGATAACCGGGAACTGCTCTAATAGAGCCGCAATGACTGCATTGCCTCGCTCTTCCTCAATCGGGACGAAAAATCTCTGTTTCCACGCGATCTGCTCATTTATTAAGCCAAGCTTCCTGAGAGTTGCAAACATAGTTGGGTGAGCGCCGGATAGCTCGATGACAGGGTCCCGGTGAATGGCTCCGCGT
>JBASRM010000273.1:0-3726 GCA_049273835.1 Blastocatellia bacterium | reverse complement strand
TCTTCGGGTTGTGCTTAGCCAGCACTTTTGTGATTGCAGCCGTCAGCGTTGTCTTCCCGTGGTCGATGTGCCCGATCGTTCCCACGTTCACGTGCGGTTTTGAACGGTCAAATTTTTCCTTTGCCATTGTTGTCTAGCTCCTTTTTCCGCAAGCGCTTCAACCAGCGCCCGCCTGAGATGGAAAAATAATTACCTTGCGGTGCCTTGCACCTTCGCTATGATCTCCTCGCGAACGCTGCGCGGCGCTTCCTCATAACGATGGAAGTGCATCGTGTATGTCGCGCGGCCCTGCGTCATCGAACGCATATCGGTCGAATAACCGAACATCTCCGAGAGCGGCACGAAGGCCGTGATGACCTGAGTTCCCGGACGCGCCGCCATACTCTCAATGCGGCCCCGGCGCGAGTTGATGTCGCCGGTAATCGCGCCGGCGTATTCTTCCGGTGCGACAACCTCGACTTTCATTATTGGCTCGAGCAGCACGGGATCAGCCTTCTTAGCCGCGTCTTTGAATGCCATCGAACCTGCAATCTTGAAAGCCATTTCCGAAGAATCGACCTCGTGGTAGCTGCCGTAGTGCAAGGTCGTCTTAACATCGACAAGCTCGTAGCCCGCCAGTACACCGCCCTCCATCGCTTCCTTGATTCCCTGCTCGACAGGCTTGATGTACTCGCGTGGAATTACGCCACCGATGATCGCGTTCACGAATTCGAACCCGGTGCCCGGTCCGGCGGGTTCGATCTTTACTTCCGCGTGCCCGTATTGGCCGCGACCGCCGGTCTGGCGCACGAACTTTCCGACTCCTTCCGCGGGCTTGCGAATTGTCTCGCGATAAGCCACCTGCGGGCGCCCGACATTCGCATCGACGCCGAACTCTCGCTTCAAACGATCGACGATGATCTCCAGATGAAGTTCACCCATCCCGCTGATGATCGTCTGGCCCGTCTCCTGATCGGTGGCAACCTTAAAACTCGGGTCTTCCGCGGCAAGGCGCTGTAGTCCCAGGCTCAGCTTTTCCTGGTCCTGTCTGGTCTTTGGCTCTATGGCCTGGGAGATCACCGGTGCTGGGAATTCGAGAGCTTCGAGGATTACTGGGCGGGATTCTTCGCAGATGGTGTCGCCGGTGGTGACCTGCTTCAGGCCAGCCACCGCCACGATCTCGCCCGCGACGGCCTGTTCGATGTCCTCGCGTTTGTTGGCGTGCATTCGCATTATGCGGCCGACTCGCTCCTTCATGTCCCGAGTCGAGTTCAGCGTGTAGGAGCCGGACTTGAGAGTGCCTGAATAGATGCGGACGAAAGAAAGTTGGCCGATGTGCTTATCAGCCATGATCTTGAACACGAGACCCGAGAACGGAGCTTTGGGATCTGGCGGCCGCTCCTCTTCTACACCTTTTTTGGGATTCATACCAATCACTGCAGGAACATCCAGCGGACTAGGGAGGTAATCCACTACCGCGTCGAGAAGCGGTTGCACACCCTTATTCTTGAATGCCGAACCGGCCACAACCGGCACCAGCTTGAGCGCAATCGTCTCGCGTCGAAGCGCCGCACGAATCTCCTCATCGGAGACCTTTTCGCCGCCAAGGTACTTCTCCGCTATCTGGTCATCGGCATCGGCCAGCGCCTCGATCATTTTCTCTCGCGCAGCTTCCGCATCAGCCCGAAGCTCGTCCGGTATCTCTACGACATCCGGCTCAGCACCCTTGTCTTCAACGTTGTACAAAACGGCGCGCATGTTGATCAGATCGATCACGCCGCGGAACTGATCTTCGGCCCCGACGGGGATCTGAATAGCGACCGGGTTTGCGGTCAGCCGATCGCGCATAGTCTGGATCGCGTGATCGAAGTCTGCCCCGGGCCGATCCATCTTATTCATGAACGCGATGCGCGGGACGTTGTACTTATCGGCTTGGCGCCAGACGGTCTCAGATTGGGGCTGGACCCCGGCTACCGCGTCGAATACGGCAACTGCTCCGTCCAGCACGCGTAATGATCGCTCTACTTCGATGGTGAAATCGACATGGCCAGGCGTGTCGATGATGTTGATACGATAGTCTTCACCGTTCCGCGGCCAAAAACACGTCGTAGCGGCTGACGTAATCGTGATGCCACGCTCTTGTTCCTGCTCCATCCAGTCCATGACCGCAGTGCCCTCGTGGACCTCGCCGATCTTATACGAGACGCCCGTGTAGTACAGGACGCGCTCGGTCGTCGTGGTCTTCCCGGCATCTATGTGTGCCATGATCCCGATGTTGCGGAATCGTTCTAATGGTGACTGCTTGGACATGCTTGACTCGAGATGAAGAGCGCTGATTTATCTCCTCAATCCGTCTTACCACCGATAGTGTGCGAAGGCTTTGTTGGCGTCCGCCATCCGGTGTGTATCGTCCTTTTTCTTCACCGCGTTGCCGCGATTGTTCGCAGCATCCAAAATCTCGTTTGCGAGCCGGTCGGTCATCGTCTTTTCGGCTCGCCCTCGCGCGTAACTGATCAGCCAACGAATGGCGAGACTATTTCCTCGCGATTTCTGATCGACCTCAATCGGCACCTGATAAGTCGAACCGCCAACGCGACGTGACTTGACCTCGACTCGTGGCTTCACGTTATCGACGGCCTTTTTGAAGGTTTTCAACGGATCTTCCTGAGTCTTGTCCTGAATCTGACTCATCGCGCCGTAGAATATGCCCTCCGCAGTCGACTTCTTTCCGCCCCACATAAGCGAGTTGATAAACCGCGTCACCATCGTCGAGTTATAGAGTGGGTCCGGCAGAACCTCTCGCTTTGCTGCAACTCTTCTTCTTGGCATAACCCTTCCGTGATGTGATGCGCAGCGCGTGATCATTGACCGGGATCAAGCGTCGCTTCACGTTCTATTTCTTTGCAGGACTAGCTTCCTTTGGCCGCTTCGCTCCATACTTCGACCGACCCTGTTTGCGGCCCTGGACACCCACCGCGTCAAGCGTTCCGCGAACAACGTGGTAGCGCACCCCAGGCAAGTCCTTTACGCGTCCTCCGCGAATCAGCACGATCGAGTGCTCCTGCAGGTTGTGACCTATACCCGGGATGTAGGTCGTCACCTCAATCCCATTTGTCAAACGAACGCGAGCCACTTTACGCAGAGCCGAGTTCGGCTTCTTAGGCGTCTGGGTGTAAACGCGAGTACACACCCCACGCTTTTGCGGACTCGAATTCAAGGCCGGACTGGACGTCTTGTACTTGACGGCCTGTCGTCCCTTTCGCACTAACTGACTAAGTGTTGGCACTCTACGGCTCCTCTCAATCCGGCCCGAGCAGACGGCTCGGCCTTGCCTCATTTCGTGAGGAACGATTTCCGGGATGGTCCAGCGGCATGAAGAAATGCGGCAGCCCCCGCCACCGAGCCCGGCTGATCTAAATCATTTTTTGGGGATGTTCTGAAAGAAGCTGCGGATTCGGCCTCCCCAGGCCAAACTTCTCTGTGGCGTGATCTCAGGTCAACTTCGATTTGAATTCGGGAACCGGTTGCTAATCCGGTTTCCTTTTACGCCACAATAACGTTTATTCCGCGTCCGGTTCAATCAACAGGGCGCCTCCGCACGCTCAGAACCAAAAAAGCGCCGCTGTTCCAAACGACAAACTATAACGACGAGCTAATTCGTTGTCAACCGGCAATGTCAGTCGTGTCAAAGCTCTTTAGAAATGTCACATGTTTTAACTCATTAGAAATGTCACATTCTTTCTTCTC
>JBASRM010000272.1:0-22024 GCA_049273835.1 Blastocatellia bacterium | reverse complement strand
CCGACGCTCACAACCGTGCTGGGGGCTTTAATACTCAAGGACGGTCGCGTCGGTGAAAGCGCCGTCGTTTCGGCTATTCGCGGCCGGCTGCGGTTTTTGACACGGCTTCCATATCGAAAGGCCTACGCGATCGCGCTGGTCGGATCTCTCGCGCTGATGAGCGTGCTACCGGCATGGGGATTCTTTCAGATAGCACGCAATTTCGAGTTGAGGCTGCTCGTAAAACATGGACAGGTGAGCATCGCGAGGGCACGCGAGCGGCGCGCCCAGCGAATCGCGTCACATTTCGCGCTCATTAAAGTCGGGCCGCAGGATGAGCAAAAGGCGGCGCTTTTGGCTAACCGCCTCGACCCGGAATCTCCAAAGTCAAACTGGGATATTTACGATTCCTTCTTCTTCAATACGCTTCATTCCGGTCCAGCTCTGGACCGATTAAGATACGTTCCGGAGGAACCTGGACGACTTAATCCCGTCCTCACGCGACTTCGCCCGCTTTACGATCAATCCTGCGTTGAAAGCCAGGAGTTGGCGCGCGGGGCATCGGCAGATGGTCTGTGGAGCTGGATGAGGGACGGTGAGGGCAAATTACGTTTGGAGAAGACCAAGGACGGACGGCCAGGAGAAACGTCGCTCGCTCTTGCTTCGAGCATCCCAGCGATTCCGGTCCCCGATACGATTCCAAAATGGCTGGGCGCGATTCTAATACTCGCTGGAATGTGCTGTGTGATCTATCTTCTTGTTCGTTTTGTGGGCCGGCACTTTTTCTTCCTGGATCAAGACGAGCCTCGCGGACTGCGCGCAGGCGAGGCTCATCTGTCGCCCACCAATAATGTGGCTGTGCTGCGACCGCCGGTACCGATCGCCGTCAACGGGTGGTGCTCCGAGAAGTCGCATCGGATCGATCTGACTGAAGTGAGCGCATGGCCAGGATGGGCAAACAGAATCAAGTCCAACGGTTCGGTGACGGAACCGACGGTCGTGTTCGATCACTTCGAACACGACATGAACGACCCGGCTGCAAATCGTGAGAAACTGCAGGCGATCGAGCGATTCTTGAATGAAAGGAAGCGCGTGGTTGTTGTTTCGACTGTGGATCCGCTGCGCTTTTCAATCTCTGCTGGGGAAGCCGGTTCTTCTAACGGCTCGTCCAAGCCATCACCGGCTGAGACCGACCAGAAAGCCGATAAGAAGAAGAGTGGGGGTCAGAAGAAAACGTCATCCTCGGAAGTCGATCAGACAGCGGCCCGATGGGCGATGGCCTTCAGCACGTTCGTAACCGTCTATTCCCGCGACGATGCTGAAAAAGCATTTGTCGATCATAATGCTGGGTTTCTTGAAGTCATGAAGGCCAGCCGACCCGTCTGGCGCTATCTGGAAACAATCGGTAATGAAATCGCGCGCGATCGCACAGATCACGAGGAAAAAGATCTGAACCGCGCCGATATCAAAGGGCCGGTCAGCGCAGCAGGCAACGGTGATGAGAATAACACAGGGTTTCTCGGCCTTCTGAAGGCCGGCGGGCCCCGGAGCTTTCTGACAATCCGCAAGCAGATCGCCGGCGATGGCACAGCTCGCAAGGTAAAACGACTAGACCGCGCGGCTATCGAAGAACAGATCAGGGAAGTGTGCGATCAGGCGCGAGCTTATCATCAGGCGCTTTGGGCGACTTGTTCACAAGATGAGCGATGCACGTTGATACACCTCGCGCTGGACGGAATGATCAGCTCGAAGAACCCCGAGCTGCGGCAATTGATGAAGCGCGGGCTGGTCGTTCGCGATCCAGGGCTTCGGTTGATGGACGAGAGCTTCAGGCGATTTGTTATCTCATCTTCACCAGAAGAAGACATCGACGCGTGGCGGCAAGGCGGAGGCAGCAATTGGGAATTGATTAAAGCCCCGCTGTTGATGATACTGCTGAGCGTGGCGGTGTTCTTGTTCTTCACTCAAAAAGAGGTCTACGATTCGTCGATCAGTTTTGTATCGGCGCTTACGGCGGGATTTGCGGCGCTGTTCAAACTTCTTGGCATGTTCCAAAAGAAGAGCGAGGGCGCGGTCGACGCTTGAGGGTGATCGCTGAGGCGTAGTCACACGGGCCTAATAAAAGGCACTAGGACACGAAGAAGAATAAAGAACTTTGTGTCCTGGTGTCTTTGCATTTGTTAACGATTATGAAGAAGAAGATCCTAATTACATTGGTTGTCATTCTACTTCTCTTGCTGGGTGCATTCTTTTTTGTCGTGCCCGCGCAACTGGAAAAGAGACTGAATGTATCGCTCAACCAGCCCCCTTACAACGCCTCAGCGCGGGCGGTTGAACTTCACAGGAACCTGCTGGTCGCGGACATGCACGCGGATTCGCTGTTGTGGGACAGGGACCTGCTCGATCGCGGGAGTCGCGGACACGTAGATGTCCCGAGGCTGATTGATGGTAACGTCGCGCTGCAAGCTTTCACCGTTGTCACCAAGACTCCCTACGTTTGGAAGATGAACATCGAGCGCAATGATGACACCACCGACAACATCATCATTCTTGCGATTGCCCAGAGGTGGCCAACTTCGACATGGAGCAGTCTGACCCGGAGAGCCTTGTACCAGGCGAGCAAGCTGCAGGATCTGGCGGCCCGTTCGGGAGGCAAGCTCACTCTGATAAAGACGTCGGCCGAGTTAGCCAGCCACCTGGAGCGCCGCAAAGCCGATCCTTACGTTACTGCCGGATTCCTGGGAATCGAAGGCGCGCAAGCCCTGGATGGCGACCTCGCTAATATCGACGTGCTATTCGAAGCCGGATTTCGAATGATGTCGCCGTCGCACTTCTTTGATACCGACATCGGGGGCTCGGCGCATGGCGTCGAGAAGGGCGGGCTGACCGAGAAGGGTAAAGAGATGATCCGGCGGATGGAAGCGAAGCACATGATCGTCGACGTCGCGCACGCCTCGGCGAAGACAATCGATGACGTCCTGGCGATTGCCACGCGGCCGGTCGTTGTATCACATACCGGTGTGAGAGGCACCTGCGATAACCAGCGAAACCTCAGTGATGAACAACTAAGAGCAATTGCGAAGACCGGCGGAGTGATTGGAATCGGCTACTGGGACACGGCGGTTTGCGGCAAAGACGCGGTTGCAATCGCAAAAGCGGTCCGGTACGGGGCTAATGTGGCCGGAGTTGATCACATAGGCCTCGGGTCAGACTTTGACGGAGCAGTAATCACACCGTTTGACACGAGCGGTCTGGTGCAAATCACCGAAGCGCTCATAGCGGAGGGATTCACCGACGAAGAAATCGGAAAGATAATGGGCCGGAATGTACTTCGAGTGCTGATAGAAAATCTTCCCTGAAATCTAAACGCGGGAGTGGTTTTAAGAACGGTGGTGATTTACGAGTTTCACTGCGAACGATAATTTGTGAATTGCATGTCTATGCCGAAGTCCTTCTCTTTGAGTACCGCGATAACTCCTTGAAGAGTGTCGCGGTCCTTCCCGGCAACTCGCACGAAATCCCCGTTGATTGACGCCTGGACTCTGAGCTTTGTGTCCTTGATGAACTTGACTATCTCACGGGCCTTCTCGATTGGGATGCCCTGCTGAAGCGTCACCGTCTGGCGCACGCTGTCCTTTGCTGCCGGCTCGACGTTGCCGTAGGAGAGCGCCTTCAGCGACACCGAACGTCGTACGAGCTTTTGTTGCAGAACGTCGTTCAATGAACGCAGCGTAAAGTCGCTTGCCGTCGCCAACACAAGCTTGTGTTCCTTCTCGTCGAGTTCGATGCTCGAGTTGGTCCCCTTGAAGTCGTAGCGTTGGTTGATCTCTTTGCTCGCCTGATTGACGGCGTTCTTGACTTCAGCCATGTCCACCTTTGAGACTACGTCGAATGTGTTTTGTTGCGCCATATTTTGAGCTGTCACTATAACAGCGATGCTTCCATTCAACCTAACTGGATTGATGTTGGAATAATGACCGTAGGTAGGTTTTATCGCCAGAAGGCAGGAGGGTGCTGAGTAAAAGGGCCACCTGCAGAGGTGGCCCTTTGCGATATTAAAGCAGCGTGTGTGTGAGGTCGCACGCGCTTTTGCAGGGGAACTCGAAGCTACGCGCTATCGGCGACGGTTTCTGAAAAGGTGATACAACGCCCCGCCGCCACCGCCCAGCAATGCGCCAATACCGGCGCCCTTACCACCGCGGGCTATTGCTCCGATGCCTGCTCCAACGGCGGCTGGGCCTGCGATGGTCAGTATCAAATTTCGGGTCGAATGATCCTTTCGGGGCTCAGCGTAATATCGTGTGCCCGCGACTCTCGCTCTGCGCGGCGAGTAGCGCGGCGCCGGCGCGTAATAAGCGCGTCTTACACTTGAGGTTGTTTGGGTGTTTGAGCAATCCTGGTGACCGTCACGGTAACCCGCCCTGTAACCCTCCTCGTAAGATTGGTTTGAGCTCGTGGTGGCATTCGCGCCGCTGGATGAATCGTACGCGGTTCCCGACTGCTGTGCAGGCGTCAAACTACTTTGGGCCAGCGTGGTCGATGCCTCCTTGTGTGTCCCGCTCGAGAGCCACGCTAAACCACCCAGTGCCAGCATCACCGCGATTATGGTTGCGATGAAAGTTTTACCTGTTTGTACGTACATAATACATTCTCCTCTCCTGCAGGTGTTGTAACTGCTTGATGATAACGTCCGACCAAAAGATGCCTTCGATTCGCCAGTATCAGAGGGCAATCGGGATGCCAAACAGCTTCGAGAGCCACCGTGAGGGAGGCCAAAAGGTCCTGGCACAAACCGGCTCGAAACTTGATCATTCTCGTGAACAGGTCCCAGAGGCCGTCGGTGTTTGATCAGAGCGCGTTACATCTCTTATTTGTCATTAGCTTTCGATTTAAGGATCACGGCGGGAACGTCCTGGTCCCGTACCATCTTGTTAAACGCTGGAAGATCAGTCCGCATGATTTGATCCAGCCTCTGTAACTGGGCATCAATCTTTCCGACGATTTCCTGGTAAACGAGATAAGTCTGGTCAGTCGGCGCGGTGTCCGCGCTTGAAACGACCCCGGTAAGCGCGGCGAGTTTGTTGTTCAGGCGAATCGGATAGTTTAGCGGATCCTGACTGCTTTGGTTCTTTGTTTGGTACAGCTCTTCTTCAACCGCGGTGAGTTTCGCCTTCAGCGCTTTGGCCGCATCTGCAATTATTTTCCCGCTTGGCTGATCCTTCAGTCTGTTTGTGATGTCGTCAATCTGCTTGCGAGAGTCACGAATCTGCAGGATCGCTTCACTTGTATCGTTAAACTTATCGCGGATCTTCATCAACAAGTCGAGCTGCTTTGCAAAATCCGCGGCGGTTGTCTCCAGCCGCGGGTCTTTCTTCACCTCGAAGCTTTGGGTGAGAGTCTTGCCGTCGACAGTAAGCTTGGCTTGATAGACGCCCGGTACGACCCGTGGACCGATGGTGCTTCCTGCCCACATGATCAAACCTGGAAAACGAGTCGCGTCGGAGTACCTCAAATCCCATACGAAGCGATTTAGTCCAATCTCGGCCGGCAGTCGACGGGCAGCTCCTCCTCCTCCAAACCCTTCTTCTTCACCGCCAGAAGCGGGCGCAGCTTGCGCATCGCCACCTCTGCTTAAGAACTTCTTGATCGTTTTACCCGAGCCATCGGTGAATTCAAGCGCGACTTCTCCAGAAGGCTTGCTCTTGAGGTAGTAGTAGATCACTGCTCCCGGGGACGGGTTTCGGCCGACAGCCGAATTTCCCCCGCCGCCCCCACCAAAGCCTCCGCCAGGCATTCGATAAGCATCTTCGGGTTTGAATAGGTGGGTATCGGTCTTCGCCGCATCGTCGAGTTGATACAGCATTGGCAGATCGTCAAGCACCCAGAAGGCACGGCCTTGAGTAGCAACAACCAGGTCTTTCTCCCGTTTGTGGAATGCCAGATCGGTAATGGGCACTACCGGCAAGTTGAGTTGAAGCGACCGCCAGTTCTCACCGTCATCGAATGACGCGTAGAGCCCGGTTTCGGTTCCGGCGAACAGCAAGGCTCGGCGGTTGGGGTCTTCTCGAATAACGCGAGTGAATGCGTTATCCGGGATGCCGTTGGTGATCTGCTTCCAGGTCTTGCCATAGTCGTTTGTCTTGTAGAGATATGGCTTGAAGTCGTCCAGCTTGTAAAGCGTAGCCGCGACGTAAGCGCTGCCCGCGTCGAACGACGAAGCCTCTATCGAGTTAATCTGAATCCATTCGGGGATACCCGGCGGCGTGACGTTCTGCCAGTTCTTGCCGCCGTCTCGGGTGACGTGCACCAGACCGTCATCAGAACCGGCCCATATTGTTCCTTTTTCGACTGGTGATTCTACCGCGGTGAAGATCGTGCAGTAATACTCAATACTCGTATTATCCTTGGTGATCGGGCCGCCCGACGATGCTTGCTTGGCCTTGTCGTTGCGAGTCAGGTCGCCGCTTATCGGCTGCCAACTCTGGCCTTCATTGGTAGACTTAAACAACACGTTAGCCGCCGCGTACAGGGTGTTCGCATCATGCGGCGAAAAAACAATGGGAAAATTCCACTGGAATCTATACTTCAATTCGCCGGCTCCCCAACCCATCGGATTGTCCGGCCACGGATTTACGTTGCGTTCCTGTCCGGTGCGGTGGTCTTGACGGGTAATCAGCCCGCCGTATGAACCGGCATAGACAATCTGCGAGTCCTTCGGGCTAGGTGCGATCCAACCGCTCTCGCCCCCGCCGACGTCGTACCAGTCAGTTCGATCTATGCCGCCCTCGGTAGTGCGGCTGGCAATCCGAACGGTCGAGTTGTCTTGCTGAGCGCCGTAGATGTGATATGGAAAGTCATTGTCGAGAGCAACCCGGTAGAACTGAGCAGTCGGTTGGTTGTTGATTGTGCTCCAGCTTCGGCCGCCATTGAAGCTCACCTCCGCGCCGCCATCGTCACCCATGATCATTCGCTTAGCATCATTGGGCGCAACCCACAGATCATGACAGTCGCCGTGTCCCACCGCGATGCTCGAGTAGGTGCGTCCTCCATCGTTCGATTTGTAGAATCCGGTGTTCAGCACATAGACGGTATCAGCGCTTTTTGGATCGGCGTAGATTCGCGTGTAATACCACGCCCTCTGTCGAAGGTTACGTTGCTCGTTTACCTTCGCCCAGGTTTTGCCGGCATTCTCGGAGCGAAAGACGCCGCCCTCCTCAGCTTCAATGATCGCCCATACGCGATCTGGGTTCACGGGCGAAACGGTGATACCTATGTTACCGATCACTCCCTTAGGCAATCCTTGATTGCGTGTGATCTCCGTCCAGGTGTCGCCTGCATCGGTTGACTTGAATATGCCGCTCCCTGGACCGCCGCTCTCCAGAGTCCACGGCTGACGATATACCTCCCACAGGGCCGCATAGATGATGTTTGGGTTGGTTGGATCCAGTATCAGGTCCGTTGCGCCTGCTTTGTTACTGCGGAAGAGCACCTTCTGCCAGTTCTTCCCGCCATCGCTGGAGCGAAAAACTCCGCGTTGGTCATTAGGACCAAAAACGTGGCCCAGCGCCCCGACGTAAACGATCTCAGGGTTGCGCGGATGGACACGTACGCGCGAGATTTGCCGGGTATCGTCGAGCCCAATATGTTTCCACGTCTTGCCGGCGTCGGTTGACTTGTAGACGCCATCTCCATGCGAGACGTTTCCACGAATTGGAGACTCGCCCATTCCGACGTACACGACGTTAGGGTCCGACTCTGAGATACCGATCGCGCCAACGGAACCGGTCTTGAGGTATTCATCCGCGATTGGCTCCCAATTGATTCCGCCATCATTGGTCTTCCAGACTCCTCCCCCGGTCGCGCCAAAATAGAATACGCTTTCCTGCGAGGTCACCCCGGCTACTGCTGTCGATCGCCCGCCGCGAAACGGCCCGATACTACGCCACTGCAACCCCTTCAAAAAGCTCTGGTCGTACGCTTTCTGTGCTTCTACCCTGGGAACACAGATCGAAATAGCAAAAAGCGCAAACCAAACGAGCGCGTAAGCCGGTCTCAAGCTCTTCCTGGTAGTCATCGCAATGCTCCTATCTATGGATAATCGATCAGTGTAACTGGAAACTGTCTGACCCTTGGCAAGCAGGATTCACCACTGGGAGTGCTGCGGGTGATTTCTTATCACGTCGAGCGGCAGAGTTTCAATCAGACGCTGTCGTCGCGGATCTGAAACCTCAGCATTACTGGCGGCACATAAATATTGCCGATTTGATCAGCAGGTCGCATACCAATTTCGGATCAGAAGGCGTAGCACAGGTCACAAACAAATCGGGCCGGCAGTGCGATGGGAGCACGACCGGCCCTTCAGCTTACGGAGGAGTGATGAACTAAATCATAACGAGTCAGGCGGCTTCGTCTCAGGCGGCTTGGTATCAGCCGGTTTGCCATCGCTGTCGCGCCGCTTCAGTGTCGGCCTGTCTTTCGGCTGGCTGTCGCCGGTTGTGCTCGGCTGAGTCTGATCGTCGCCTTCCTTGCGCCGCTTGAGGGTCGGGCGTTTCGGACCGGTGTCGCGATTGCCCGAAGCGTCGAGCGTCTTTGAGTTCGTGATGGCAAGCAGCCGCGACTTCACCCGGCTGAACTCAGAGGTGCTGATCGTGTATTCGTCCCGATCGGGGAATTTGGACAGTAGATCGTGCACCTTGACTATGCGGTCGGGCGTCGGAGGATGACTGCCAAACAGTTTTGACAGAGTTCCCGGCTTACGCTTTTCTTTTTTCTCGAGCTTCTCGAAGAAGCTGAGAAAGTTGTTTGGGTCATAGCCGGCAGCCCAAAGGTACTGCGCGCCGAGTTTGTCGGCTTCGGTCTCAACGTTCCGGCTGAACTTGAGGAACGTAAGCGGAACGCCGATCTGCGCGGCCTGGTAAGCAATGTAGCCCAGACCACCTGTCATGAAAATCAACGGGATCATTGCATAATTAGCGAGCGTCGCCTTAGACGCCTGTTCGACCCCGTGACGAGCCGCGACGTGCGCGATCTCGTGGGCCATCACCCCGGCAAGTTCGGCTTCACTGTCGGCTGCCAGAATCGCGCCCTTGTTGACATAAAGAAACCCACCCGGCAGCGCGAATGCATTTACGTCATCAGAATCGAGGACCTTGATCGTGAAAGGGATCTTCGCATCCGAATGCAGCGCAATATTCTGTCCGACCCGATTGACGTATTCGCTGACTACCGGATCGTCGACGAACTTTCCCTGACGGTCGACGTCTGCCGCAAGTTGACGACCCAGATTGACCTCTCTGTTCAGAGAATAAAAATCGATCTGGTGTTTGTTGATGTCGCGCTTTCCGATCATCAACGGATTCTCGTCGGCATTGAGTTTACCCTTGGGGGCACTTACCCCGTTTTCGGTGGCGGCAGGCGTCTGTTGCGCATCGCCTGCCTGCTTCTTGTCGTCCGCAAAGAGCGTCGTCGGAGACACGATCAGCGCCGCCAGCATCAAAACCGTAGCGCGTTTCAGCACGACCTTTTCCATATTGTACTCCTGTAAGCTGAACTGATTTCCTAAGCGGAGACCCGCTCTGGGACTTAAAGCTTATCACAGAGCTGAACGCGCCGGAAGCTCCGTACACGGCCCGATTATTATGAACGTGGTGAGATTAGATGCTCATTAGCACGTAATTATAAATTGCTAATTGCTGCGACTTAGGACGTTCGAGATGCTGCTTACCAAGGTCTTGGTTCGTCGAACCTCATCCGTCAGGAAGTGACCTCTGACGAGATCGACGCCGACGGCCGACCCATGAGGAGGACGAAGCGTGAGAGAAGGGTTGGAAGTTGCTTCGAGCCACACCTGCCGGTCTCCGGTAAGGATTAAAACCGCTTTGTCGCTCTTCCAAAAGTCCGTTTCTTGAAGCGATTCGACCCTTCGAGATAGTTGTCTCAGAGCTTCATCGAGGTCGTCACGGCGCGAAGATCGCAACCCATGACCGACATCTGAGTCTCCACAGCTTGCCCCACCTCCTCGCTCGCCATTCCCGGCAACCGCGGTGGCCAACTGCTCAAAGAGCTCAATCGAACCCTTGCCGATTATGTCGGCGAATTCTGAAAGATAAGCAGCCAGGCTGGACTCATTTTCCGATTCAAGATACAACGCTGAAGAACTTATACCCTCATGAATACCTCGCAGCCGGACATCAGCGTTGGTGGGATGATTCATTTGAAACGCGCAGAGGTGTGAGAGTATGACCGCCCAGACCTCGTCTCCGACCCGGCCCTCCACCAGAACCTGAGCGACGGGCTTTCCAATACCGACGAAAACCTCTTCGAGGGAGGCTCGGTCCTCTACCCCGTCGATGGCCATGTCGACCCATTCAGCCCATGCATCAGCGAGATTCACGCCCGTGAACTTCACGTCGCGGAGTTTCGCGCCGGTCAGATTGCATCCGCGCAGGTCCGCACCGGTGAGGTCCGCGCTGCGAAGGTCGCACACTTTTAAGGTGCTGCCCGACAGATTCGCGCCCATCAGGTTCGCTCCGATCAGACAGGATCCGTCGAGGCGAACTCCCGAGAGATCAGCGTATGAAAGATCGGCGCTTTCGAGTGAAGCGCCGGTAAGATTGCTTCCTGCCATCTGCGCCATTCGTACGTATGCGCCCGCCAGATTCGCGCCGGTCAGATCGGTTTCGTTGAGGAACGTGCCGACGAGATATGCCCCCGCGAGTTGCGCGCCTTGAAGGTTTGCGCCGGTAAGGTCGGAGCCGCTCAGATCCGCGCGGCTCAGGTCCGCCGACCTAAGCGTCGCCCCTATCATGCTGGACTCAACCAGGTTTGCGCCGGTTAGATTGGCCTCGCTCAAAATCGCGCCGCTCAGAAAGCACCCCGACATTCGTGCCTCTCTAAGATCCGAATGGTTAAGATCGGCCATTCTCAAGTTGCTATCGCCGAGATCTACATGCGCCAGTATCATTCCGGAGAGATCGGCCCGCACAAGGTTCGCCCCGCGAAGACCATCTCCTCGGGCAACGAGGTCTAGTATTTCCCCTCTGGATAACTGCGGCATTGAGTGTTCTTTTGCTGGAAGCGGAAAGCAACAGGGGCCGTCGTGAAAAGGGGGTCTTTCGATACGGAGAGTCTACACTTTGGCTCGATTCACCGGCTATGTTATCCGGCCTAGATAGGCGAGTAAATACAAATATGGTTCGAGCCTATGCTCTGTAAGACATGAGCCCTTGCTAATAGTTAGCATCCCGGTGCGCGGCTTATACCCATCTTGATCCGGGCCATTTCCTGAATCTCTTCAGCAAGTTCAAGCGTGCGACGAGCCGCCTGCCTTGCGACCTGCTGCTCGTTTTCGCTTCCGGCATATTGGGAGAGCAACCGCCGGCCGAGATCGTGATGATGCTGCTCATCGGGTTGAATGACTTCGCGATACAGTCTCGCTGTTTCTTTATCTCCCCGAGCTTCGCAATAGTCGATGAAGCACTGATTTCGAACCAGCGCGATGCCTTCGCGTGTGAACTGGCCCGCCGCCACGCGTGCGGTTGTGCTCTGGAGCTGGCGCAGATACTCGAATAGTGGTGAGTAGCCGCCTTCGCGCGGATCAATTCGATCGACATCAACACCAAGCGCAACAAGCCTGTCAGCAATCAGCCGATAATGCTTCGCTTCATCTCCGGTTTGACGAGCGAAGGCGAGCTTCACGTCAAGCTCCGAGGTCGTAGCCATCCACATCGCAGCGATCTCGCTGGCCTCAAGCTCATTCTTGAGTGCCACGCGAAGAAGCCGCTCAACGGTCAGCTCCTCCGGTGCTTCGCCCGCAACGCTCAGCCGGCCCAGCCGCTCGAGCGCGAGCTTGTTTTCTTCGCCGAGCGCCGCAGCAAATTCTTCGCCGTTCATAGCATGTGTTGTTTGATCAAATGACATGGTCATTGTTGAATGGAAGGAGATTATATCAAACCCGCTTTCGGTCCGGCATGTTGATAGCCGATGATTGACCAATAACTCGCGAGTGCCCTAATATACCGCCTCGAACATTGTTGGGGGTGAGCACGCATGGTCGAAGCGGGTCTGGCAAACATTCAATCAAAAGCTATTCAACCGGGAAGTCAAACAACCGGCCAGTACCTCCCCCTCTTGCCGGGGCAGACTGTTTGTACAGTCAAAGACGAAAAGGGCAAGAACTGCCAGGCGCACGTCAAGCAGTGGCTCACCGCTCCTCCTGAAGTCGTGAGCAAAGCCGCGCCCGGTAACACCATCCATCGTTGCCAGCGATGCTTCACGATTTACGAGGGTCCTCCACAAGAGTACCTCCATCCAACCAGAAAGAAGTAGACACCATGAAAATCCAAGAGCTTGCAGTAACCCGGCTTACGTCGGCCGCCCTATTATCGGCGGTTACGGTGATGTGCGCTTACGGCCAACAGAAAGTAGTAGACAAGAACGACATGCTCAAGAAAGATGCACAGCCAAAGATGTTCAAACACGAATACGCTGATGTGAATGGGGTGCGACTCCACTACGCGACTTCAGGCAAAGGAAAGCTGATTATGTTTGTTCACGGCTTCCCGGAGTTCTGGTACGAATGGAAGAATCAGCTCGCGGAGTTCGGACGCGACTACCAGGCGGTTGCTCCCGATATGCGCGGCTACAATCTTTCCTCCAAGCCTGCCGAGGTCGATCAGTATCAGGTAAAGTATCTGGTTGAAGACCTGAGAGCGCTCGCCGAAAAACTCGGTCATAAGAAGTTCATCCTGGTCGCGCACGACTGGGGCGGTGCCGTCGCATGGGCCTTCGCAATTGCTCACCCGGATTATCTCGAAAAGCTCGTGATCATCAACGCACCTCATCCGGGCATATTTCAGCGGGAGCTGCGTAATAACCCAGCCCAACAAAAGGCGAGCAGTTATATGCTGATGTTCCGCGGCCCCCAAGCGGAGCAGATCCTTTCGGCAAACAACTACGGCAACCTGGTGCAGATCGTACTGGGAGAAGGACTGAAGAGCGGGGTGTTTACTGAGGACGACAAAAAGGCTTACATCGAGGCCTGGTCGCAACCGGGCGCGCTTACTGGCGGCTTGAACTACTACCGGGCTGCTCGCGTCGGCCCGCCCGCCGAAGGCGAAAAGGATGCGACAAGCTTCGCCCAGAGTTTGCCATCACTGAACGTCAATGTCCCTACGCTCGTCATCTGGGGCGATAAGGACACAGCACTGCTCCCCGGAAACCTCGAGGGACTCGACAAGTATGTCCCCAATCTAACGATCAAACGAATTCCAGAGGGAACGCATTGGGTCATTCACGAGAAACCTGCGCTTGTTAACGGGTACATCCGCGAATTTATCAAAGGAAGATAATTAACCCAACCCGAGACGGTGCGTCTGTTGGAAGCTCGCTCGGTTGGAGTTCAGCTCCAGCATCTTTTCTTTCGGACTTGCAAGGTGGTTGTAGTTGAAAAAGCACTCATCTACCAGGCGCCGATCGTCCTCCCGCAACGGCGCCGCGCTGATGCGGCATCTTTTATCTGAGCGGAACCAATTTCCCGAACGCTCAATTGAGATTGACCAGCAAGTGCGCGACGCTTTTGAGCGAGTCGTTGCCATACTCGTGCTCGATATGATCGGTTTTTCGCGATTAACCGTGCAGTACGGGATCGTCCACTATTTGGCAATGATCCATCAGATGTACCAGGCAGCACAGCCGGCGGTCAGAGGCAACCGCGGCGAGGTAATCAAGCAGGAGGCCGACAATCTGTACGCCATTTTTGACGATCCCGCCTCGGCTCTGGAATCCGCGCTAGACATCTTTCGAGCCTTTGACGCCATCAATACCGTGGTTCCTCCCGACCGTGATATCTACGGGAGCATTGGGATTGGCTATGGTGCTACCCTGGTGATCGACAACAGAGATATCTTCGGGTCCGAGGTCAACATCGCTTGCAAACTCGGCGAGGATCTGGCCGGAAAAAGTGAAATCCTTCTCACGCCCGCGGCCCACAGCGCACTCGCTCCCGGGCGCTACGCTTGCGTGCCGGTTGGGTTCACAATCAGTGAAATGACGATCGACTGTTATCGCTACCAGCAATCGCTTCTGCAGGATGAGGAGCCATCTAAAACGGTAAGTTAATCCGTGGCTAAAGCCCGACGCGCTGCACCAGCTCTTCAAACCGCGGGTCCGACCGAATGCGATCGAATATGGGTTCCACTCTGAGGTAGGCAAGATAGCCATAGCGTTCGTCACAAGCCTTGTTGAGGCATTCGAACACACGATCATTTTCGCCGAACCCAAGATAGATCCTTGCCACCAGATACGACGGAACATACCTGTAACGCGCAAGAGCATTGAGTTGCGTCAGCACTTCATGCGCCTTGTCGGCCTCGCCGATCATCGCGTAGAAGTGCCCGCGAGCAGAGAGCAGCTCGACATCCTCACCCGAGAGCGCAACGGCCTTTTGAAACTCGGCTACCGCCTGAGTGTACATTTGATTTTGTTCATAAGTCTGACCTAGCCTGCGATGCGCCAGCCCAAACCCCTCGTCCAGATCGATGGTCTTCAGATACTGTTCTATCGCTTCATCGTAGCGGCGCGCCAGATGGAGAAGCCATCCGAGGTTCGTGTTTATCGGTAGCGAGAGCGGTTCAAGCTCTTGCGCGCGTTTGATCTGCGCGAACGCTTCATCGAATCGCCCAAACGCCGCAAGAGTCACGGCGTAGAAATTGTGAGCAAAGGAATAGCCCGGATTGAGTTGAATCGCCTGTTGGAATCCGCGCTCTGATCCCGGCCAGTCCCAGTCGTAGCCGAACTTCACGAACGCCAGCGATGCGTGAGCCTCGGCGAGTTTCGGATCCAGCTCCAGCGCGCGGGCCGCTGCCGCTTTCGCAACAGGAAACGCGTCCTTTGGTTCGAGCGCGCTGTAACTGGCGAGGATGTTGTAGGAATCGGCCAGCCCGGCGTATGCGAGCGCATATTCGGAGTCACTCTCAATTGCTCTTTGAAAGTATTCGATTCCCTTCTTGAGTGCCTCCTCGGTACGCTTGTTCCAGTAGAACCGCCCCTTGAGATACAGGTGATATGCTTCGGTATTCTCGGTATATCGCTTTGTGAGTTGCTTCTTCTCGGCACCGCTCAGCTTCAGCCTGAGCTTGTCGGAGATCTCCCTCGAAATCTCTTCCTCCACGGTGAAAATGTCCGACAACGACCGGTTGTACTGCTCCCCCCAGATGTGTGACCCGTCATCGGTATCGACCATCTCCGCCCGGATGATCAGAAGCTCGCCCCGCTGAAGCACTCGGCCTGTCAGCGCCGCTCGCACACCCAGCTCCTGCCCGACCCTCTGCGGATCGACCTCTCTGCCCTTATATCGAAAGACCGTGCTCCGAGCCATGACTCGCAGCTTTGGTAGCTGCGAAAGGTTGTTGATCAGGCTTTCGGTAATTCCGTCCGAGAGGTACTCGGCATCAGGGTCTCCGCTTGCGTTGACCAGCGGCAGGATGGCCAGCGAGTCTATGGCCTTTCGAGAACGCACCCGTCGGGTGCCTTGCGTCTTGCGAGACCCCCCGGGGCCAGTCACCGCAGCCGTATCGCCCCCGTCCCGCCTCAGGTTTCGCAAGTCGGTTCCAATTTCCCGTGCGGAGGCGTACCTGCGCTCGCGATCCTTCTCCATGCATTTCCGCACGATGCGCTCGAGCTCCGCCGGCGCGTCGTAGTTGAAACGCGCGATTGCGATGGGTTCCTGATGAATTATGTTGTCGATGATCTCGGTAGCGCTCGCCCCTTCGAAGGGCAGTCTCCCAGTCAGCATTTCATAGGCAACCACCCCGAGGGAAAAAATGTCCGACCGCTGATCAATGTCGCGTCCCAGCGCTTGTTCCGGGGACATATAGGACACGGTCCCCAACACCATTCCAATGGCAGTCTGCCCGCCCAGTGCTACGGTAGGGTCGGTGCTATCGCTCGATTGTCCGCTCTGGATCATCTTCGCCAAACCGAAGTCGAGCATCTTAACCAATCCGCGCTCAGTGACGATCAGGTTAGAGCTCTTCACGTCACGATGAACGATGCCCATCGAGTGAGCTTCATCAAGCGCATTGGCGATCTGAATCGTTATATCGATGACGTCGCTGATCGGCAGCGTCCCGCGGTCTATTCGGTGAGCAAGCACCTCGCCTTCGACGTACTCCATCGCGATGAACATCGCGCCGTCATGTTCGCCGATGTCGTAGATGGCCGCGATGTTGGGCGAGCGCAACGTCGACGCAGCGCGAGCTTCCTTCAAGAATCTCGTGCGCCTCTCCGAGTCGTATTGATAGGAAGCCGGCAAGAATTTGAGCGCGACCTGCCTCCCGAGACGCGTGTCCTCAGCCAGGTACACCTCTCCCATTCCACCCTCGCCGAGCTTCTTGATGATGCGGTAATGAGAGACGCTTCCCGAGTTCACGATGGTTCACCTAAAGTATGAAATCATACTTTATCGGAGCCGGCTTTCGGTTTTCTCTGGCCGTCCCAGAGTCATTCTTCTTCCTCTTTCGCAAAGAACTCTTTCTCCTCCTCGATGACTCGTCGCTCGAACCTACTGATGATATAAACCGTCGCGAGGATAATCACCACCACCAGGAGGATGATTTGAATTCGTTTCAAATCACCGACCAGTTTCTCGATGCCGGTGGCGAATGTGAAACCGAGGCCGGCAAGCACGCCAACCCAAACCGCGCAGCTTGCCAGGGTGAGCAGCGAGAACCTCAGGAAGCCGAAGTGAGCAAGCCCCCAGAAGATCGCGCTGGTGGTTCGAAGCCCATATACGTATTTGACGATAAACACTGACAACACGCCGAACCTGCGCATCAGCTTTTCGATTCGGGGCCGTGCCCGAACGAAGAAGTGCCACGTGTGGGCTCGGCCTCGAAACCGCGCGCCGATCATGTAACTGAGCGTGTCGCCAACGAAGCCGCCCGCCATCCCTACCGCGAACGCCTCCTCAAAGGTAAAGAGTCCGGCTCGGGCGAGGACGCCCGCGAACAGCAACGTCAGATCACCTTCTATCATTGTCCCGAGAAAGACCGCCCACAACCCGTAGCTCTTTATGAACTCGTACATTCGGATGGTTTCTGGATCCCGGTTTGTAGTTATCCGGTTTGCCCGTTTCTGGTGGCGACGTAGAACTCAACTAAAACCAGAAACTAGAAACTGCTGAGCCATTTAGGCCGAAGGATTCTAGCGCACTTGGCTAAAATTGACATCCCTTTCACGGCTTTGATATCCTCAGAAACTAAGATTCATAGCTTACCGCAACATGCAGGTAATCCCTTTATGACGACCAGCCAGACGAATGAGAGACTCTTCATCGGTATTGATCTTGGCGGAGCCAACCTCAAGGGAGCGCTCGTTAGCGACTCGGGCGAGATAATTCATGAGACCAGAATTGAGGCCGAACAACGATCGCCGGACGATCTGTTCAGTCAGGTCGTGCAGACTGCGCTCAGTCTTCGCGACGACAAGAACGCCGGCGGACGAGTAGCCGGAATCGGAGTCGGGATACCGGGACTGGTCAATCGTAAAACAAACCGCGTAGAGGTCCTGCCGAACCTGCCGGCGCTCTCGGAGATCGACATCAGGTCGGAGCTCACCAGTCAAACAGGCCTGCCGGTGATACTCGATAACGACGCTAACGCTGCAGCGTACGGCGAGCTTCAAGTCGGCGCGGCTCGAGGTCGGCAAGATGTCTTCTTTGTCTCGCTGGGAGCCGGTATCGGCGCGGGCTTGATAATAAACGGGCAGATTTATCGCGGCGCCGGGGGCTTTGCCGGTGAGTTCGGGCACATGACCATTGACCCAGAGGGGATCGAGTGCGTTTGCGGCAATATCGGATGTCTGGAAACGATCGCATCCGGACCCAACATTGTGCGCCGGACACGCGAGCGGCTGTACCGTGACCGTACGTCTTCGCTTTCCCGGCTTGGCATCCCTCGCGACCGCGAGTTCACCGCCGAAGACATCGCTCACGCCGCAAGAGACGGCGATGAGATGGCTCAGGTAATGATGGAGCGCACCGGGATGTTTTTAGGCATTGCACTGGCGGCGGTGATCAACCTGCTGAACGTCGAGATGGTGGTCATGGGCGGTGGAGTGATGGACGCCGGAGACCTGATCCTAAAGCCGACGATCAAAGAGACCCGGCGCCGAGCCTTCCCCCCTTCATTCAACAGCAGCGAGATCGTAATCGCTAAGCTTGGGTCAACGGCCGGGATGATCGGGGCTGCACTGCTGGCGAGGGATCAAGCGAGATAGCTTAGTGAATGGTCAGCAGCAGCTGACGTGCGCCTGGATTGCTGAGCAGATCTTATTTCGATGCGCGTCCTCCCTTCTGGCCGGCGTTGTGTGATCTCAAAGTTCTTCCATCAATTGGAGTCTTTCCGACAGATTCAATCTCGCAAACCCCCGTGCCTCCGAACGATTCGGTTGTAAGCGTTGTGTTGCCCCAAATGGTCGCCCAGCCGAACCCGTAGCTCTCGAAGAATACGCTTGTAAATACTGAGTCGGCACAACTAGGCCTGGTACTGGTATACTTTCATTCTTTCTTAAAATCGAGCTTAACTCAATTCCTATGGTTGACCGTTTACAAATCCGCAATTTCTCGATCATCGCGCATATCGATCACGGCAAGAGTACGCTTGCCGACCGGTTGCTCGAAGCCACCGGGGCGCTCTCGCAACGTGAGATGTCCGAGCAGGTGCTCGACGCAATGGACCTCGAACGAGAACGCGGGATCACAATCAAAGCGCACGCGGTCAGGCTCGACTACACAGCGCTCGACGGCCAGCAGTACGTTCTCAATTTGATCGACACCCCAGGCCACGTTGATTTTTCCTATGAGGTTTCGCGCTCGCTCTCGGCTTGCGAGGGCGCGTTGCTGGTCGTTGACGCGTCGCAAGGAGTAGAGGCCCAAACGCTTGCGAATACGTACCTGGCTCTGGATCACAACCTGCACTTGATTCCGGTGATAAACAAGATCGACTTGCCGGGCGCCGAACCCGAACGCGTGCGCGAAGAGATCGAGCAGACGATTGGGCTCGACACCGCGAATGCATTGATGATCTCCGCCAAGATGGGAACCGGAATCGATGAAGTCCTTGAAGCAATCGTGCACGAGGTCCCGCCACCGGCCGGAGACAAGGCCGCGCCGCTAAAAGCGTTGATCTTCGATTCCTGGTTTGACAGCTATCGCGGTGTAGTAGTGTTGATGCGAGTGATCGACGGCGTTATCCGTCCGGGCATGCGCGTTCGATTGATGGACGCTGAGAAAGAATACGAAGTCGACGCGCTGGGAGTACTCACTCCTAAACCGCGTGTGATCGACGAGCTGGGCGCGGGGGAAGTAGGATTCTTCACTGCTCAGATCAAAACGGTCAGCGACGTCGAAATCGGAGACACAGTCACCGAGGCCGCCCGCCAGACCCTTACGCCTTTCCCTGGTTTCAAGCGCATTAAGCCGATGGTCTTCGCGGGGCTCTACCCGATCGAGTCGAATAAATACGAAGAGCTGCGGGATGCGTTGGACAAATTGCGTTTAAACGACTCTTCCTTCTTCTACGAGCCGGAAGCGTCCGCCGCACTCGGGTTCGGATATCGTTGCGGCTTTCTTGGGCTGCTGCACATGGAAATCGTTCAAGAGCGTTTGGAGCGCGAGTTTGATCTCGAGCTGATAACCACCGCACCGACCGTGCGTTATCGGGTGACCACCACCTCCGGCGAAGTGACTGAGATAGATAGTCCGGCAAAGCTTCCCGATCCGGGCCGTATCGAGATGATCGAAGAGCCATTCATTCGCGCGATGATCATGAGCCACGATGATTACGTAGGCCCGCTGTTTGCGCTTCTTGAAGAAAAGCGAGGCACTCAGCTCGGCTTCGAGTATCTGACCCCGAAGCGGGTTCTGCTCACTTACGAATTGCCGCTGGCTGAGATAATGCTCGACTTTTACGACCGCCTGAAATCTCTCTCTCGCGGCTACGCATCATTCGACTATGAATTGACTGGTTACAAAGAAGGCAATTTGGTCAAGCTAGACGTGTTGGTAGCGGAAGAGCCGGTGGATGCGCTTTCGCTGATCGTTCACCGGGAGTTCGCGTACGCCCGAGGACGTTCACTGGTCGAAAAGATGCGCAAGCTCATACCGCGACAGCTCTTTGAGGTTCCAATTCAAGCGGCGGTCGGGAACAAGGTCATTGCTCGCGAAACTGTTAAGGCGCTCGGCAAAAACGTCATCGCGAAATGCTATGGCGGCGATATCACGAGGAAGCGAAAGCTGCTTGAAAAACAGAAAGAGGGCAAAAAGCGAATGAAACGCGTCGGCAAAGTCGAGATTCCACAAGAGGCCTTTCTGGCGGTGTTGAGAACCGATGATTAGCGAGGCGACTCCATCATTCTCGCCGCCTTCGGTTCGCTGATTCACGCTGATCTGCGTAGATCAGCGGTTAGTCGCTCACTTTGAACACGAATGTGATGACTCCGGTGACCCTTACCGGCAGATTGTTGAGCAGGGTCGGTTCGAAGCGCCACCGGCGTGCGGCATCCAGCGCGGAGTTAATCAGCATCGGGTGGCCGCTTACCACGCGCGCCGATTCCACCTGACCGTTGGGGGATATGATCACCTCAATTGACACATCACCCTGCAATCGAATTCTCTTTGGCAACTCAGGATAGATGGGGACGACTCGCTCAATCGCCTTCCCCTGGAGCACCCTTGAAGATACCAATAAAGGTTTGTTGTCGACCGCTCGGGTTTGGGTTTGAGCTTTGGGCGGGTCAATCGGTCGGGGCGGTGCATCATTCACTCTTCCCTCCCCGGTCGGGAACGCTATGACACCCAGGCCGTTTGGCACTCCGTTCTGGTCTCCATCGACAACGCCTTGAGAGGCTCCGAACTCCACACCGCTCGGTAATTTGATTCTCGGAGGAGCGGTTTGCTGATGGTTTACGATGTCGTCAAGTCTCATCACGTTTGCGGGATCTTGACGTGGGGAGCTCGTCGCTTCTTGAGATGTACTGGAGACGATGGGAGGGCGATAGACCGGCAGTGGCGGTAGCCTAAGTAGCACCCTCAACTCGGTATCCGCGAGCTTCGGCTGTGCGAGCAAGATCGAAAGGGCAAACGCGCTTGCAGCTACGACGAAATATGTGAGTGACGTGCAAACAAAAAATTTGGCCGTCCTTCCTGCTCGCCTATGAGCACTCGACACAACCAGGTTGTCAAACATAGCTCTCCTTCCGCGGTTCCTGCTCACGTGCCAACCGCGATGCGCTCTCGGTTGAATTGTTATCTGGCGCTCGTGAATTGAAAGTGGAAGGCGCTCTTCGGAAGGAACTCCGCTAAAACAGCCCGTCCTCAGCGGCAGACGACGGCGCTGAACAATTGACTTATCCAGTCACGTCTACCTTCTCGACAAGCAATATGATTCGAGTTGATACCGGGTGGCCCGACACCGTTGCCGGCTGAAATGTTCGGTTTCGAAGCGACCACCAGAGTTGTTCGATAAGGTATGGATCGGCCGGCGCATTCAAAACATCAACCAGGGTTCCTCGGCCGTCCGGAGCAACTTCAACCAGCGCGGACATGCCTTGATTTCCGGCCTTCTGATAAGCGATGTGACTGAAACTGACCAACGCGCTGTTATCGAGCACTCGCGGCAGTTGATAGTAGTGCTCCGTTTCGACTGAACCCCCGTCGGGAGGCAAATTATTGTAGCTGTGATACTCACGGTCCGATCCGTTGATTATCGGAAATATTGCCACCTGTTCGGTCTCGGCCCCCACGAGCGGGATCGGTCTGAAGCTCGAGAACAATGCGGCAAACGACAACAAGGAAAGTACCAGGCCGGTCGCATAAGCTACCGGTCGTGGGTTTAGTTTGAGAAGCCAGGCAAGGAGACTTTCCGAAAGGCTGATCTCTCGTCTGGCCCGCCTGCCCGCTTCGGTCATTACGTAGCTGTGAAGTTCCCCTGGGACTGCGGTCTGCTCGGCGTTCCTCAAAGTAAACGATATTGCTTCTGTCTCAAGA
>JBASRM010000138.1:0-3964 GCA_049273835.1 Blastocatellia bacterium | reverse complement strand
GCTTTGGCTCTCGTGGGAATGGTTACGACCGCGCTTACGGCGGATTGCAATTCATAGAAGACCACGACTGGATCCCGCTGATCGGCGCGCGATATCAACTTGGCGTCGACGGGCTGGCGCTGGTGCTGGTGATGATGACCACGCTTCTGGGAGTGGTCTCGGTTGTCTGTTCGTGGGCTTACATCCGAGAGAAGGGCCGCGAAAAAGAGTACTACATAATGATGCTGTTGCTTCAAAGCGGCATGCTTGGAGCATTCGTCTCCGCCGACCTGTTCCTGTTTTTCATTTTCTGGGAAGTAATGCTGGTTCCGATGTATTTTCTAATCGGCATCTGGGGCGGAAAGAACCGTCTGTACTCCGCAATCAAATTTTTCCTGTACACGCTCGCAGGCTCGGTGGTGATGCTGCTTGCAGTGCTCAAGCTGTTTTTCATTTTTCCCGAAGTCGTCAAAGCGCAACGGCCGGCCGTTGAAGCGACCGCTCGCCAGCTTGCGGCGAGCAGCGTGAGCGATCAGGAACGCCGCGGCCAGGTAAACGAGGGCATGCTCAACCTTGCGCTCGACGCGATGAAGCGCGCCGACGGCATCGACCCCAAAACCAACGGCCCGCTTCCTTCCGGATACGTTCATAGCTCATTCAACATCACCGCGATGACCGCTATGGGACCGCACATCAAGGCGGTTTATGGAGTCGGGTTGGTCATCTGGCTGTTCATAGGCTTCGGGCTGTCGTTCGCGATCAAGGTGCCTATGTTTCCGTTTCACACCTGGCTGCCGGACGCGCACTACGATGCGCCGACGGCAGGCTCGGTGATACTGGCCGGCGTGCTCCTCAAGATGGGCACATATGGTTTTATGCGTTTCTCGCTGCCGATTTTTCCGGACGCCGCCAAAGATCCGACGGTGCGAAAGGTGGTGGTCGCGCTCTCGATTGTCGGCATAATCTACGGTGCGCTGGTGGCGATGGCGCAAAAGGACGTCAAGAAACTGATTGCCTATTCGTCGGTCTCGCATCTGGGCTTCGTGATGCTGGGTCTTTTTGCGTTTAATCCGAACGGGATCAACGGGGCGGTGTTGCAGATGATCAACCACGGCATCTCGACCGGCGCGCTGTTCATGCTGGCGGGGATTCTGTATGAGCGCAGGCACACTTATGAAATAGCCGAGTTCGGAGGGTTGGCCTCGGTGATGCCGACGTTTGCAACGATATTCCTGATTGTCACGCTCTCATCATTAGGCTTGCCGCTGATGAATAATTTTATCGGCGAGTTCCTGACGATACGGGGCGCGTTTGAGGCCAGGCCGCTCTGGGCCGGGTTCGCCGCGGTGGGAATTATCCTTGGCGCCGCGTACATGCTCTGGCTATATCAGCGGGTGTTCTTTGGCCCAGTGACGAACAAGGTCAACGAAGGCCTAAAGGATCTGGATGCGCGTGAAACATGGCAGTTCGCTCCGCTGATCCTCTTGATTTTTTGGATAGGCGTTTATCCGAATCCGGTGCTTTCGTACATAAAGCCTCAAACTGACGTGGTCGTTGCTCAGGTGCAACCGGATTATTTTAAGGACACGACCGAACGTCCACAGATCGCGGAAGAGCAACACAAATAGTGTTCCGGGTTGAAATAACGGTTTCTTGTTTCTAGTTTCTGGTTTGCGAATCGAATCCTAGAATCAGGATGCCGGAACCCGAAACCAGAAACCAGAAACCAGTTTTTATGCAAGCTACCGACTTCGAAACAATCGCGCTGCAGGCCGTCCAGTTGATTATGCCCGAGGGCGTCCTCACCCTGTTCGCCTGCGCCGCGCTCATTCTAGACGTGATGCTCCCGCGCAATAGCAAGCGAGTCGTGGGATGGGTCTCACTTGCGGGAGTAGCCTTTGCGTTCGGTTCGCTCTGGATTCTGTACTCCGGCATAGTGGTTAAAGGGGCTCCACGCACCGCATTCTTCGACATGATAGTGCTCGACAGCTATGCGGTGGTATTCAAGTCAATGTTTCTGATCGGCGCCGCACTATCGATTCTGCTCTCGATGAAGTATCTCGACGTCGAAGGCGAACAACGAGGCGAATACTATTCGCTGATTCTTTTTTCGGTCATCGGAATGATGTTCATGGCATCGGGAGTAGATCTCCTGGCGCTGTTCATCTCCCTCGAGTTGATGGCCGTTTCGGTCTACATCCTGGTCGGCTACTTTCGCCGCGATCAAAAATCCAACGAAGCGTCGATGAAGTACTTTCTGCTCGGTGCGTTTTCATCGGGCGTGTTGTTGTACGGCATATCGCTGGTGTACGGGCTCACGGGTTCGACCAACCTCGCAAAGATCGCGGCGGCCATCCCGATAGTCGCCAGTCCGGCGTTCAACCCGTTCAACGCACAGGTCGCACCCGACATGCGCTATTTGCTCCTGATGTCGATGATCCTGATGGCGGCGGGAATGTTCTTCAAAGTCGCCGCGGTCCCGTTTCACATGTGGGCTCCGGACGCCTATGAAGGAGCTCCAACCTCGATTACCGCTTTCATGTCGGTCGGCGTGAAAGCCGCGAGCTTCGCGATGTTTGGCCGTTTGTTCCTATACGGTCTGCCTGATTTGCGTGGTTCGATTGCCGGTGATCCCGCTAACAACATACCGGGGCTCCCGGGTTGGGCGGTCCTGTTGGGGGTAGTGTCGGCGATAACGATGATCTGGGGAAATCTGGGCGCGCTCACTCAGCCGAACACTAAGCGGCTGCTGGCTTATTCATCGATCTCACACGCGGGGTACACGCTGCTGGGTTTGATTGCGGGGAATCAAACAGGCTACACGGGCTTTGTCATTTATTTGTTTATCTACACGATTATGAACCTCGGTGTGTTCGGATGCATCATTGCGCTCAGACGGCGCGGGATCGTAGGCGATCGGATCGAGGACCTGAACGGCTTGATGAAAAAGGCGCCGTGGCTGACGGTGATGATGACGATCTTTTTGCTTTCGCTGGGAGGCATTCCACCTACCGCGGGGTTCATCGGCAAGTTCTACCTGTTTGCGGGACTGATCGAAACCGGGAATCCGTGGCTCGTCCGCCTGGCAATCCTTGCGGTTTTGATGAGCGTGGTGTCGCTTTACTACTACATCCGGTTTATTCGCGCGATGTACATCGAGGGCGAGACGGATCCTCAACCGGTAAAGCTCGCGCCTTCGCTTCGGGTGGCGCTGGGCGCGGCGGCGGTCCTGGTTCTCTACATCGGCGTATTTCCGCAACGGATTATCGATCTCGCGCAGAAAGCGGGAATGAGCCCCGGGCTGAAGACCTACACCTACGGTCAGGGCGCCGCCAGATCGACGGCACCGCCAAGCGGGATGCCGGCCGAGCCTGACAACGAGCCCGTCACCCCTCCTCGTTAATCTTCATGCCCGCAGAAGACGACAATCCAGACCGGCCTGCTGATCCCGAGATGCCGAACAAATCCGTGAACGGCATAAGCTGGCGTCAGGCTACGGCAACGGTTGGAATGGCGCTGGCTATCCCGTGGATGATCGGAGTGCCCGCGTTGATCGGCTGGTGGGTTGATAAGAAATACGAAACCAGGCCTTTGTGGTTTATCATCGGGCTGATCTTAGGCTTTGTGACCACGGCGGTGGACATCTACAAACTCATGAAGCGGTTTGGCCAGTTCAAGTGACTTGTCTTTGCGTCCTTCGCGGTACTTCGCGAACTTTGCGCGAACCTATTCCCTCGGGGAGCCCACGAACCTGCTTCACGTTCGAGCCTACAAACACCGCGTGCGATGATCGGGGGATGCTCACAGCCGGCAGGCGTGAGAGTTTCACGTTTCAACCTACAAACACCGCGTGCGATGGATCGAAGATGCTCACAGCCGGCAGGCGTGAGAGTTTCACGTTTCAACCTACAAACACCGCGTGCGATGATCGGGGGATGCTCACAGCCGTCAGGCGTGAGAGTTTCACGTTCCAACCTACAAACAC
>JBASRM010000261.1:0-11321 GCA_049273835.1 Blastocatellia bacterium | reverse complement strand
GGTGAGATATCTCGCCGAGCGGGTTTGCAAAAGGCTTTTTGGAAATAAAACTCGTTCTCCGGGAATGTTTGAAAGCGCAATTTTCCATTTAAAAATGAGAGAACGTCTGGCCGACAGAATCAGATATTGTCGGCGTCTGGCTTTGACGACGACGGTACGCGACTGGTCGCTTCTGCCTTTGCCTCGTTACCTCTTCTTCTTATACTTTGCGCTTCGCCCAATTCGGCTAGCCGGGAAATACGGCACGAAACTCCTAAAGCGGGTCTTTATGATTTAGCGGCGCGCGCCCAGACTCGCCGGTTCGGCAAGATCTTTAAGCCGTATGTCGCCACACTCGTCGGCGAGATGTCCCGGGAGGTCGCTTCGGCCCCGACGCTCATGGTTTGCGTCGGCATCACGGAAGGGGCCGGATTGCTGCTGCCGGTGCCGCTTCTGCAACTGATTGGAAGTACCAGCCCGGGTCCCTCAAATTACAAGGAGATTGGTTTCGCTTCTCTCAGGGAAGGGGCTGATTATTTTTCCTGCCCCCTGAAAATTTTCGCTTGACTTCAAGGGCTATTGCTCATACTATGTGCACCGTTCTAGAAATGTTCCGTTTGTCGCTTTCCTGGGTTTAGTCCAACAAACAGTTTTGATCAAGATGTCCCTGGCTTTCATTACAAAGCCATTAAGTAAGTTAACAAGGCTGACTCTGCCTATTCTCCGCTTTTTAGTTATGGGCTTCGGTTAGCTGTCAAAGACCAGAATCTGGGCCGAAATAATGATTCAGCATTCAAGTGTGGTCGATTAGCGAGCGTTTCCCTTGGTCGTTTAGGAGACCCAACGACCCGTCCCATTAGGCCTGTCGCCGGAGCTAAAAGAGTAGGAGTTCATATGCGGCCCCACGATCACCCCTCTAATCCCGAGAATATCCAAAGTAACAGTGGAGTGCTTAAGAGGAGAGTAGGGTTCTTCCTGGCGGCGGTGTTTTGCACGGCGATGATCAGCACGCCGTCAAACGCACAGGTGCCGATCCTTTATTATGACTTTGAAAACAACACCAACCGAAATACTTTCGAGAACCTGGTTGAGCAAGCCGTCAACACCGGCAGCGGGGCCTTAACGAGATCCGGCAACACGACTACGATAAGCGCGGTCGCCGGCGCCGGCACCTTCAACGGAGGCGCCGCAGCCGGGCAAGCCGCCACCGGAAGCAGTTGGGATAGCTCGACCACCGACCCGGGAGCGGCGGCTACTAACTACTACCAGCTTGTCGTAAACACCGGCGGCTTTTCTCAGATCTCGATCACCTTCGATAATCAAGCGTCGGCCACCGGACCCGCACGCGTCGGCGTCTTGTTCAGCACTGATGGAACCAATTTCACCACCACTACAACCACTCTTACGGGGAACGCGGCATTCTCCACAATAACCTTTGACCTTAGCAGCGTCTCAGCAATAGATAATCAGGCATCCGTCACCATCAGGCTTTACGCGATCGCTGGTTCTGCGGGCGATCGCACCGGCCGAAGCGCCTTCGCGGCGGGTGGTACCTTCCGAATAGACAATCTTTCTGTCCTGGCTAAGACAGTCACCGCTTCCAGGACGATGCTGGATTATCCGGCAGTGGGGCTGAGCATAAAGTCCGGTACCGTATTTACGCCGGCGTACCTGGATTTCACGGTGGACGGGGTAGGCGTAACGGTCGCGCTGGCAAGCGAGTTGAAGGTCAGCGGCACATTCACAGTCGTCAACGGCACTCTCAACTGCGGAACGAATGTAGTATCCGGCTCGGGCACATTCGTTCTCGCTTCGGGTGGAACACTCGGCATCGGCTCGTCCTCGGGAATCACGGCCTCGGGCGCAACCGGAAACATCCAAACCGCCACAAGGAATTTCGACATCGGCGCGAGCTGCATTTACAACGGCAGCGCAGCGCAGGTGACTGGTAACGGCTTGCCGGCGACCGTAAAAGATCTCTCGATCAACAACAGCGGCGGCGTTTCACTTAGTTCTGATGCGAACATCAGCGGTGCGCTCGAGCTGACAAGCGGAACATTCACTGTGGGCGCGCACTTGTTGACCTTGAATAACCCGATAGCCGGAACGCCAAACAATCTCAGCGCTGATGGTACTTCGTCGATCGCCATCACGGGCTCCTCGAGCGGGATCAATATACCAGGCAGCGTTTCGGCGCTTAACAACCTGACGCTGGATAACTCAAACGGCACGGCTATGCAGGGCAATCTAACCGTCGGCGGCGCGCTCGCGCTGACCGGCGGTGACGTGACCGCCGGCGCCTTCACGCTGTTTATGGGTAACGGCTCAACATCCACGGGCAACGGCGACGTTGTCGGCAAAGTAACCCGCTCGGACCTGGGGAGCACCGCCCGAACATTCGGAAACCCCAACGTGCGGATCACGATTACCGCCGGCTCTGTCTCTGCGATGTCGGTGGTTCTAGTCAAAGCGTCGCCGGGTGATTTCGGAAACTCGGTCAGACGAACATATGCCCTGACAGACGTTGTGGGAACCCTGGGCGCCGCTACATTGCGATTGCACTATCTGGGCGCGGAATTGAACGGCAACACAGACCCGACCCTGGAATTGTGGCGGAAGGATGGCGCCACCTGGAATATGCAGACTGCCACCTCGCGGGGGACTTCAGTGGACACTGACCGGTGGGTCGAGAAGACCCTAGTTACCCAATTCTCATCGTGGACGATTGCCGGTCCCGCCGGACCGACCGCAATTGAAATGGTTGGCTACAATGCGAGCCATCGCGGTGGCAAGGTGCTACTGAAATGGGAAACCGGCCGCGAGGTGAACAACCTTGGCTTCAATATCTATAGACAAGAAGGCGAGCGGCGCGTTCGCATCAACAAATCACTGATCGCCGGATCGGGGCTGATGGCCAAGCCGGGAACTGTAATTACCGCCGGGCGCTCGTATCTGTGGCAGACATCTGCCGGCAAGCACGAGGACTCTTCTTATTGGATCGAAGAGATCGATTTGAACGGAACTACTTTATGGCACGGACCCATCTTCATTCCGCCTCCGTCTGATTCGACGATGACGTTGACCCCAACCGAGCAAGCTCTAGCCGACCAGACGGTGACTCTCGAGGACCTGGCAACCGAGGGCGCAAACTGTGGTGCAACGGTTCCCCTGCAATTCTCCGCGACCAACTTCAAGCTGAGCGCTGCTCAGCCCGGTCTTCGACAAGGACTCGCATCTCAAGAAGCGGTGAAGATCACTCTCAAGCAGGAGGGATGGTATCGCATCGGCAAACAGGAATTGATTGGCGCAGGGCTCAGTCCAAAAGCGGATCACCGCGGGCTTCATTTGTACGCGGGCGGAGTCGAAGTTCCGATGATTGTGACCACTCACAATCAGAAGTTCGATTCCACATCGGGGATAGAGTTCTATGCGATGGGTCTGGACACTCCATCAACCGATGAACGGGTTTATTGGCTGACCTGGTCAGCGAACGCACCGGGAAAGCGAATAGCTACGGTACCCCGACAGAGCGGACTGCGCTCCGGAAACAGCTTTCTCGCGACGGTCGTAAGGAGGGATCGACTGATATACCTCTCGGGGGTTCACAATGGAGACGCGGAGAATTTCTTCGGCACACCAGTAGGCGGCGCGCCGGTTGATCAAGCGGTAATGTTGACGAATCTGGATACAGAGGCAACAACAGACGCTACGATCGAGGTAGTTATGCAAGGCTTCTCGCTGACCCCGCATAACGTGACGGTGAGCTTGAACGGGTATGTGTTGGGGAATATCGAATACAACGACTCGACGGCCGGTCGCGGCCAATTCATCGTGCCGAACAATTGGCTTATTGAGGGCCAAAACCTGGTGACGCTGACCGGCCAGCAAGGTGTCGTGGACGTATCGCTGGTTGACCACATACAGGTGAGCTACTGGCACACATACAACGCGGACGACAACGCACTCAAGCTTACGGCCTCCGCAAATCACCAGGTGTCGATAGGCGGGTTTACAACCGCGGAGATAAGAGTAATTGACGTGACCAATCCGAATGAGCCGTTCCGTCTCGAAGCAGAAGTGCATCAGCAAAACCTTGAATTCGTCGTGACCGTGGGGGTGGTGGGGAGCGGGAATCGAATACTCCTCGCATTCGCCGGCGATCAGGTGAGGAGCCCGCTAAGGCTCACAGCCAATCAGATCTCATCGTGGAGGAGCGCGAATAATCAGGCTGACCTGGTAATCATTACCCACAGCAGTCTGAAGAGCAGCTTCGAAAAGCTGGCGGCGCTTCGGGAATCGGACGGGTTGAAGGCCGCCACTGTGGACATTGAAGACCTTTACGACGAGTTCAACTTCGGGAACAAGAGCCCTCAGGCAGTCAAAGACTTTCTTGTTTACGCGAGGAGTAACTGGAAACGGACACCCCGCTTTGTATTGTTGGGCGGAAGCGCGAGCTACGATCCTAAGAACTACAACGGTCTGGGAGGCTATGATCTGGTGCCAACCAAATTGATCGACACCGACATTACGGAAACCGCAAGCGATGATTGGTTTGCGGACTTCGATCTGGATGGATTAGCAGAGATGGCCGTTGGCCGGCTGCCCGCTCACACACCGGAGGAAGCCGCGACCACGGTCGCCAAGCTGATAGCATACGAGAGCACCTCACCACCGAACTCTGCTCTGATCGTCGCCGACGAAAACCTTGGGTTTGATTTCCAGAGTGCAGGTAACCAACTAGCAAAGTCGTTCCCGGCTTCGCTTACTGTTCAACAGATCAATCGGGGCCAGATCGGAACGGATGCCGCGAAGCAATTGCTGCTGGATGGAATCGCAAGCGGGCTGAGGATCGTGAACTATATCGGGCATGGATCGCCGAGCTCGTGGCGGGCCAATTTGCTAACAACCACTGATGCATTGGCGCTCAGCAACACCGGCCTTTATCCGTTGTTCGTGTTGATGACCTGCTTAAATGGCGAGTTTCAGCATCCTGAGTTGAACACACTCGGGTCAGCATTGATGAATTCAAGCCGCGGCGGAGCGATAGCGGTGTGGGCGTCGAGCGGGTTAACAGCGGCCGGCGCACAAGGCTTAATGAATCAGCAGTTCTACGGATTCTTATTCGCTCTGGACGGGCAAGGCCGCCAGATGAGGCTGGGCGACGCGACGACTCGGGCAAAGTCGGGGATAAGCGATATTGATGTAAGGCGGACCTGGATCTTGTTGGGCGATCCTTCGATGAGAATCAAGTAGCCGGCACGCGATGAGCGGATCTTCAGATCATGAAAAATAAATATCACCCAAGGACCGTTGAGAAGAGTCTGTTGACCTGTGAAGTGGCGGATGAGTTGCTCGTTTACGATCTTGTTCGACACAAGGCTCACTGTCTCAATTCCACTGCCGCCCTTGTTTGGAGACACTGCGACGGGAGGAGCGGCGTTTCGGAGATAACTCGTGCAGTCAACCATTCATCGGACCGTGCGCTCACCGAGGACGTAGTTTCCGTCGCGCTGGAGCAGCTTGCGCGAGCCAGGCTCATAGAGGATACGTACCCAAGACATGCGCGGATGACACGTCGAGAATTGATCAAGACTGCGGGAGCAGCCGCCGCGGCAGGCTTGCCGTTGGTGACTTCGATAACGGCGCCGACTGCGGTGGAGGCAGCTACTTGCGCGGGACCGGGTGCTCCTTGCGCGCCTAATGGGCCGAACGGCGCGTGCTGCAGCGGTCTATGCGTGTCGGGAAATTGCACCTAAACATCGTGCGCGGACTCCTTCACCAGGCGCGATCTGTGCCTTTGCCGCGAAACCGTACCGCTCAAATCGGAGACTTGCTTGCGACCGTGCTTGCGGGCAGCTGGCGACGCTCGCCTCAATCGCTTCAGGTCTCCGAAGCCAGCCTTTCGGAAATAATCCCTCAACTGGTCGGTTCGATGTCGGGCGCGCTGGCATGGTGGAAGATTCGTCACACAGACCTGCGGGCTTCACGCGCGGCCATCGAGCTTCAGCAAACCTATCGTTCGCATTCGATCGGCAGTAAGCTTCGCGAGCATTCAATCAAACAAGTTTTGGGCGTCCTGTATTCAGAAGGCATAGAGCCCATATTGGTGAAGGGATGGGCCATCGCTCGGCTGTATCCGGAGCCGGGTCTGCGGCCGTACGGCGATATCGATCTCGTAGTGCGACCCGACCAGCACGCGGATGCGCAGGTGGCGATCCGCGGCCTCAATGTGCGTTACTGGATAGATCTTCATCGCGGGTTTGGACGTCTCGACTACCGGCCTCCTCAAGAACTCTACATGCGTTCGACGATCGTCAAGCTCGACGAACTCGATGTAAGAGTGCTGGCGCCAGAAGACCATTTCCGTCTTCTTTGCACCCACATGCTTCACCATAGCGTGCACCGGCCTCTGTGGCTGTGCGACATCGCCGCCGCGTTGGAGTATCGGTCCAGGAATTTCGACTGGGATGTCTGTCTCGGCAAAAGCAAGGTTCGCGCGAACTGGATCACTTGCGCAATAGGGCTTGCGAACATGTTATTGGGTGCTGAAGTGGCCGGCACGCCTGTCGAGGGAAACCAAAGCGAGCTTCCGCGATGGCTCGTTTCACAGGTGCTTAAAAAATGGGAAGCCCCTTACAGCATGTCACAAGCGCCGGCAACCCATCGAGCTGAGATGGCCAGGTACCTTCGCGACCCGAGAGGGCTATTTGGTGATCTCCGAAGGCGATGGCCTGACCCAATCGAGGCGACGGTGTACGTGGGCGGTCGCTTCAACGACTTTCCGCGAGTCCCGTTTCAGGTTGGAGAATGCGCCGCACGCGCTGCAAGGTTCGTCGCAAGTCTACCCAAGGCGCTCAGAGAGGAGCGATGAGTCGCACTCCGGCCGCGCAGCAGGCAAACATTCTTGAATCCATAACCGGCCGCAAAATCGAACGGCTCCAGATCCTGTCTCACCGGCGAGTTCTGAACTCGATCTCACCTTCCCCATGCTCATCGGCGAGATGAGATACTTTCTGCCGGCGCTGATCTGAGAGTATCTGCAGCCACGGCCGTCTGACTATGTCGCGGCATTCAGGTTGCCACTCCACAGATTCCAGTTCTGCGGTTTGCGACCCAGCCTGCAAATCATTGATTAAAGGCTGCCAATCGAGTCTACTTCGAATAGGTGACGTTTTTGGTTTTCGGGGCGGCCGGAAATGGAACATCGATCGAATATTCTTCAGACATGGAGTTGCAACGGGAAAGGATCGGAATAGTAGCGGGGAGTTGTTGGAATCACCAAGACTGGCGAACGGCTCGTCAGTGTTCCTCGCAGGCTAAAGCCTGAACTCAGAACGCAGGGTGGTTACGATTATGGATCCCATAAAGAAACAGGCAAGCGCGGACGAGACTGCTGAGATTGAACGCCTCAAGGAAAGCCTGCGCGAGGAGCACGACATGTACCTTCGCGCGCTGGCCGATTTTGAGAACTATCGGCGGCGTGTGGAACGCGAGCGAGGGAGCGCCGCGCGTGCCGGCAAACGCGAGCTTATCATCTCGTTGCTCCCGGTGCTGGATAGTTTCGACCGCGCGCTCCAGCACATCGGCGATAAGCCTTCTCCGATGTATGAGGGATTTCTCGCAATTCACCGGAAGCTGATGAGCTTGCTTGAAGCGCAGGGTGTGACTCCTTTCGACAGCGTTGGTGAGACCTTTGACCCTGAGCTGCATGAAGCTATCGGATCGGTACAAAGCGACGAGTACGAGCCGGGGGTGGTTGTAGACGAGGTCCAGCGTGGTTACAGATGGGGAGATGAGCTGCTCAGACCGGCTCGCGTGCGAGTCGCGGAATGAGCTATACAAATATCCAGTGGGAAATCTTAATTGATTTGTGTTCCTTTGGCGGCTTCGTGGCGAACTCGATTGAATCCGCCCGCAGCCGCTCGAATGAAAGGGAATGAAATGACTGATCCGCATTTGAAACTGGTCCGCGACGTTACGCCGAGCGCCAAAGGGTGCGAGGACTGCTTGAGAGTCGGTTCATCGTGGGTGCACTTGCGGCTTTGCCTGACCTGCGGTCACGTAGGCTGTTGCGACTCCTCTCCAAATAAACACGCGAGTAAGCACTTTCAGCTGAGCGGCCACCCCATCATCCAGTCTTTTGAGCCGGGAGAGGATTGGCGCTGGTGCTATGTTGACGAAACGGAGGTTTGAGCTGGAGTAAAGAGAGCGAGCAATGATTCAGCCATAGCACCTCGACGATCGGCGGAAAGACCTCATAAGACGGCTATCGAGCCGGCCGTACGAAATCTTAAGCATCGAGCCACCGCGCCAGAGCGCTCGTGGCAATTTGAAAAGGAGCTACTATTATGTTTAGAACAAGACCACTCGCGCTGATTCTTCTCACCGCAAGCCTTGCGGCAACACTCTCAGTTCAGGCGATGACCGCGCCCCAGTCGCGGATCATCAAAGAGATCCGCCACGAGCTGGTGACGCTGCCTTACTATGGAGTATTTGATTGGCTTGAAGGTGAAATTCGCCCGGACGGAACGGTCGTCCTGCGCGGCGAGACTGTGCGGCCAAGCACCAAGAAAGAAGCGGAGTCTCGACTCAAGAGCATCGAGGGAATAGACCGAGTAATCAATGAGATCGAAGTGCTGCCGGCTTCGTCGAACGATGACCGGCTGCGGCGGAGTACCTTTCGTGCGCTTTTCAATGACAACTCGCCGCTGTTCCGTTACGCCACCCAGGCAGTACCGCCGATTCACATCATCATTAAGAACGGCAGGGCTACGCTCAAAGGTGTGGTAGCGACCAGCCAGGACAAGCAGTTGGCATATATTAAGGCGCGTGGGGTTCCCGGTTTGTTCGAGGTAAAGAACGAGCTGCGAGTCGAGAGTGAGGGTGCTCACTAAGGTGAGCGGCGTCAAGGCTGCGAGACACAGAACGCGCCCTAAAAGTCCTCCTTGTAAAGGAAAGAGATCCGGACTGTTGGTGTCAGCGCGGTGCTGAATTGAGTGGTTAAACCGCTCAATTGCGTGGTATAAACACGCATATGAACACGCTCGCCGAACTCCTCTCTTCCCGAGTAAAGGCAGAGATCTTCCGTCTGCTGTTTGGCGGGGCTGATGCCGAGCTACATGTTCGGGAAATTGAACGCCGGTCGGGGCTCGCCGATGCGACAGTTCGCCAGGAGCTCAAGCGACTCACTCGCCTCGGAGTGGTCGAGCCGCGCCGAGATGGGAACCGAACCTACTACCACGCCAATACCGAGCATCCTCTGTATCCAGATATTCGCAACATGGTTCTCAAGACCAGTGGTTTGGCAGACGTTTTGTGCGATGCGCTCACTCATCCCGGGATTCGACTGGCTTTCGTGTTCGGTTCGCTGGCACGGAGCAACGGCAAAGCGGGCAGCGATCTGGACCTGATGGTGATCGGGGCAATCAGTCTGCGGCAGCTTGGAAAACTGTTGTCCGGTGTCGCCACGAAACTGGGCCGCGAGGTTAACCCTCACGTTCTGACATCTGAGGAGTTCGTGAGACGCAGGAAGTCTCGCGAGCATTTCATCACTACTCTGCTTGGCGAACCGCGGTTGCTCGTAATTGGACGCGAAGATGACCTCAAAGGAATGCCCCGATAACGGCTAGCGGCATCGGCATGTGACACGCCCGAAGAGGGCGAGCTGTTGGCGATTGTTAACCGCGATCTAGTCGATGCGGAAGGCGCTCTGAACAATGACCAAGGACCAACTGAAAAAGCTCGAAGCCGAACTTTGGAGTGCTGCTGATAATCTACGCGCCAACTCCGATCTGAAGTCCAGCGAGTATTCAACGCCCGTGCTCGGGCTTATCTTTCTCAAGTTCGCCGATAACAACTATCGCCGACTTGAGGCCGAAATCCTAGCCGAGTATCAAAAGCTCAAAGGCACGCGCCGCGAGAAGAAGCTTTCTGAAATCGCCATCGAGAAGTGCGGCTTCTATCTGCCCGATCACGCGCGTTACGACTATTTGCTGAACCTTCCTGAAGAACAGAACATTGCAAAGAAGCTCAAGGAAGCAATGAAAGCGATCGAGGATTACAAGCCCGAGCTAGAGGGCGCACTCCCAAAAGACGAGTACACCAGACTCATTCGAACCGATCCCACAATCCCAAAACAACTACTCAAGAATTTTTCCAACATCCCATCTGATGCAACGGGCGATCTATTTGGTCAAATCTACGAATACTTCATCGCCGAGTTCGCCCGCAGCGAGGGGCAAAAGGGCGGCGAGTTTTTTACGCCGAGATCGGTGGTGCGCTTGATGGTTGAGATAATCGAGCCACATGGCGGAAGGGTGTTTGATCCGGCGTGCGGTTCGGGCGGTATGTTTGTCCAATCTGGGCAGTTTATCGCCGAGCACCGTAAAGAGCTATCCAAGTCCGCAAGTAGCGACGTGTATGTGCATGGTCAGGAGAAGACTCTGGAAACGGTGAACCTTGCCAAGCTGAACATCGCCGTGAACGGTCTGCGTGGCGAGATCAAACAGGCCAATACCTACTACGAGGATCCATTCTCCAGCTTCGGAGCGTTCGACTACATCCTCGCCAATCCACCGTTCAACGTCGACGACGTGAGCCTCAGCAGCGTTGAGAAAGACAGACGATTCAACACCTATGGCATTCCTCGAAAGAAGACCAAAGCCAAGAAGGCGGACAAAGGCAAAGAAACTGTTCCGAACGCGAATTATCTTTGGATCAATCTCTTCGCCACGTCCCTGAAGCCGAAGGGCCGCGCGGCACTCGTCATGGCCAACTCCGCTTCTGATGCACGCCACTCGGAGGCCGACATTCGCCGAACGTTGATCGAGAAGAATCTCATCTACGCGATGCTGACGCTCCCCTCGAACATGTTCTACACAGTAACTCTCCCGGCCACTCTTTGGTTCTTCGACCGTGCTAAAACCGACAACCGCATTCTATTTATTGACGCTCGAAACATCTTCACTCAGATCGATCGCGCTCACCGTGAATTCTCTGACGAACAGATCCAGAACATCGCAATCATCAGTCAGCTCCACAAGGGTCGGCGAGAAAAGTTTGTGCAACTCATTGATGGTTATTTCTCAGCGGGGATGGAACGGCTCGTCGAGAGCAAGACGCGCGTCGAACCGATCTCAGCGCAACTGCTCGAAGTACTCGACGACAGCAGAGGCAAACAAGCGGTTGCCGAACTCGTGAAGCAATGGACAGGCCTTAACAAGCTTCGCTCGCGCTACTCGCAATATCTGGAGAAGCATTCTGACAAAGAATCGGTGGAAAAGAGAAACAGAGGGCAACGCCAACTGCGCGAGGCGTTCGATCCGTTCTTTGCCGCGCTACAC
>JBASRM010000258.1:0-1943 GCA_049273835.1 Blastocatellia bacterium | reverse complement strand
AACCAATACACCCGGCAAGCGGCTGTGCCGCCCTCTGTGCCTATGGGCTCCGCCCTCGGGGACAAGCCCGCCGCAAGTCTACCGCGGCTACGCCGCCCTCGGCAGGGGGCTTGTGCACCTGGCAGGGCCCTGGGCTCACATTGTGTTTACCACTCGCGGAGACCAGTCATATAATGCCCGAGCGTTATTTACAGTGGAACGAATGAGATGACAGGAGAACAGCAATGCTAAGAACTCGTGCCTTCTTCATGATCTTTGCGATGCTACTCGGTTGTTGCCCGGTGTTTGCGCAGGACCCCGCAGACATCAACGCGAGGATTAGAAAAGAAGAAACGGATAATTCGCAGATCATGCGTACCATGCATTTTCTTACAGATGTCTATGGTCCGCGGTTGACCGGTTCTCCCAATCTGAAAGCCGCCGGTGAATGGGCAATCAAGCAGATGACCGCGTGGGGGTTTGAAAACGGCCATCTCGAAGCGTGGGATTTCGGTCATCCCGGCTGGGGGAACGAGCGCTACTCGGGCTTTATCACATCACCGGTCAAGGACACACTTAGCTTTGAAGTGCTGGCATGGACGCCGGGTACGAACGGTCCCCTGACGGCGCAGGCTTATCAGATGATCCTTCCCGAAAAGCCGACCCAGGAAGAGCTCACTGCCTATCTTGCTACGCAGAAGGAGAGAGTCAAAGCCAAGATCGTTCTGGCGGGCAAGCGACAGATGGTTGCGGTGAGTCTCACTCCGCCCCCGCGCAGGCAAGACGACAAGCTGGCGAAGGAGCGCTACGACGCGAACAATCCAAACGCCGGCCAGTTTCGAGGGGGACCTCGCGGGAATCAACAGCCGGACGAGCCGGGCAAGCTGACGGTACGCCAGATTGATGAGCAACTGGAAGCGTTCCTCGTCGCAAACGGAGCTGCACTTCGGGTCAACGACGCCGGCCGCGAGCATAGGCAGGTTCGCGCCTTCAACAACCGAACATTCGACCCGGCTAAAGCGGTTCCGACTGTGGTGATGACCAACGAGGACTATGGCCGCATCTCGCGAATTCTGGCGGACGGCCAGGCGGTCGAGCTTGAGTTCAACATAGTCAACAGGTGGTTCCCAGAAGGGAAGACGGCTTACAACACAGTCGCCGAGATTCCCGGTACTGACAAGAAAGAAGAACTGGTCATGCTTGGCGGACATCTCGACTCGTGGCACGCGGCAACCGGAGCTACCGACAACGCGATCGGCTGCGCGGTGATGATGGAAGCTGCGCGAATTCTCAAGGCAATCGGCGTGAAGCCTCGACGCACAATTCGCGTCGCCCTGTGGAGCGGCGAAGAACAGGGACTGCTGGGCTCATTGGCATACGTGAAACAGCATTTCGGATCATTTGAAGAACCGAAGCCCGACTACAACAAGATGGTGGCTTATTTCAACATTGACTCCGGAACCGGACGAGCACGCGGAGCAAGTGTCTTCGGACCTCCGGAGGCAGCTGCGGTAGTGCGCGCGGCGCTTGCTCCGTTTGAAGACCTGGGAGTGATGGGGGCGATACCTTCGAAGAGCCGGGGGCTCGGTGGCACGGACAGCAGTTCGTTCTCTCAGGCAGGGCTTGCGGGAATAGGGATGGGACAGGACCCGATCGAATACAACTCGGCTACCTGGCATACCAACCTGGACACCTACGAGCGCATCATCGAAGACGACGCGAAGAAATCCGCCATCGCGATCGCCGCGGCGGTGTACCAGCTCGCGATGCGGGATGAGGCGCTTCCGCGCTTCGCCAAAGAGAATATGCCTCCGCTTCCGCCCAAGCGCGGCACACCTGCGACGACTCCAACGCCGCAAGCGCCGCCTGGGAAAAATTGAGACTGCGGTTCGGGGTTCCCGGTGGTTTGTGGTTGTGGTTTTTGGTTTCTGGTTTGGCGTTTGTGGGTCCGCGCTTAAGGTCCC
>JBASRM010000245.1:0-11231 GCA_049273835.1 Blastocatellia bacterium | reverse complement strand
GTCTAAGAAGGCTACGATAATTCTCGACAGCGGTTTTTTTCTGCCGCGAAAAAACAAGAAACAGCGATTCTCGGAGATAGGGTACTTTCAGTGTGGCAGCCAGGACTCGGATTTTGAGGTATCGGTTGACGGCACGACGAAGACCTTTCCCGCACTTCGCAAGCTGGCAAAGGGATATGTGAGACCGCGAAAAGCTTGCACAGTCGAAGTGCGTCACAAAAACAAAAACGGCACAATCAAAAAGGACGGCATTAAGGTTTCAGAGACATTTCATGACGAGCTGCTTGAACTGAAGGACTTGTACGGCGAGCCCGTCTCCGTCGAGCGGGAGAAATTCGATTGTGTCATCCGGTTTGATTCGGGTGAGTTTTCCTCCGCCGGTGTTCGGAAGCGCGTCTTCAAACAACATCGAAAGATGTCGAACGGAAAACACGCTCTGGTTCGCGGGGCCGAACCTAAGCCAATCGACAAGCCGATCATGCACGACATCGTCGTAAGCTTCACCTTGAATGACGGCGAGTCAATCGAGTTGGCGCGAAACAACATGGTTTTCTGGTCCTGCAAGGCGGATGATCTTGAGAAAGAAATGGTGCTGAAAATCCGCGCCGACGCGTCAACAGCTCCGAAGTTTTATAGCGCTGCCTTCGCTGACCCAAGAACTGTTTACTATCTGCCCAATCCGGACGATCCTCCGCCCGCGTGCCCGCGACCCCCGTGTCTGGAAGAAGGCTAATAAACCGGTGGGGAGATCCCGCTGCGCCGGCTTTTCCCCATCACCAGTTAGGGTGGGTTTGTCACTGAGCTTTAAGAGCGCGCGGCTAAAACGTCGCGAAGGTTCGACCGCGATCACAGCGCCTGAACTATCGCCGGTGTGATATCTGTGAGCGATCTCACTCTAGAGGCGATGTGCTCGCGGGCCGGGCCGAATGCAAGCGTAGCTACCGGATTGAGCGTATGGCTGCGAGTGGATAGGTCTTCGATGTTTCCGTGATCACTTGTCAAGATTACCGTCTGCCGGGAAAGATCCGCAGCTTGAAGCACCGCTCGGACAAATCTTGTCAGGTCAAGCAAGTGGGCTCGGGCCATATCGTGCCTGCGATCGTGGCCGATGCGGTCGGTGATGAAGTGCTCATATAGCGTAAAGTCATGATTCGCGGCCAGCCTTACCAGCCGTTCGCCGGCCATTTCCGGTGTGCAGCTGTCGACTTGAAACCCCCTATCGATGAGAAACCTGTTGGTGAAATCATGGCTCACGGCATGTCCTTCCTGAAGGTCCTCGAGCATGCGCAGCTTCACCCCGGCGGTCTGAGCGGCAACCGTCGTCGCTGAGATGAAACGCGGCGGATTCTCAACGTAAGATTGAGTGTAAGCATTTGCGAAAGTGACCGATCGGCCTTGAGCCATCAGTTTCTTGTAAATCGAGTGTTCTGCGAGCGCTTGTTTGAGGCGAGGAGAAGGGTAGCCGTGGAGATGCCGGCCGATCAGCTTCGATGCGTTTACCCCGGTCAGGATGGCCGTTTGCCCGGTAGCACTCTGCGGGAGTCCCTCTACGCCGAGGCGCGCATCGGTTTCGGCCATCAGGCCGTCAAACGGCAGCCCGGGCTTCTCTCCCCGAAAAATCGAAAAGAACTCGGAGCCCAACCCATCCAGCGGATTGTGCTCGCCGCGCGTTCCAATTCCGATTCCGTCGATAAAGATGAGAAGAACGGACATCGCGACGGGGCGAGAGGGCGAGGGGGCGAGGGGGTGAGGGGACGAAAGGGTGAGTGAAGGACGCTCCTGTTGTGGAGGCGGCAACTCGCCCTGTGGAGGATGGCGTGAAAGGTTCAGTGACAACGGGGGCGAAATGGCGGCGGGGTGGTCAAGGCGCTGTGTTTTCTTTCCTTGTGCCATTCAATGGATTGTCCACTGGGGGATTATCGATCATTCGCACGAGCTGGCCGAGGATCTTATCGTAAGTGTTATCCAATTCATCGCGCTGACCTACTCGCAGGTAACCGCAACGCCAAGCAAACTCGAGCCAGACCCGCGTTTCTTCGGCCTCACCCTCCGAATCACTCAGTTTAACTTCCCCCTCTACTCCTCTTCAGTCGGCCTGATCCTCCCATCCTCTTGCGCCTTGTGGATGATCTTTTGGGCGATCAGCGAGGGCACTTCGTCGTAGTGATCAAGCTCCATGGTATAGGAACCGCGAGCGCCGGTAATCGAGTTGAGCGTCGATTGATAGGACAACATCTCGGACAGCGGCACCTGCGCCTTTACCACAGCCTGATTCCCCTTGGTGTCCATGCCGGAAACACGACCGCGTCTCGAGTTGATGTCCCCCAGTATGTCACCTGACATTTCCTGCGGAGTGGTGATCTCGACGTTCATTACCGGCTCGAGCAACACAGGTCTGACTTTCTCAATCGCGTTACGAAACGCCTTTCTTCCGGCCATTTGAAATGACAGATCATCGGAATCCACCGCATGAAACTTGCCGTCGATCAGCTCGACTTTGAAATCTATCATCGGATAGCCGGCGATCGCCCCGCGCGCGGCAGCATCCTTGATTCCCTTCTCTACCGCCGGCCTCCATTGTTGCGGTATAGATCCGCCAAAAATTTTGTCGACGAACTGAAACCCTTCGCCGCGAGGCACGCCTTCAAAAACGCACGTCGCCTCGGCAAACTGGCCACGGCCACCGGTCTGTTTCTTGTGCCGCCCTACAATTTCGGCTCGGCCCCTAAAAGTTTCGAGGTAAGCGACCTTGGGAGGATGAAGCTCGACGTCCACTCCGTACCGCCGTTTCAACTTGTTCACCGCGACTTCCACGTGAGTTTGTCCCGAACCCGAAAGCAGGAACTCATTGGTTTGGGGTTCGCGATCAAATCTCAACGCCAGATCCTCCTCGAGCATTTTATGAAGCGCTTGCGAGAGTTTGTCCTCGTCGCTGCGCGTCTTGGCGGTTATGGCAAACGCGACAGCCGGCCTGGGAAAATGAACAGTCTCGTAGGCAATTTGCGAAGCCTTATCGCAAAACGTGTCGCCGGTGTGAGTTTCTCTCAGCTTGGTCACTGCGATGATGTCGCCGGCGTGAGCTTCCGGCACCTTCTCGAGTGCTTTGCCTTGCATCACGTGCAGCGGGCCCAGCCGTTCGGTTGTGTTCTTGGTTATGTTGTAGACAGTCGCGTCGGATTTGACGTGCCCGGAGAAAACCTTGAAGACATTTATGCGTCCGGCAAACGGATCGGCAACGGTCTTAAATACCAACGCAGAGAACGGAGCGATATCTTTTACTTCGCGTTCGATCCACTCGTCGCTGTCAGTGTTGGGGTGGCCTTTCGCGGGACCAAGCTCATCAGGTGCCGGAGCGAGCTCGACCAGGGAAGTCAGCAGCGGTTGTATGCCGATGTTTGGAATTCCGGAAGCCACGAGGATCGGAAACAACCTGCGCTCGGTGACGGCCGCCTTCAATCCGGGAATCAAGTCATCGTCGCTGAGCGTTCCTTCGGCAAAATATTTCTCCATCAGCGCCTCGGAGCTTTCGGCGACGACGTCGATAATTTTTTCGCGGGCCGACTCGGCAGCGGGCCTCAAATCAGCAGGTATCTCGCCCTGGGTGGCTTTGCCGCTGCCGTCAGCTTCGTACGTGTATGCGCGCATGTGAATGAGATCGATGACACCCTGAAAACTCTGCTCGCTTCCGACAGGCATTTGAATTGGCACCGCCGAGCGGCCGAAAGATTCAATCACTCCGGCGACGGCCTGTTCAAAGTTGGCGCGCTCGCGGTCCATCTTCGAGACGACAATCAATCGGGGTATGGCAAACTCTTCGGCATAGCTCCAGGCCTTCTCGGTTTGAACTTCAACGCCGCTGACAGCGTCTACGACCACAAGCGCCGCGTCGCAGGCTCGCAACGCGGCCTTCGCGTCGAGTATGAATGCGGCGAACCCCGGAGTGTCCAATATGTTTATTTTTGTACCGTTCCATTCGCAGCAAGCCAGCGAGCTTATGATCGTGAGCTTTCTTGCAATTTCGTCTTCATCGTAATCGGTGATCGTAGTGCCGTCGTCGACGCGACCCAATCGGTTGGTGGCCCCCGCATCAAAAAGCATCGCCGCAACCAGCGACGTTTTCCCCGCGTGACCGTGACCTACAATGCCAATGTTTCTGATCTCCTTGGTGCCATAGACCTTCATAAAATTGAGCTCCTTTTAAGTGATAGACACAGCGGTAAGTCAGCTTATAACCGAGCAAGCGCGATGTGCAAGCTAGGTGGCTTTGGCAGCGTTGGCCTCCGTCAGTGCGTCTTCGCCCAACAGCAAGCCGGCAGAAGGTGTGCCGCTGCCGAGGCGATCTCTCTTACGAACATCCCCGGTTGCCTCCGGTAAGACGGCGTGCGTTTAGAGAGACGGTCACACGAGGAAGGCTCGATGCAAACCGAGCATAAGACGCCAAACACTCTTTCAAAACTTCCGAGTTTTCGCCCGAGAGTCCGTCTCCAACAGCATTCCTGGGTAACCTGGTTCCCCGGCGAAAAGGCCAGGTGCTTTATCGCGATACAAATTATCTGCTTAATCGCGATACAATGAGCAATAACGCTGATTTGAGCTTTAGAGAAGCGGCGCGGGCATGAGCTAATATGCGAAATGTAAGTGTTGTTATCCCTAATTGGAATGGGCGCGAGCTTTTGTCCGAGTTCTTGCCATCCGTCCTCACGGCCATAAATCATTACCGTGATCATTATGGAAATGAAGTCGAATTGCTGATCATCGATGACGCGAGCACGGACGGCAGTCAGTCCTGGCTGGCGTCTAATTATGGTCACCATCCGTTGGTGCGAGTCATCGAGTTGCAGCAAAACATGGGTTTTCTCCGCGCAGTCAACAAAGGTTTTGCCGAGGCTCGTTATCCGATAATCTTTTTGCTCAACAACGATGTACAAGTTGCGCCTGACGCAATTGCTCCGCTGGTCAGTCATTTCGACAACAGCCAGGTATTTGCGGTTTGTAGTAAAGCATATCGTCTTGGAACAGATTTCCTGGATGGGGCAGGCAAATTGGGATTATTCAAGAGAGGTTTCTGGCGAGTGTTTGTTAACTACGACATTCTGCCAACACGTCTCCCCGAATACCCGCGGCCATTCTATTCATTCTTTGGCAGCGGAGCATATACAGCCTATGATGCTTCAAAACTTGCGGCGCTGGGTGGGTTTTGTGAATTGCTCGCTCCCATCTATTGGGAGGACGTTGAGATTTGTTATCGGGCATGGAAGCGCGGATGGGATGTCGAGTATGAGCCTCATAGCGTAGTGCATCATCTTAGCAGTGCTACGATGGGCAAGGACGGCAAGCGCGGGTTAAGAGTGATAACCGAGCGCAATCGTCTCCTGATGACCTGGATAAATTTGCATAGTCGAATGTGGTTTTGCGCTCACGTGGGTTGGCTAATGCTCAAATTAGTGATAGCAACTCTGAGTCTAGACCGCGCATATTGGCAGTCCTTCTGGCAGGCGATCACCCGGATTCGAGCTGTTGGACAGGCGCGCCGAAAGGAGATTGAGGCTTCGGTTCGCTCAGACCGCGAGGTTGACGCGATCTTCACAGATCTCGCTGGAAGAGCATGGGTAAGCGTAATGCTTAACGTGAAAGACTACGCCCAGTATGTGGAACTAAGACGGAAGCTGGAAGCCGGCTGATGAAGCCGTAGCAGAGGCTTTCGCGGTGTTGGTGCTCGCCACAAGGGCTTGAGAGGTGGTATGCAGTGAGTTCAAACGCTGACTGCTCGAATCCACGAAGCGTTGAGTGCCGTTAAAGAACACTTGAAGTTGAAGTCGACTCGACGATTCTCGTCCGGTAAGAGCAAAACGCTGTTCAACTCATCGTCGCAATGGATCTTGACGGCTCAACTATACCGCACACGATTACCCACTACCGCATCCTCAAAAAGATCGGCGCGGGCGGGATGGGGGAAGTTTACCTCGCAGAAGACACGCGGCTAAACCGGAGGGTCGCCATCAAATTCCTGGCCGCTGAATCCACTGCCGACGAGCGAGCCAAAAAACGCCTTCTCCACGAAGCACAGGCAGCGGCCAAACTCGACCACCCGAATATCTGTGCAATTTACGAAGTTGGCGAGCAAGATCAACACAGCTTTATTGTGATGCAGTACATTGACGGCGAAACGCTCTCCAAACGTATTCAGCAAAACTCGTTTGAAATATCGGAAGCGCTGCGCCTTGCCGTTCAAGCCGCAGAAGCGATTTCCGAAGCACACTCTCACGGGATCATTCATCGAGACATCAAGCCGCAAAACATTATCATCACCACCCGCGGGCAGGTGAAGGTGCTCGACTTCGGACTGGCTAAGGTGACGCGAGAGGATTCGGTGAGAGAGAGCGCAGCGAGAACTGAAAGTTTGCTGACAGAGGCAGGAGTCGCGATGGGGACTGTGCTTTACATGTCGCCCGAGCAGTTAGAGGGAAAGCCGCTGGACAGCCGCAGCGACATCTTCAGCTTCGGTTGCATGCTTTATGAGATCGTGAGCGGAAAGAATCCGTTTGCGGCAGAGAGCACCGCGGCAATAGCTTCGGCAATTCTGACCAGAGAACCCGAGCCACTGGCAAGATATTCAGATCGAGCTCCGGAAGAGCTGCAGAGGATTGTGCGTAAGTGCCTGGAGAAGAATCGTGACCGGCGCTACCAGACGATGCGTGATGTGGCGACAGATCTTGGGAACCTTAAGCAAGAGATTGACTCACATAATGGCGCGGCCGTGAAAAGCCTGCCCCCCAGGACTGCTTCTCGCCGCTTTCTCATCCCAGCAATCGCGGTTGGCGCCCTCGCGGTTTTGATCGCCGGAGCATATTTGCTGACTGCTAAGAAGAACGTGAGCCCCTCAGCCCTGCGTGAAACGCCGATAGACTCTCTGGCGATTTTGCCACTTATGAACGCGAGCGATGACGCGGATGCCGAATACCTCGCCGATGGAATAACAGAGAGCATGATCAATAGTCTTTCTCAGCTTTCTAAACTGCGTGTCGTCGCGCGCACAACTGTTTTTCGCTACAAGAATCGTACGGACCCTTTAAACGTCGGGAAAGAGCTGAGCGTGCGCGCAGTGCTGACAGGAAAGGTGACTCGAAGAGGAGATGTATTGATTATTCAGGCTGATCTGATGGATGTAGCCGATGGCGCGCAGCTTTGGGGGGACCAGTATAATCGCAAAGTTTCTAATATTGTTTCAGTGCAAGAAGAGATAGCAAAGCAGATCTCCGAAAAGCTGCGGGTGAAGCTCACAGGCGACGAGCAGAAGCTGCTGGCAAAGCGTTACACTGAAAACGCCGAGGCGTATCAGCTCTATCTCAAAGGCCGCTACTTCTGGAACAAGAGGTCAGCAGAAGGAATGAAGAAAAGCCTTGAGTACTTTCAGCAGGCCGTTGACCTAGACCCGAGATTTGCTCTGGCTTATACAGGTATAGCCGACTCACATAACTACCTTGGTTACAGTATTATCAGCGCGCGCGCACCCAGCGAAGTGCTGTCAAAAAGCAAGGAAGCGGCCCTCAAGGCGCTGGAATTGGACGATACGCTCGCCGAAGCGCATGTCTCGCTTGCAATCCCTTTACTGCTTTATGACAGGAAGTGGTCAGATGCCGAGCGAGAATTCGCGCTGGCCCTGAAGTTGAACCCTAACTATGCGACCGGTCATCACTGGTATTCGCACTATCTCGTGGCGATGGGCCGGATCGAAGAATCATTAATTGAAAGCCAAAAAGCTCTTGATCTCGAACCACTCGATCTTCCGATAAATGCTCACCTGGGATGGCATCACCTGTTCGCGCGCCAATACGATCAAGCGATAGCGCAATGCCAAAAGGCGCTGGATATGGATTCCAGCTTCCTTCCCGCGTATCTCTTCATCGGACAGTCTTATGAGCAAAGGCGGATGTATAAGGAAGCCATTACAAAATTCCAAGAAGCTGTAAGACTCTCGGGAGGCAGCGCTGTAATGATAGCAGCGCTCGGGCACGCTTATGCATTGTCCGGCAGACACGCGGAAGGTGAGAAGGTGCTCGACGAATTGAACGACTTGTCAAAGCAGAGATATGTTTCGCCGGCTGACATCGCAATGGTCTATGCCGCGCTTAATCGGAAGGATGAGGCGTTTCAATGGCTCGAAAAGGCGTACCAGGAAAGCTCCAGCGCACTGGTCTATCTCAAAGTCGATCCCGCATTTTGATAACCTTCGATCAGACCCACGGTTCTCACGCCTGCTGCGGCGCGTCGGTCTAGTATCGTGAGTTGCCGGCAACAGTCCAACCGGGATCAAATCGGGCGAAAGCTCCGGCCTATCTGATCCGTAAGATTCCTGATTGTGTCCAAGGATCCGCGCTTCCCAGTGAAACGGAGAACCCATACCGAGTTCTTGTCCTGAAGGTGGTAGAACGTGTTGGCCATCTTGCGATTGCCTTCGGTGCTATAGAATGACAGTCGAATGCCATTAAGCGCCCCTCCGCCAAAGGGCTCGCTCGACGAGCCTTCGAACCCGGAACGGTAGATCTTGAGATTCTCCTCCTCTCGGCGAACCACGTCGGCTAGGGACCCTGTGAGAGGCTCTTTGGTTATTTTGAGCAAGCCTTCGCTGCGGTCCCGATAGACGAACTCTGTCTTTTGGCGCCCCACAGCGTCGTTGTAAGAGACAGCCCTCCATTCGCCGATCAGCGTGAGTTTGTATTGCCCAGCGGGGTCGAGGAACTCCTGACCGTTTTGGGCAATAGCGTCAGGCCTTGACGCGGCGAGCATCACGACAGCGGCGAATAATAAACCTGCGTACTTCATACTACCTCCAACTGCTTGTTGATTAAAAACCATAAACTACAAACCCTCAACTCCGAACCGTGGCTTCTTATCGCAGATCTCCGAGCACCCTGCGCTGCTCTTCGATTAAGCGCTCGATTCCTCGACTGGCAAGCTCGGTCATATGATTCATCTGATCGTGAGTGAACGGCCTCGACTCGGCCGTGCCCTGAATCTCGATATAGTGTCCCGAGCCCGTGCGCACGATGTTCATATCGACCTCGGCGCGCGAGTCCTCAGCGTAATCCAGATCAAGAAGGGGTTCGCCGCCTATCACCCCCACCGAAACCGCCGCGACGTAGTCATTAACCGGAAGTGGAGCCGCAAGCTTGCCGTCGTTGTATAGCTTTCTTAAGGCCAGGACCAACGCAACAAATGCTCCGGTGATCGAAGCCGTGCGGGTGCCCCCATCAGCCTGAATCACGTCGCAGTCCAGATAAACAGTTCGCTCGCCCAATCGGTTAGTCTGAACCACCGCTCTCAGCGACCTTCCTATCAACCGCTGGATCTCCTGGGTGCGCCCCGACAACTGCGCCCGGCCCGCCTCGCGCTGGGTGCGAGTCTCGGTCGCCCGCGGCAACATCGAGTATTCGGCGGTCACCCAGCCCTCTCCTCTTCCTCGCTTGAACATCGGAACGCGGTCGTCAATCGACGCGGTGCAGATCACCCTGGTCGCGCCCATCTCGATCAAGACGGAACCCTCCGCGTACCGGGTAAAGCCGGGTGTGATTTTCACTTCCCTCATTTGATCGTTGGCGCGGCCAGCAGCTCTTTTGTAGCTCATCAAACAGTACCCAGCTCAACAGTCTCGACCGACTCAAGCGGCCGGCCCAAAAACAGTTCGGCGACCCGGCGGAACCGCGCGGCAGAGTCCGTCACAAAAAATTCTTCAGTGCCAGTGTGACCGCCCTCGCAAGCAAGCCCTTCCTCCTCGAGCATCTCGGCAAGCCTGTCGGCAACCGCTTCTCCAGAGTCTACATACTTGATCTGATTCCCCATTGTTTGCTCGATCACCGGGCGAAGAATCGGATAGTGTGTGCACCCGAGAACGAGCGTGTCAACACCGGAGGCCCGCAGCTCAGTGAGATACTCTTCGGCTACCTGATGAGTGACCCTGTGATTCAGCCAGCCCTCTTCGGCAAGCGGTACAAATAGCGGACACGCACGGGATGTTATTTCCAGCCCGCTTCGGATCGCCAGCATCGACCGCTCATAGGCTCCGCTGGCGACGGTTGCTTCGGTCGCGATTACCCCGATGTGACCGTTGCGAGTTTGTTCAACCGCGCGCCGCGATCCGGGCCGGATGACTCCCATTATCGGAACCGAGCACTTGCTTCGCAGATAGTCCGCTGCTAAGGCCGAGGCGGTATTGCACGCGATAACGATTGCCTTAACATTTCGAGACTGGATGAAGTTGGCGCATTCGAGAGCATAGCGTTGAACGGTCGAGGCCGAACGTACCCCGTAAGGAATCCGCGCTGTATCTCCGAGGTAAATAAGACTCTCGTTTGGAAGCCGCTGCTGGACTGCCCGATAAACGCTGAGACCGCCCACGCCCGAATCAAAAATTCCGATTGAACCTTCTGATTTCGAATTACCGATTGGCGATTGCAGATTGCCGATATCAGAGCTCTCCATCTTGATCAGACCTTAGAACGAAAAACCAAACCCTGGTAATACGGCGTAGAAGGATCGAAACCGCAATCGGCAGTCACTTCAGTGGCCTCTCGAGTGCTTGCCCTTTCGCTCCACTAGTATCGATGACAGGCGCTCGAGCTCATCATCAGCTTCATCGAGAGTTTCCTGCAAGCTGTCGGTCTCGAACGCAGCTCCTGACGACTCCTGTCCGCTCTCCTCGACCCCCTGTTCGAGCGTCTGCATCTCGCCTTCGAGAATCGAAAGCTCTGAGGCGGTACTCACCACATCGGTCATATGGTCACAAAGCAAATCGACAGAAGCACGTATGGCGCTGGTCCGATTGCCGGCGGACAACAGGGCGGAGCGAATGCCTTCAACCCGTTTAAGCAGAGCCGCCCGGGTCTTCTCGAGTTCCTCTATCTCGCGAAACAGGTAGGCGAGTCTGGACGCTTCATCCTGCCGCTCAATCATCGAGTAATCCTCTTATGCGACGAGCGGGCGTTGCCCCTTCGTCTCAGGGGAACGCCCGCCCTGACAGTTCTCCAATGTTCGCGCACCATCTTTAATGGAGGTGGAGAGAATCGAACTCTCGTCCGGAAGCCCTCAGCGAAAGACTCTACATACTTGTTTGCTTCCTGTTTGATTCACCTGCCGCGACAGTGGAAGCAACGAAGCATCACGGCCAGCTAGCCCAGATTGTCTTACCCTCCGGCCCCCTGAGCACGGGTCCTTCGGGGCAGCCTGCTAAAGTG
>JBASRM010000241.1:0-2656 GCA_049273835.1 Blastocatellia bacterium | reverse complement strand
ACAATTCTTAACCCTGCGCGCAAATCGCTAGAATAGTCTCAGTCAATCTGACCTAATACAGATACGGCCTATCCCGATTGTTTGATGGAATCAGGTGAAGTAAAATCGCGCACGGTTGAAGCTCTATGCGGGTAAGAAGAGTTCGGAAGGAGCCTGTGGCTATCGAGGTCGAAAAGCAAATACGAGTAATCCTGATTGACGATCATGTTGTAGTGCGAGCCGGATTGCGAATGATTATTCAAAGCCGGTCCAGCATGACTATCGTCGGGGAGGCGGGCGACCGCGACGGGGCGCTGGCAACGGCAGCCGCTCATCAACCCGACATCATCCTGCTTGATCTGGATCTGGGGGGTGAAAGCGGCATGGCTTTGATAACCGAGCTGCTCGCCGCGGCAAAAGAAGCACGCATAATAATATTGACTGGCTTGCGAGACTCCGAAGCTCATAGACAAGCCGTGCTTCTGGGCGCAATGGGAATTGTCAGGAAGGAGAAGGCTGCTGATGTGCTGATCACTGCCATCGAGCGAGTTAACGCCGGTGAGGCGTGGCTCGATCCATCGCTTATGGCAGGGGTCCTAACCGAGATGACCCGTTCGAGTAAATCCAGGACTGCCGATCCGGAAGCCGAAAAGATTGCCTCATTAACGAACCGCGAACGCGAGGTCGTCGCGTTGATCGGCGAGGGAATCAAGAACAAGGAGATCGCCGATCGGCTGTTTATCAGCGAGACCACGGTTAGACATCATCTAACTTCGATCTTCGACAAGCTTGGAGTCGGCGATCGCGTCGAATTGCTGATTTACGCCTTAAGAAACGGTCTCGCCAGTCCACCTCGATAGCTCAATCAAACCAGGATTCGAGTCGCTAACGTCGAACCGAAAAGGAGAGGAACAATGTTAAAAGAATTCAAAGAGTTTGCGATGCGCGGTAACGTGTTGGATTTAGCGATCGGCTTAATCATCGGCGCCGCGTTTGGAAAGATCATTACGTCATTTGTCAGTGACATCTTGATGCCGCCCATCGGGCTCCTCCTGGGAAAAGTGGATTTCGCCAACCTGTACATCAACCTCTCCGGTGGCCACTACGATACGTTGAAGGCGGCGAAAGACGCGGGCGCCGTGACAATCAACTATGGTTTGTTTCTTGGAGCAGTAATCGATTTTCTCATCGTCGCCTTTGTGATCTTCTTGGTTGTCCGTCAGATCAATCGAATGAAGCGCAAGGAAGACGATGTTACAAAAGAGTGCCCTTATTGTGCGTCGAGTGTTCCGGCAAAGGCCATGCGGTGTCCGCTATGCACTTCGGATTTGAAGACGGCAATGCCTTAAATACACGGGCACGGTTGCGTTTTGAAATCGCACGTGTCAGCCTTCTTGAGCAGTTGATAAACGCAAATAGATTGTTGGGGGTAATATGAGAATGGTAGGACGGTTTAGAAGTTTTGTGCCCGGCGTGTTGGTGGCGGTTCTGATGCTCACTGGCTGGCTCCCAGTGTCGGCGGCGTCTCCGCAAAAGAAGTCCGCGCAGACTGTGAAAAAAGCGCCGCAGCCGAAGCACCCGCAAACGCCCTTCGCTAAGGCCTATCTGACAGGTTATGAGGATGGCTTCGCGCAAGGGGAGGCTGACTGGAGAAATAGTACGCCTCATGACTTTCGCCGCTCGGACAGATGGCAACAGCGCGACGGCGCCGCGTCGGAAGAACAGCAGAAAGGTTATGAGCTGGGGTTTGAGCTTGCTTATTCGGACGGCTACTACGGGCGCGCGCGAAATACAGTAGTCCCCCGCAACGCGGAAGTGTTGGCCAAGGCGGCAGCGCTTGCTGATCAGCAGCGCGCACGCGGCAGGGAGAATCGGGAGCCGCAAGACCGCAGCGACGACGACCGGGGACAACGTGGCGCTTCGCGTCCCAGGACCACCGGGCCGGTGAACATTTCTAACGGAACGGAGCTTCGGATAAGACTCAGCACTCCTATCACGACCAAGGAGGGCAGAGTCGGCGACAAATTCACGGCTATCGTCGTCCAACCGTCAAGTTATGAACTCGCGACGGTCGAGGGGCACATCTCGACGCTCAACAGAGCCGGACGGGTGAGCGGAAAGACGGAGGTGGGGCTCGCTTTTGACAGCCTTACGCTCGCCGATGGGCGTCAGACTCGAATCGACGCGGAACTAATAAAAGTTTATGAATCCGAAACTGTAAAGAAAGTCGATGAAGAGGGTCGCGTCGAAACTGGAAGCCGCACCAGGGATGCGCAGATTCGCGGCGGAGGGGGCGCGGTGGCAGGCGCCATCATTGGTGGCATCGTCGGCGGCGGCAAAGGAGCTGTTATCGGAGCGATTCTTGGAGGGGCAGCAGGTGTTGGCAGCCTCTACGTCGAAGGAAACAAAGACTTGATCCTCGACCCGGGCACCGAGATGGTCATTCGCATAGGAAATCCAAAGGACCGCTGAGACTTAAACCGGCTTAAAACATCAAATCCGAAGAATGGGCGGCGCGACGAGTTCCACGTCGCGCCGCCCTTTGTGTGGTACGGCACAAATGTGCCGTGTGTTGTGGCCATCCGAGGCCCCACGCTTCTCAAAAAATTGGTCTTAGAGTGTCGGATGAATTGGGAGTAGCTTCCGATGCGCGCGAATCGCAATCGTGGTCTAATAG
>JBASRM010000239.1:0-2111 GCA_049273835.1 Blastocatellia bacterium | reverse complement strand
GCCGCGTGGTGCTTCAGTTTCAACCTACGAGGATGCCAGCATGGCATAGACACCACCGGCTTCAGCCGCGTGGTGCTTCAGTTTCAACCTACGAGGATGCCAGCATGGCATGGATAGACACCACCGGCTTCAGCCGCGTGGTGCTTCAGTTTCAACCTGCGAGGATGCCAGCATGGCATAGACACCACCGGCTTCAGGCGCGTGGTGCTTCAGTTTCAACCTGCGAGGATGCCAGCATGGCATGGATACCACCGCCTTCAGCCGCGTGGTGCTTCAGGTTCAACCTAGCAACCAGCGGACATCCTCGTGGCTGAAGCTGATCCTCCACTCGGCCGAAGTCAGTGGTATCTATGCCAAACCGCGCGCGGGCCCACACTTTGCTTGACCAATGGTAGTGCCAGGATAACAATGTCACGTTCGAGCTCACCACCAGGAGCGCGTTCATGCCTCTATCGCAAAAGGTTATCGTCGTCACTGGAGACGTGACGATGGATTGGAATCTAGCCCGCACCCGCCACGCCGAGGGGGGCGCCGCCTGGAACGTCAAAGACTGCACTCGGGCCTATTGGCAGAGGGGCGGCGCCGCGTTGCTTGCCGATCTGATTGAGGCGGTGACTGAAGAGTTGCGACGCGATGGAACTGCCAGTTATTCACTCCGCGAGATGGGTGCGCCGCATGACAAAGCCCTCCCAGGCGATCCCCGGTTTCATCATTCCTACGCGATGTGGTCTCTCTTCGATTACGATGCAACATCCCGTGAGAAAAACAAGCCGGCCGGCGCCTGGCGCGCGAGCGAGTTTCTCGGACTGGACAGAGCCGCCGCCGAAGATACCTCGCCTGAGACAAACTGGAAGCGAGTGCAGGACGAAACAAGCGAAGCAAGGGTCGTCGTTCTCGACGATGCGGGTCTAGGGTTTCGAGATCACCCGGAGCTTTGGCCGAAATCAATTGATGGCGGCGGCGGTGATACCTGGATTCTGCTGAAGATGGCCAGGCCGGTAGCACAAGGACCCTTGTGGGAGCACCTGCACAAGCACTGCGCCGACCGGCTCATCGTCGTTATGTCCGTAAACGATCTCCGGCTTACGGAAGTGCAGATCAGCCGCGAGCTGTCCTGGGAGCGCACGGCGCAGGATCTGGCGTGGGAACTCGTTCACAACCCTCGAATAAACGCGTTATCTCACTGCGCTCATACGGTGGTCTCATTCGACACCGCGGGCGCGTTCCTGCTCTCGAGACAGGAGAATTCCGCGCCGGCTTGCCATCTATTCTTCGACCCGACAGTCATCGAAGGCGTGTGGGCTCAGAATCACCCGGGACGTATGATCGGCTACACCTCGTGTTTGACCGCGGGAGTCGCGCGTCGATTGATGCTGTCGCCGGAGGCGCCGGACATTCCTCAAGGGATTCAAAGCGGTCTCTCGGCAATGCGCAGACTACATCTGGATGGATATGGTGTGCGAGGGTCGTCTGCGCTGGAAGCCGCGCTTGCCTTCCCTACCTCGCTGATCGCTTCGGAGCTCAGCAAGGAAACAAGCCAGTTCTCGGTTGCCGAGGTCGAGGACCCGTTGATTTATGTTTCCGAGCCATCGGCGGCAAATGTTGCGGAAGGGATGGGAAAGGCGCGTTCGCAGCAGCCGGCCGAGATGGAATTCTGGACGATCCTTGGAGACCGTTACCGCGGCAGCCTCGGGGAGGTAGCCGAGAAGATTGTCGTTGAGGGAGCGGAGTCGTCGCTTAACGATGTTCCGCTGGGGCGGTTCGGCAACTTGTTGACGGTTGATCGACGTGAGATCGAAAGCTTCCGCAGCATCCGCGCGCTTGCGGGCGAATACATTCGCAAGCAACGCCAAAAACGGCCGCTGTCTATCGCTGTGTTCGGGGCTCCGGGCTCGGGAAAGTCGTTTGGCATCATCCAGGTTGCGGAGTCGCTGGCTCCGGGAGAGATCAAGGTACTCGAATTCAACCTGTCGCAATTTAGTGATTCAGATGATTTGCTCGATGCGTTGCATCAAGTGCGGGACGCCGGCCTGTCCGGGTTTATTCCGCTGGTGTTCTGGGATGAGTTCGACACCGCTCTGGACAACCAGCCGTTCGGTTGGCTTCGTCAC
>JBASRM010000236.1:0-34912 GCA_049273835.1 Blastocatellia bacterium | reverse complement strand
GGTCATGATCACATCTATGAACGAATCAAACCGCAGCAAGGCGTGCAATACTTCGTCTCGGGCGCGGGAGGAAAGGTCCGGCGCGGGGACGTCGATCGTGGAACCGGTCTATCGGCGGCGAGCTTCGATGACGACAATCACTTCATGGTCTTCGAGATCGACGACCGGCAGGCGAGTTTTCAAGCCATAAGCGAGACGGGTGACGTAGTTGATAACGGCTTGATCAAACAAGCCTGAACGATTCAACTAACTCACCGAAACTTCAGCGCAAGCCGGCCGCCCCATTGCCGGGGCGGTCCGATATGTGTTCCCGAAAAGACGCTTTCGAAATTGTAAACGAAGAGTCTATCGGTCAGATTCTGAACATCGAACTCGGCCGACATTGAAATACGCTCCTTTTGAAACAGATCAACCCCCGTCGAAAAGTTGAGAATCGTTCGCGGTTTAACCCGCCCCCGCTGAAAATCGATCAACGGGAAAATCCGTGGATCGAACCCGTCGGCGATAAACTGTTGAAGCGTTGTCCCCGGCGCGACATCGACCGGCACACCTGAATCGTAGCGGCCTCCGAATGAAGTCCACCATCCGCTCCTCTTATGTGTGTAGTTGACTCCAAATTGTCCCGAATTGCGCTGGTCGTGATCATTCGGAAAACGCACGCCGGGAGTGTCGAGCGTGTTAACCGTCTCACCCAAAAAGAGCCCGCCGTTGATTGGAGTTATGCCGAACGACCGCGAGTTGGCATAGCTGACATAGCCTGACAGCCCGCGCCAATCGGACGTGTCCAGTCGCGCTTCGATTCCGTTTACGCGGCCGGCGAAGATCGAGATTGGGAAAATCACCCCGGTGTCGAAGAACTGGTCCTTGTCGGAAAAGTTTCGAATCTGTTTGTTATAGGCCGAAATCGTCAGCCGCGCATATCTGGTGGCTTGTTGTTGCACGCCCACTTCAAACACGTGTTCCTCGTCGGGCAGCAGCGGCTTTACTCCAATCTGCCCCCCGCTGATCACCGCCAGCGGCGAGAGCCGCGCGGCTTCAACGGAACTGGCAAGAAGCAGATTCTCAGTTGGAGGAGGCTGGAACAGCCGATTGTAAGAGGCGCGAAGGACCGTCCGCGTGCTGGGTATCAAGTAAGCTATGCCGATTCTCGGGCTGAACTCGTGTTTTTGCACCAGCAGCCTGTAGTCGTCGAACCGGACCCCGAAATCGAGAGTCAGGTCCTTGAGCGGCGAAAACCGGTCCTGAACAAAAACCGACGCGGTGCGTCCGGTTTGTCGACTGTGGAAACGGAAAGGGTTTGTGGACGAGAACTGCAGCACCGGATTTGGAAACTCATTCCCATTCGCATCGATGATCGGTCCGAAGGCGTTTACGTCAGTCGGGTAGAAGCTGAAATCCTCGCTGATTGGTGCTCGATTGTACTGAATTCCTGCCTTGAAGGAGTGTCCACGTCCGGCGTAGGACACCGATCCGATGAATCCGTAGTTCTGCAGCTCGCGATTCTGAAACGCCACCACCGGCGTCGAGAGCGGGTTCGAGATCAACTGCGCGGCCGACGAACGATGAAACACCGAGAAGTTGCCCACAGTTGTCTGTGAGAAAAGATGTTGCCAGGAAAGTGATTGCGAATAGTTCCGTTGGCGTTGCCGTTGATCCTGGCCGGCGATCTCCTGTTTGAGGCGATTGGGCACTTGAAAGTTCGCGCCGCCGAACATCAGTGTGAGTTTGAAAAAGTCGTTCGACGATGGATTGTAATCAAGCGTCGTCAGATTACTTGCCCCGCGTCCGATGTTGTGGAAGTTTTCAATGGTTGGCGGATCGAGGTAGCGATGGGTGGTCGAAGCTGCAAAGGCGGTGAACCAGCCGAATTTGGTTACGTGCCCACCGAAGCTCGCGGCCGCATCGCCGGTCACAAAGCTTCCGATATTGCCGCTAATCTCTCCTGAGATCGGCATATCGAGCCCGGACTTTGTATTCACGTTGACAACGGCGCCCAGCTTGTCGCCAAACTCCGCCGGAATGCCGCCGGTCAACACCTCGATATGAGAAGCGGTTCGCGGATCGAGAGAAGTGGCGAATATCGCCGACATGTTCTCGGTAACCGGAATGCCGTTGATGACGGTCTGCACGTTTGACTCGGAACCCCGAGGATGTATGCGGCCGTTATCGTCTGCTACGACTCCCGGTGCTGACTCAACCATTTTTTGAAGCCCGCGAGAAGGCGCTGCCCCAATCTGCTTCATCAGCATCGGTGTATTCAGATCGGTATCCGAGCCTGTACGGTCAGCTTCGATCATATGGGAGTCCTCGGCGGTTACGTTGACCTCGGCCGAAAGTGACTTCACCGCCAACTGCGCCGTAACCTGGAGCGGCACTGCCGAGTGGAGATCGATTGGCTGGTCGTTGGTTTGAAACTCAGGGGCAGTCACTGTGAGCTTGTACGAATTGAACGGGACGTTCTGAAATCTGAACGCTCCGGCATCGTCAGTCTGAGTGCTGACTCTGTAGTTGGTGATCGAGTTCGAGAGCGTTACCGTGGCGCCAGCGACGGCCGCTCCTGTCGGGTCAGTCACCTGACCCTGCACCGCACCGGTTGTTGCTTGCGCGCCTCCGCTGTCAGATGCGTTCACATTTGAAACCACGCTGACCGGGACGGCCGTCAAAAGAACTATCAATCCTACAAGACTTCGAGTCATCCGTTTCTCCCTCTTTGGCAGCCGGGCAGTGCGGTTTTCCGGCGTTTAGATCACGTCGAGCCAGTTCCGTGCACTGCGGGAGTTAGCTGAATGGCCTGTGAATCCCGCGAACGGCGTTGAAAGGAAAACGCGTTTCTTCGCGTCAAGCCGTGGACTGGCACCTGATCGGTGAGAAGCTAGCCGAGAGGAGGTGCGCGGCCAAAGAGGAGAGGCGTGGAGCCCCCGGAGGCGCGTGTCGACTCATTGGTCTCGCGGCTTACGGCCGCTTCGGGAAGTTCCAATGCTAAAGAGGCTGTGTGCGCGCTGGAAGTAAAATTGCGCTGCAACCGGCACGAAAGACAATGAGCGTCCGCGCCCGATTCAGGAGTATCGTTCTGTTCGCCGGTCCCAGCCGCGGAAAGAATTGTGCCGGCAGATACAGAGAGGTCGCGATTGGGTTGGTGATGATGAGTCGAGCAAACAAGCAGCGCGTGCGCCACAAGGCAAAGCATTGCTAGTGAGGTTGCCCGCGATCTCGGACTTGTTTTGAGCTTGCTCAGCTTTATCAACGGTGCCCTTCCCGTGCGACTTGAGACCTCAATTTAACTACGCTGGCGCTCGCAGTGTCAACGACAGTCGCGTCTCTCTCAACTTTGCCAGATACGTCAACCGAGCTTGTTTCGTTACGGTTGACGACTTATATTCACTTCGCGTCGCGGGAGGAAACACACCGCCGTGGGGTTTAGTAGGAGACTGCTTGACGGATCAGATTCTGGAATTGACTGACGTTACCGCCCGTTACGGCGACGCTCAGGTTCTTTGGGGTGTCAGCTTCAAAGTTCGAGAAGCGGAGATCGCGACTCTGGTAGGCGCGAATGGCGCCGGCAAGTCAACAACGTTGAAGACGATCTCAGGTGTTGTCCGAGCAGTAGCCGGTCGGATCGCTTTTGCAGGCGAGCGCATTGACCGGCTTCCGCCACATATGATCGCCGCGAGGGGCATCGCCCACGTTCCTGAGGGACGCAGGCTTTTTCCGCTGATGAGCGTCAGAGAGAATCTGGAACTGGGCGCCATCAGCCGCGAAGCAAGGCTTCACCGTTCGAAATCCTTCGAGCTAGTCTTTTCTCTTTTTCCCAGGGTGAAGGAACGCGAGTCCCAGATGGCGGGTACCCTTTCTGGCGGTGAACAGCAGATGGTGGCAATCGCTCGCGGGTTGATGGCCCGACCGCGTCTGCTGATACTTGACGAACCCAGCCTCGGACTAGCCCCGATCATCGTGCGCGAGATGTTCGAGATCATTCAAACGATCAACCGCGAAGGCATCACTGTTCTGTTGGTTGAGCAGAATGTCCAGCAAAGCCTGAAGCTCGCAAATCGCGCTTACGTGCTTGAGAACGGTCGAGTGGTGCTTGAAGGCGCCGGCAGCGAGCTGCTCAATGACCAGCGCGTTCGCGAGGCTTACCTGGGATCTTAGAGCTTTGGGACCATCGACCTTTTCCTGCTTGGTCGACAACACCAAGATCAATATGGTGTAGATGTGAAGCGCCGTTTTAGGGTGAGGTCGGAACCCAAGCCAGCGCGGACGGCGCAGCGGGCCGGATCCGAAGGACCATGCTTCTTTGATTCGAGGCCACAGCCTTGATTCGACCTTCAACCTGAGGTGCGATGGTGCCCGATTTCCGGATCGCCTCCATAACAACATCGGGTTCCACGGGCCCTTCTTCGGGTTTGATCAACGCATCAGCGCCCTTAAAGTCGTAGCCATCGCCGCCACCCAGGAGATAGGCGTTCACGACCATCGTGTAACTGTTGTTCGGGTCGACCGGTTTGCCTCCGACCTCGATGCTCCTAACGCGCGAGTTCACCGACCGGGAGGCATCATACGTGAACGAGATCCCTGACACCTGCGGGAACCGACCGTCTTCTTCGCCCGCGACGCTTACACCGTGCTCCAAAAGCCTTTTGATGTGCGCTCCGGTCAACCGGACCTTAACGAGCGCGTTCTCGAATGGGAGTATCGAGAGGATGTCCTTCTTGGTTAAGTCGCCCGGTCCATAAGTTGTGTCCGAACGGATGCCGCCGCTGTTGACTAACGCGCAATCGGCTTCCAGAGCCTGTTTGTAGGCATCAGCCAGGAAGTTGCCAAGATTGCTTTCACCACGCCGAACCACGGAGGCGCGCGCATCAAGAGCAACTGATGTCTTCCCAATGACTTCGCCAAGGCTCACGTTCAACTGCTTATCGTAGTCCCCTACTATGGAGGCGACTCCCGGATCGTCGATAATGGCGTCGGTCACCGGGATCGCCTGAAAGTCCGCCGATTGAAGCTTGTATCTTGCCGGCGTGCTGCCTACCCGCCGCCGCCGGTTCCGCACCGCGGTTACCGGAACAAGGTTCAGGTCGATACGGCCCAGGTTGCGGGCATCCGACCCCATCTTTGTTATGAGCGTGCCGCGAGCGAGCGACTCGAGCAACTCGTGCTCGTGACCCCCGACTATCAGATCGACATCAGCTTCGGCAGCGAGCCGCTTGTCATCACGCATCGGCAGGTGCGTCAACGCAATTATGAGATCGACTTTCTGTCTGCGAAGCTCGCGAGACACCCGTTTGCCGATGACGATCGGATCGTCGAAGCGGACCCCGGGGCCCGGCGCAGACACCGAAGCGGTTTCAGCCAGCAGTAACCCGAAGATCCCGACGCGCACGCCACCCAACGAGCGAATTATGTAGCGGCTCGCACCACCGAATGGTTTGCCGCTTTGCTTTTCGCGAACGTTGGCGATCGTATAAGCGAATCGCGACTCCTTCATTCGTTCACGCAAAACGTCGGGCCCAAAGTCGAATTCGTGATTACCTAGCGTTGCGATGTCCAGCCCCGCGGCATTGAGCGCTGCAACCATCTGTTTACCTTTGAACAAGCGCGAAGCAACGGAAGGCGAGAGGAAATCACCGGCAAGCAGAAACAGCGTATTCGGAGAAGAGGCGCGAGCCTTCTTTTGGATTGTCGCAACGCGAGCTATGCCGCCACGCTTTCCTTTATCCACCGGTGACACCTGATAAACGTCGTTGAGCTGAAGAATTGTGATTGTGGTTGACCGGGCACGCTTAGGCTGTCCGCTCCCATAGGAAGGCGAGAGTAAGACGACACCGAGAAGACAAATGGCTGTTTTGACTGGCATTGAAACGCTTCCTCGAAACCCGATCCTTTGTTTCAACCGGAGCGGTTAATTCTACAAGGCTCGAGCCTGGCTATCAAAAAGTGGGCGGCGCGGCTGGCCGGGAATCGATTAAACCGAAGATCGTTTGTGCCCGTGCTGTGCCGATGATTGCCCCGGGAGAACCTCTTGCAAGTCAGACCGTTGATCCATTCAATCTAATCGACTGGATGGTGAGGGTGATAAACCGAGCTAGCGGATTAACATCAAGAGTGGACGAGCTGCAACCTCATTCCGCGTCACGATCTCGGTATCGGTAAGGATCTGTTTTCGGGTCAAGCTGTCGAGTGGTTTGCTCGGTTACACTTGGCGGCGGAAAGATAACGACCTCGCGAGGAGGGATTTGACCGGTTTGCGGGACTTGCGGCATAGCTGTATGTCTCACACCGGGCGTTAGGTCGGGACCGTACTTTGCGCCGACGATTTGGGCGATGCCCTTGCCGATAAAAAGGAAGGCGGGGATGAGCATCCAGTACCACCACCCTCTTCCGCTGTCCGAGAAGCCAAGCGCCAGCGATACCAGCAGGAACCCCATCCCAAAAAAGAGTGTGGTGATGCCGTTTGCCAGAGTGGGCGGGCCCCCGCGCTCGAGTTGGCGTCGGCGTCGTCTGCTTAAGTGCGCCTCGGGCAATCGTCCGCTCAATGCTTGAGGGATTAAGCTCAAGTTGCTGCCACATGAACGGCAGAACTTTGTATCGTCGTTATTCTGCGTTGCGCAACTGGGGCAATACATGGGTCACCTCGCTGGGCTAAACGTAGGATAGGATAACGTTTCGGTCGCAGAGAAACAAACCGTATCGGATCCTCCGCCGCCCGCGGGTTTCATTGTAAATTAAACTCAACGTGCACCAGGGACCAAAAGGTAATCGGTTGTCCGTGCCTGGTTGCAGGCTTAAACCGCAGTCTCTTTGCAGCATTCAAGGCTTCGCCATCCAACCCGTAGCCAGGTCTTTCTTCGCGTCGCCGTACTTCTCCGACTGGATCGCTTCTCGAGCCGTGTTGATGTGCTGCTCGGCAGTCAGTGTCGGGTTTTGAGCGACAAGCAAGAGGCCGTTTGTTGTGGCCTCCGACGAGACAAGCAAACACAATTCGAGACACACTATCCGAAGAGCTTTCATAGTGCGATGAGTCTAAGTTGGGTACGGTGTGCTAATCGTCACTGCGGTCCAACAAAAACAAGCTCGACTCGCCGGTTCATAGCCCGCGCGGCAAGCGTCTTTCGAGAAGACACCAGCACGGTCGAGCCGTGAGACCCGACCTTCAAGCTGCTCTGTGGGACGCCAAGAGCAACCAGATAATCAGCGACCGCCTGCGCCCGGCCAAGAGCGAAGCTGTCGGCGTTCACCCGTGGATCCGAGTGACCCTCGATTGAGAAAGCGGCGTCGCGATGCGAGGCGATCAGATTGCCAAGCCCGTCCATTTTCGACTTCGCCCTCATATGCAAGGTTGTTTGGTTCGGTACAAAAAATGAATCGGGCAAAGTAGCGACGAACCCGTTGCCGCTGGGTTTTATCGTGACGATCGCGGCGACTCCCGCCTGGAGAGCGGCGAAGTCCCGCCGGCGAGCTTCAGCCAACTGTTTTTCGCGCTCGGCTCGCTCCATCGCTTCTACCCGCGAGGAAGTCTCGGTCAGCCTGGCGGTTGTTGAAGAGTACTGCGATTGAAGATCGGATATGCGCGTGCGCGCTTCAGTAACGTCGCGGCCCAATCGATCGACCTCGCCTCGGAGTTTATCGTTCTCAGATCTGAGCGAGCGATTCTCAGCACGCGCATCCGCCGCTTCTCGCATTACGCGATCGAGTTGGTCTTGCGCATTAACACGCGCGATCTCGGAAGCCTTCAATTGAGACTGCGTCTCGGACAACTGGGAGCTCAAGTCTGAAGCGGTATCGGTAGCGCGGCGCACCTCGGCATCTCTGCGAGCGATCTCGGAGCGGCGCTCTGCCGCCAGTGCGCGTTCTTCGCTGATGTCTCGCGTGCGCACGGCCATGGTTATGGCTTCGCGGGCGATCCGCCCAACATCATGAACCTTCGCGCCTCGGCGAAAGGCTTCTTCGGCCTGATTCAGCAGGCTTATGGACTGATTGTAGTCTGCTGGATCGTGACGCTCGCCATCGGCTAGCCGAGCGATTTGAACCGCTCGTCTGGCTTGTAGCAGTTCGTGGGGCGTCTTGTTGTAGTCGCGTTCCGCAAGCGGCGGCACTGTCGGGTCGGAATAGTACCTTCCAGAGTCGCCGGTGAAGAATATCTCGGAGGAATGCACCTGGACGTTTTTCGATGTCGGCGCCAGGTTCTCGAGGACAACCTTGCGTGAAGGAAGCTTGACCAGATAATGAGGCTCGGCGGTGACGATTAGCGCGAATGTTTGTTGCGGAGTTGCCGTCTTGAGGCGCGCCGAACTGCCCGATAGCCGGAACTCACCCAGATTGTCGACCTGCCCCGCCGGTGTGATTGCCCACAGCACGTACGTTGTATAGTCAGCGCCAAAGTTGAAAGCGGGGTTCATGTTTTCGATGGTGATATCGATTTCGCTTTCGTTCCGCTTTCGCCACCGCTCAACCGTAGCCTCGCCGCGCGCAGTCGGCCTCAGAGTAGTCCCGGCCAGAGTCACGGTAACGGGATCTTTCAAATAAGTGATCGCAACGGTTCGTCGGCGGACATCGCTGCCAGCTTGCCCGAAGGCGAGCGTGCTGAGCGCCAAAGCGGCAAGCAGCAAGCCCGGCGAAATCGTCGAAGGCTTTTTCATAGATTCTTCCTCTCGCTGCAAGAATTAACCGGCGCATAAGGGCTAATACCGGTGCGCCTTGTTATTCGTTTAACGCCAGTAGCTGTGTGAGGTTTCACAAGCGATTCTAGGTCGCATCGATTAATAGAGGCAAGGGGACATCGATCCTGAAAGGTCGGAAGCCGAAGGCGCCAGGCTGTAGCAAACAACACAACTTGAAAAGCAATCCGCGCGAGGCCCTATCACCGGGAGACGCTATCGGTTCAACGCACCGGGAAGCAAGAGTGGGTGTAGACAATCGAGACGCGCCTTCGCTTGCAGGCGTCCCGAATCTTAAGCGAGTTAAAGGGACTTAGAAGTCAAATGTGAAAATTGGCAACGCCGTCGGGGGTCATTGCCCTTTCCGGTAGGTATGCGCTCACGAAAGTACCTGGCTCAGGGTAGAGCTGAGGTCGTCGAAGCGGATTGGCTTAAATATTACCCGGTTAACGAGTTTGCGATTGGTGTCCACCGTCTCACGGGGAACTGCATGTCCAGTTATCAACACCACCTTCACGGTTGGCCATCGGCGCCGCACTTCGCTGGCGACCGCCCATCCGTCCATCTCAGGCATTGAAAGATCAGTGAAGACGAGATCAAATCGATTTCGTTCGAGCTTCGCAAGCGCTTCGTGACCGCTGCCGGCATGATCGGTTCGATGGCCGGCCGAGTTCAGCATTCCCACCAGCGCCTCCCGGACCCGATGGTCGTCGTCTACAACGAGCACGTTCGCCGCGCGCGGACGGGCGCGCTTGTCGCGAGCGGCTTTCTTGTGGACGGCACCGGCAGCCGGGAGATTTATGGTGAATGTTGTGCCCCGCCCTGGACTGCTGGTCGTCTCTATTCGGCCGCCGTGACGTTCGATGATGCTGTAGCTCACTGCCAGCCCGAGACCCATTCCGCTCACGCCCTTTGTAGTAAAGAACGGCTCAAAGATGTGCTCGCACACATCGTTGGACATTCCGATTCCGTTATCTGTAAAGCTGGCTTGAACTACCCCGCCCCTGGTGGAGGTAGCGATTGTCAGCCTGCCCCCCTGCGGCATCGCGTCGAGCGCGTTGAGGATAATATTGACGAATACCTCGCGCAGCTCAGACCCGGACCCGTGTACGAACGGCACCGGCTGAAGGTCGAGCTCGACGTCGTATTGCAGACCGCGTGCTTGCGCTTCGTCGCACCAGCGGGCCCGTGTAAGGTTGGTCGAGTCTTGCACCAGTTGATTAAGGTCGGCCTCTTCGTTAACCGATTCATTCTGCTGCACGCCAAACGCCTGAATTCTCTTTACGGTCTGAGCGCCGTCCAGCGCGGCGTGCTCGATAATATCCAGACGTTGCGCAAGCCCTTCGTACTGGCAATCGCGCCTCATCAGTTGAGCGTGCCCAAGAATCGCCGCAAGGATATTGTTGAAGTTGTGCGCTACTCCTGACGCGAGTTGGCCAAGCGCGCGCAGCTTATCAGCCTGGGCGGCTCGCTCCCTGGCCAGTCGTTCCTCGGTGATGTCGCGAGTGATCGAGAGAATGCTTGATATTCCGGACTCGTCGTAGATCGGCGTGTGAGTGATCAGCAGCTGACGGCTTTCACCGCTCTTCCTTACTACCGCCATCTCGAACGTCTGAGCCTCGCCTTCAAGCGCGCTGGTGAACCGCTCAATCGCAAGCTTTTTCTGATCACCGAAGACGAACAACCGGTAGTCCCCGGCTTCGAGTTCCTGTCGCGAATACCCCGACTGTTTGATCAACTGTTCGTTGAACCAGATCAACCGGCCATCAGGCGAGAAAGCAAGGATCGCATCGTTTGCATGCTCAATCAGCTTGACGAGGAAGCTGCGCTGCTCTCGTGCAACCGCCTCGGCTGCCCGCAACTCGGACAGGTCTCTGACAATGCAAACGGCGCCGGCGACGTGATTTTCATTTCCGCTTGCCCCGTTTTGGCCTTGAGCATGATCGCTCGAATCATTTGGCAGCGGAGATATCGTAACCAGCACCGGACGCTCCAACCTCTCTGGGACAAGCTCAAAAGTGGCCGGTCGCCCCGAGTCAATCACCTGAGCGACGCGGCAAGTCTCGCCCTCGACGCTTTGAAGCAAGGTGCAACAACGCCGGCCGATCAAGTCGCGGACATTCGAGCCTGCGAAGGCGGCGGCCGCTTCGTTGACCCGCCGCAGCACGCCGTCTTGATCGAAGATGAAGATGCCGTCGTTGAGCGCATCGAAGGTCGCTTCCCATTCGATCTTTCCGTGCGATACCAACTCAAACAGCTCGGCGCGTTCGGAGGCTATGACTACCTGGTCGGCCGCCGCGCGCACAACCTCAACTTCGTCCGCGGTCCATCTCCGTGGACCCGACTTCATAACGGCGGTAATAATCAGCCGTGTGCCGTCCTTGTATGAGATTCCCACGGAAATGAACGCGCGGGTGCCGGTTTCGTCGAGGAACTGGCGTAGATGACTGTTCAGCCGCGAGTCCGTTGCGGTGTCGTTGCAAATGATCAGATCGTTCTCCGTAAGCGCCCTGAATCCGTCGATCACGCCCGCTTGATAGACGCGTTTCGCTTTTTGCACCCTGCCGTCGCTGTATTCGCATTCCGCGACCCATCGCTCGCTGTCCCGGTTGAATTTTGTAATGAGAATTCTATCCGCTGTGAGGTGTTCGCCAAGTTCGCGCGTCACAATGGGAAATATTTCATCGAGCCGGTTAGACTGGTTGACGCCGTTGACTATGTGGCTGATGAGCGCCTCGCGTTCAGCAGCCTGCTTTGTTTCTTGAAACAAATGGCTGTGGCTGACGGCCACTTCGACCTGGGCAGCGACCATTTCCACCAACGTGATTTCGCTCGCGGTCCATTTGCGAACCCGATCCGTTTGGCTGATGGAAAGGCCCCCCCAGCAGACGCCGTTTACAAAGATGGGGCACACGATCTCGGAAAGCGTGGGATTCTCGCTTTGCCAGGTTCGAACCTGGGACGCGAGATCGGGGTACGCGGCCGCAAATGCGCGCACGTCGTCAATCACCAGTGTCCTGCGGGTCTCGCACAGATAATTTGCAATGTAGTCATTGGATGATGCACGAACGCTGCCCAGCGACAGCGCCCGATCGCTGAGGTGCTCCGCGACAATAACGCTCTCGTTTCCGACCATCTCGCGAAAATAAGTGCGGCTCGCGCTGAGAGCGCGGCCGACTTCTTCCACAGTCACCTGGAGAGTCTCCTTGAGGTCCAGCGAGCGGCGAATGGATGCGACAATCTGATTTACCAGCGAAGCGCGCTGCGCCGATTCCCGAACCTCGCGGTAAAGCTCAGCCTGACGGATTGCCACGGCCGCCTGATCGGCGACCGATTTGACCAGGTCCATTTCCCATTGCGTCCATGTGTGAGCCTGGTCGCAGTGATGAAGGCTCAGTATGCCGATCGGTTTGCCGTCGACTCGAATTGCCGTAGTTAGAATCGCTTTAACGCTGCCTGCCGCGATTCGGATGCGGAGCGGAGCAAGGATTGGATCATTCGCCGGGTCGCTTATCGCAACCGGCTCATTCAGCGAGAGCACCGACTGAAGGAACGGGTTGTTGACCGTTTGAATCTCGTTTAATACCGGCGGGCGGCTGGAGCAACATTCAGCGACGTACTCGTGGGTGACCGGCACCATCTCAGGCAAAGGGCTTGGAAGAAGCGCAAGCCTGCATCGACAGACCGAGAGGGCGACGCCGAGCTCGTTTACGATGGCTTTCAGCACCGCTTCCGAGTCAAGCGAGCTATGAATGGCGGAGCTGATCTTTCTAATTAGAGCATCGCGCTGCGCAGCTTCCTGAGCCTCGCGACAGAGTTCGGCTTGATACAGCGCCACCGCGGTTTGTTCTGTTACCAGCTCCAATAATTTGATCTCGTCTTTGGTGAAGGCCCGCGGATTGTCGAACTGCTCAAGAGCGATGGTGGCAACGGTGTGGCCGTTATAGATTATCGGCGCCAGCGCCATCGATCTCACACCCAGCCGTACACAAATCGCTCTGACTATCGGATCGCCCTCATTGGTGTCCGGCACATTGATGATCTCACCTGACAGCAACTGCGCCAGCAGCGGACTTCCTTCAAGATCCAGCTCGGCTCCAAAAAGGCTTGGAACGAGAACGCTGGATCTGTACTCCGCGCGAGCAACGAATGATGGGCCTCCGCTCACGTCGGCGGCGCTGTGTTTATAGATAACCACGCGGGTGACCTTCAAAGTGGTCCCGATACCCTCCGCTGCGACCTTCAAGATGTCGTCTACTTCTACAGCGCTCCTGATAGCCGTAAGCAATCGGTTGGTCAACGCCTCGCGGTCGGCTGCTCCCGTTGCCCGCTCCTGTGATTGAAAGTGATGAATGGTCAGACTCAGCGTAGATGCCGTCGCCTGGGCAAGTCCCCTTTCCTGAGCAGACCAGCGTCGCCTATTGCTCTGGTACAAAAGGATGGCTCCGGCGGTCTCTGTATCTATCATCATAGGAACGATCAGGATGGAGTTGATCAGCGACTGATTCGCTCCGTTGGCGACGGGCGATAGCCTGCGGCTAACCCTGGAGTCTGATCGGCCATCCGAAATCTCCAGCGGAGAAGAGATGGCGCCGAGGTCCTGCGTCAAATCGAGATCAAGCTGTCTGAGCTTTTCCTTTTCGAGCGGGCCGATCGCTTGCACGCAATAGTCGGCAGTTCGTCTTAAGCCGGTTTCATGTCGAAGCAGAATGGCTACTCGCTCCAGATGCAGAGTTTGTCCGATTTCATCTGCAGCGCAACGCAATGCGGTGTTGAGATCCGCCGACGATTGAGCCAAGGCCGCTATCTTGTCGATCAAAGCGCAGCCCTGCGCTTGTACTTCAGGCGACGAGAACAGACGCTTTATGAAAAAGAGTCTCATAAACCACAAACACGTGGAACTAAGATTTGCGACAGGTCCTTGACAGGAACCGGAAATAACCGTTTGCTTCTCTGTTTTACCTTAACGGGACCATGAACCGGCAATACGATCGCCTGACACCATGAGCGCTGAATAGCGAATGTCGACGCCCGTTGTAGAATCTTTTACAGTCAATCCCGGCTCGCTTGCGAGTTGGCGAATCTCGCGCCATCCATCCAGCGGGAGCTCGGTGAAAGCCTGCACCACCAGCGGATCAAAATGGGCGCCCGAACAGCGAATCAACTCTTCGGCGGCGTCCTCAAAAGAGCGGGCCGCTCGGTACGGTCTGTCCGAGGTCATGGCGTCGACGGCGTCGGCCACCGCAAAGATCCGCGCGCCCAGGCATATTTGATCGCCCTCAAATCGGCGCGGATATCCGCTCCCGTCGTAGCGCTCGTGGTGTTGAGCTACGATCTCGCCCGCACCCTCGAGAAAGTCGATTCCGCGCAGGATCTGCGCACCGTAGTCCACGTGCCGCCGCATGTAGTTCCATTCGTCTTCAGTGAGGGCTCCGCGTTTGAGCAATATGCCATCGGGCACGCCTATCTTGCCTATGTCATGTAGAAGCGCGCCGTTCTCGAGTGTGATAAGTTCGTGGCCGTTGAGCCCGATCTGCTTGCCCAGCCTGAGACAGTAGGAAACGACCCGCTCCGAGTGCCCCTTCGTCTCCACGTCACGCGCTTCGAGAGCGGCGGCGAGCGCTCGCAGGGTCGCGCGGTAGTTCAAGTACAACTTCTCCAGCGTAGAGTTTAGATTTGTGTTCGCAACAGTCAGTTCATTGGTCCGCAGATTGACCAGTTGCTCGAGGTGCTGCTCATATTGTTGATTGGCCCGTAGCAATGAATGGTGCCGGAGCGCCCGCGACACCGCGGTTTCAACGTCTGACAGGTTAAACGGCTTGGTCACATAGTCGAAGGCGCCGCAACGCATCCCTTCAATAGCGCATTGAATATTCAGGTTACCCGATACCAGGATTACGACCGTATCGCGAGAATGCCGGGTGATCTCCGCCAGCAACTCGAGCCCGGTCATCCCGGGCATCATGATGTCTGAAAGAACCAGGTCGTATCTTTCCTCCTTCAAATACTCAACCGCTTCCAAAGCGCTTGTAGCCGTCCTGCAATTGTGCGTGCCGCTCAGTAATGAGTAGAGCACTGAAAGAACGTTCGGCTCATCGTCGATGATAAGAATTCGGGCGGGCGGGTTCCAAACGGGGCTTATTAGAGTGCGGTTTGGTTCAGTCATTAATTCCCGACCCGCTTCGGCGAAGTCAATCGCCTCGGCTGGCCGTTTGGTCCTTCGAGTTAATGGGTCCGGGCTACTACATTTGCGATCTCAATTCGGAGGTTCTGCGCGTGACGGCAGACAACCTGAACCACGGTGCCAGGAAAACGAATCAGCCAATCAGTCGAAAAAAGAAGACTTGCAAACGGCGACAGGTTCACCATCACCGGATTCGTTGTGAGCAAACAGCTTTTTGCGATGGGGGACGCGCACGATCTTAGTACAACGAAGTGGCAGGCGCAACACTTTTTTGGAAGAATTGGGGATGAGTGCCCTATTGTCACTCTGCATAGTCGAGCTTGAGGTAGCTGCTGCCGTCGGCGACGATCAGTATGAATTTCCGCCCGCCCACCTCGACGTGGGTTACACCCTCTGGTTTCATCCTCGCGTCCAGGTCTTGTTCGCGGCGAAGCGCAGACTCAGATCCGCTTTGATCGAAGTTCCCGCTCCATTCCCAAAGCGTGAACTCGGCCTTCTCGTGGTGCTCGGGGGCTCCTGAAATGATGAGGAAGGTGTTGGATTCCGGGTCATATTGTATGTCGCGGACGCCGAAGCCCGCCAGTTTCAATGGAATGGCATTAGACTCTGCCAGTTGCAGGTTGTCCGTCGAGAATGCTCCTGCCGGGTTGCGCAGCTTGACGGCCACGAGCAATGCGTTCGTATCTTTGCCCAGCGGCGACCGCAGGCCAAGCAGCCATCGTCCACGTTTGAAGTCCCAGGCGATTCCTTCGATGTTCAGCCCCCCCTCACTTCCCTTTTTTTCACTCTCGTCTTTTAACTCCGGGACGTTGGCGACCAAAAACTCGCGCAGATTTGTGAGCGCTTCCGCCTTCTGCACGGTCTTGCTTGAGGCATCGAACACGAAACGTACAAGCGCATTCCGGTCTCCCGCGTTTGGCTTGGACTGGGAGCCAATGATATAGAAGAACGATCCGTCGGATGTGATCCCTTCGGGATCGTCAACCGTGACGCCCAGCGGTATCATCTTGACCTGACCCACCTGACGCCCTGACTCATCGAGCTCCATCCATAGAACCTCGTCCGAGTGGTTGTCGTCGACCATCAGCACACCGTTGGTTCCGGGGACGTTCACGACACCCGAAGCTTCAAATGAACCGCCCTTGAAGGGCGTGCCCGCGCCGACGGCCGAAAACTTCATCTTCGCCTTACCCTTCGAATTGGTTTCAATTGGAGGTTGGTCTGATCCCGATCGCCTTGAATTCACATAGAGCGCGAGCGCAACCGCCAGCACGACGCCCATCACCTGAGCGACTATTCGACTGGCGCCGCTGATGTAGGCTGCTCTCAGCCGTTCGTCACCACCCTTTTTTTTCTTCTTCTTCTTTTTCTTTTCCGCCTCGGCGGCCGTTTCCGCTGCCGCGTCCGCACCCGTTTGAGCCTGAGCAGCATTATCGGGCAAGGCAACCACCGCGACAGGGGGAATCTCCGACGGAACCGGTGACTTGGCGGGCTTGCGCTCGCTCGATTGCTTCGCTGGCTCAGCTACTTCAGCCGCAGCGTCTTTTGACGCCTCCGCGTCCGCAAGCTTAGCGCGGCGTCTCACCTCCTCCAGCGCCTCGCCGGATAGCACAGCAGTAACATTGGCAGAAGTCTCGCCAGGATTGCGAAACGTAAGCACAGTCTGACCGAGCTGAATCTTATCACCGTGTCTGAGTGTATGCGCTTGGGCGCCCAGCCGCTCTCCGTTGATGAACGTTCCGTTGCGACTCCCGAGATCGACGATGCTGTAGCCGGAATCGCGGGTGATGACTATCGCATGCGTGTTGCTTACTGTTGGGTCAGTGAGCTTGATGTGGTTGTGCGCCGCCTTACCCATTTCAATTTCGTGTTTGTCAATCAGGTATTCCAGCTTCTCTCCTGACGGCAGCACCCCGATGAGCCTCGGACCGTAGTATCGATCTATTTTCTCCCGAATCTGGGTTGCCGTAGCGACTCGAACGCTGACAGACCCAACCTGTGTCCGTATTTGTTCCACCCCGCCGGTGTCAGTAACGTCCACCACCGCGAGAGCCAGCGTATCGGCTTCTTTAGAGTAGGCGAATACGTCATGCTCGCGGGCAAGCTTTGGTGGAAACTCCGCGACCACGGCGTCGTCGATTGGCGCCGCGTTCAAATCGACCGTTGGAATTTGAAACGTTTTGCTCATCAGATCGCGCAAGGCCTCTTCGGTTACCATTCGCTCGTCGATCAGCGCGCGGGAAAGCCTGCGGCCCTTCTCCTCACGGCGAATCCGATCCACATCTCCTTTTGAAGCGAGACCCGCCGAGGCGATCGCGTGCGCGAGCGAGTCTTCAGTCAACGGCGGTGGTCCTGCCTGTTTGGCGGCAGCGGCTACGTCGCCAGCCTCGATCGCGCCGGTCTCGCTCGAGTCAGCGAAGCGAAACGTCAGTTTGGACAGTCCTACTCCTACCACATCACCGTGATTCAGCTGGTAGGGTCCATCGATTCGCTCGCCGTTGACGAATGTTCCGTTGCGGCTGCCGTTGTCGTTTACGATGTAGTTGGAGCCTTCGAAGCGGATGAGGGCATGAGCCGAGGAGACTGCCGGATCCGCGATGACTATATCATTGCGCGGGCCCTTGCCGATTTGAGTTTCCGGGTTGGTAAGCTCGCGATCAAAAACGTCCCCGGTCGGAAGTAAGATTTTGAGAGTCGCCTTTTTGGGCTGGTTTGTAGGGATTTCAGTCGTAGCATCAAACGCGTTCGGTTCAAGAACAACCGTGCTGTGCGGCAGCGTCTTGACTGCCTCTGCTTTAGCGTCGGCAGTTGCCGGTGCTTGGCTCTGAACAACCGGCTCAGGCGCGTCGATTTTGAGTTTGAGCGAATCGTAATACGCATTGAGCTCATGGCCGCACCGGTAACAGAAACGTTGACCTTCGCGGGCGACTGGAGACTTACAGTTGGGGCATTCAAAAGCCATCTGAGGGTGTTCATATCCTCGCGATTAAATTAAACGAGAACGACCTGATCTCTTGGAGCGCTTACGGACTGTTTGCTTAAACGCCGCACCGGCGACCAGTCACGAGGGCTTGGTCTATGTGCGCGATGTATGATAGCCGCTCAGAATATCAAAAGCAAGAAACGGCTCCGGGGTTACGTTTGACACACCAATGGGTGAGGTCTAGAATCGGGGCATCAGATTCCACACTTAAGGAGTTCAAAATGGGACCAATTGGAATGCCCGAGCTGTTGATCATCGCGCTAATAATCATCATTCTGTTTGGCGCCCGCAGGATACCGGAACTCGCCAAAGGCCTTGGCGAAGGCATCCGGCACTTCAAGACCGGCGTGCGGGGTGATGATCCTCGCGAGATAGACGAGCGCAGGTATCGAGATGATGACCGCAGGTATCGAGATGACGACCGCAAGTACCGAGACGAACCCGAGCGCCGGGAAGAACCCCGAACGTCGGCTTAGAGTTGAACTGAATCAGGCACTTCTCCCCCGTCCCTTCGGTCCGCAACTGATCTCCTGATAAGAAGCCGTCGTAGCCCCTCGAGCGACAATCGAACTGCGTGCTTCTCAGTCAATCTGAGCAGGCAAACTTATTGGACAGCTCGTTCGTCAAACCTCCGGGACGACGAAGTAGGCGTCGTCTTTCCCGGACACTCACGGACCTTAAAGACCCGAGGCGAATCTTTACACTGAACCAGTTGGTACGATGAGGTTCTTGACACGCGAATGTGGCTATGGTTCAATGCGCGACTGAAATTCAACAACGATTCAGCGCACCAGACGGCCCCTGATTAATACCTTAAGAAAGCGGTCTCAAAGCCGAGACCTGAGCGAAGGATTGTTCAACGTCAAATCCACTATGCGAGCGAAGCGGACCCCAAGGTTGCGCCGGGTCCGTAACCGAGACGAAAGGGTGCGAATTAAAATGAAGCAGGTTTGGAGGACGTTACTTGAGCTTGCTCTAGCCGTTGTTGTGTTCTGCCTTCTCGCTCTGCCCGCCAACGCCACAAGCTTCGTGATGCTCTCGGACACCGAGTTAATCGTGAACTCGCGTCTGATCGTTACCGGCAGAGTAGTTTCGACGATAGGCGCCTGGGACGATTCGGGCTCGATGGTTTGGACCTACGTCAAGGTGCGCGTCGACCGTGTTCTTAAGGGCGAGAGCCCCGGAAGGACCGTTGTGCTCAAGCAGCTTGGAGGCGCGGTTGGTGAAGCGGGCATACGTGTGTATGGTCAGCCGGGATTCTCGGCGGGTGAGCGAGTACTGTTGTATCTCAATACTGGTACCGATGGGACGTTGCATACCGCTCACGCGTTCATGGGTAAGTTCGCTGTAATCGAAGATCGACTGATCGGGGCGGAGTTCGCGGAACGATCAGTATCCGATGAAGTTGAGTCGCTGGCGCATTATGTTACCGGCGACATCACAAATCGAGCGCCGATGGCTGCTTATGTCGATAAGATTCAGAAGACCTTGCAGCAGGAGACGGCTCGCATCGGAGAGATCGATTCCCGGCGAACCGGTGAACCTATTGTTGTAGTACCGCCCGAGTATTCCAAAATAAAGCTGAGGTCGTCGGACTTTACTCCGCAGTTTGTGTTCTTCAGCGGTGGTGTCCGGTGGATGGAAGCCGACTCGGGCCAGACTATACCCTATTATGTCAATCCCAGCAGCTCGCCGGTAAGCGGCGGAGCAACTGCCGAGATTACTCGCGCATTGAACGCGTGGCCCAACCAGAGTGGTGCGGCGATTCGACTTCAGATCGCCGGGCAGACCGGCAGTTGTGGAATTCGCACCGACAATACAAACACAATTTCCTTTGGCGATTGTCTCAATCAGCTTGATCCCCCAGTTGGTGCGTGTTCCGGGATAGTGGCGCTGACGGCGATAAGCTGGGTTCGAGACGCAAGGGTAATCGGTGGATCGACCTTCAATCGGCTGGTCGAGGCGGACATTATTTTCAACAAAGGGATGGATTGTTTTCTCGGCACGCCGGCGAATCTTGCCGAGGTTGCGTGCCATGAGCTCGGGCACTCAATCGGGCTTGATCATTCAGCCGACCCATCCGCGATTATGTGGGCGTCTTCCCATGGTCGCGGACACGACGCGGTGCTAGGCGCTGACGATAAGGCCGGGGTGCTGGCCGTCTATCCCGCATCGCCCGGCGGCGGGCCTGCGCCTGGGGGAGGGGCGCCGCTGAGCATCTCCACCTTGAGCGTCAACGACGGGTTCCTTGGTAGATCTTACTTTTCCACACTGGCGGCCGCCGGCGGAACTCCACCTTATCGGTGGAGTCTTGTGGGGGGATCGCTTCCTCCCGGTTTGAACCTGTCAGCGAACGGAACGATCGAAGGCGTTCCGACATCCACGAGTACGTACTCGTTCGCGGCACAGGTATTCGATTCCTCGAACCCTTCCAAGGCAGACTCGCGATGGTTCTCGATAGCGATAAAAACGAACGATCCCGGGATACCGGGTTTTCCGGTCATCACCCGAGTGAAAGTAAAGGGCGATAAGAAGCTGCGAATCTGGGGGGAAAACTTCCGCGCAAACTCTCTAATCGTACTCAACGGTTTAATTTTCGATCCTATTTCCTTCGAGCAGGATGGGACTTCGGGGATGTTCTTTGTCAAAGGAAAACTAAATCTGCGTGCACCGGGAACAAACAGCGTCGTGATCATCAGTGACAACAATTCCGCGCCCTATGTGTTTTAACCTTCAATAAAGGTCTAACCCCGTCAGTTTGGGAGATTGAGTTGCCAGAGGCTGGTTGGAAATCCTTGGCGGCATCTGCTAATCTTTTTTGCCCTAAAGGGCGCTTAGCTCAGTTGGTAGAGCACTGTGTTCACACCGCAGGGGTCACTGGTTCGAGTCCAGTAGCGCCCACTGTTTCTTGGCCCGCCTGCGTTAAGGTTCAGGGAAGAGCTACTAGTTATGATGAGACGCCCCACGAAGGTTATTAGCAGAAAGTCCGACTCAGTTCGAATCATTAAGATAACCGGACGCCTCGACCCGGGAGACGGTCCCGATCAGCTTTTCGACATGGTCCAGCGGTTCGCGGAAGAAGACGAGATTAACTTCCTGCTCGATTTGCGAAGCGTCACCTACATCAGCAGCACCGGAGTGGGCAGTCTGATCAAGTGTTATCGTTCAGTGCTAAAAAAGAAGGGCCAGGTAAAGCTGCTCTCCCCCTCCCAATCGGTAAGAAACATTCTGGCGATCTCCAAGCTGGATGGGGTGTTCGAGATTTTCTCAGACGAGACCGACGCGTTGGCGAGCTTTAAGAATACAGGCGAGAAGAGCAAAAGCGAGCCCGAGTGAGACTATGAGGGCTTCTTGTCTTTCTTGGGTGGTTCTTTCGGCTGATCCCGACGACCCTTGTCCTTGATAACCGGCGGTCCTGGCGGATCCTTTTTTTTGTCATCCTTATCGCGCTTTTGCGCGAGCGCCACGGACGGGTTACCGGGAGTTGAGAAGCCAGCGGTGACACCAAACAACGAGAGAGTGATTATCAGAACAACCTTCTTCATACGATACTTCCACTTCAGCTAAGGACGTTTGTCGCGTTTCTCGGAATGTGACTTTTCTGACTGGTTACGGCTCCCTGAATCCTTTCGCTCCTTCTTCTCCACGACAACAATCCCAACTTTTTGTTTTTGTGCCTCTGCTTCAGCAGGGTCCGGGGCAGCAACCGCTCCAGTCGCCAAAGCCGCAACTAGAATAGCACCAACAGCCCACCTGCCAAATAGCTTTTTCATAAGATCTCCGCCTGAGGCCGTCCCATTCCGCCCAATTAGAGGGCAACCGCTATTCCGCGAATCGCGGATGCGCCAAGTCGCGATAAATCGCACCTTACGCCAAAAATAGAGAAATCCAATCCTCGCTCCTTAACCTTTCAGTTTAATCGCGCACGTTTTGGTGCAGTGGTGGGATGCCTCGGGCGGTCCTTAACGTTGTTAGCATTGGCATTGATTTGCCAACGGTTACGGCCCGCGCCCAGCCCGCGGGCGGCAAGGAGAGCGAGGCCATGTTACTTCTTTCGTTTGTTGACGGCTTCCTTCAGTTGTTTACCCGCGCTGAATCTGACTGCCTTTGTTGCCGGTATCTTAATCCTCTCCGATGTGTAAGGGTTGTGCCCGCGGCGAGCTTTGCGATGTGACACCGCAAAGGTGCCAAAGCCGACGAGGGTGACCTTGTTGTTCTTACGCAGACTATCGGCGATCGCTTCCTTGACCGCGTTGATGGCCCGCTCCGCTTCGGCCTTGCTGATCGAGGCCCCTTTTGCCACCTTCTCAATCAAATCGCCCTGATTCATCGCGCCTCCTAAATATCGTACTTGCTGAGTTAGTTAGCCCAACATATGGTAGCCACATCGGCGCGTTTATAACACCCGTGGTCCCCTCTGTCAATAAGTTTCTTCGGAGTCATTCCCCTGGAACAGGTTCTGGTAGCCGGATTCAAGGCAGGACTATCTATTCGACGTCAGGCCGTCGGGTCTCAATCGATTTGTAATATAACTTTCATAACATGTTGCGCCGCAGCTTCCTCGAACGCCAAAAGTCCTCTTTTGAGAGGCAAACGCAGCGAAACCAGCGCGCCCAGGTCCAGCTCGCCGCTGATGAGCAGATCCATCGCCGGCTGAAACCGGCCGCACCGGGATCCTTTGATTGTGACTTCGTTAACTACCACTTGAGCCGTATCCACCGGTGTAGTTCCGTGATGAGTGGATTTCAAGACGACAGTTCCTCTCGGCCTGACGATTCCTATCGCCTCCGCCAATCCTGAATGCGAGCCGCTCGCTTCGATTACCATATCGAATCGCCTTGCCGGCTCGTTGCTGAGGCCGGGGGTGCATATCTTCACCTGATCGGCTCCGAAACGCTGCGCCAGCCCGAGCTTCTCCTCATGCCTCCCGATGACCGTAAGCTTGCAACCGGCCCTTGCCATCACCATCACGATGAGCTGGGCGAGCTTGCCGTCTCCAACAACGGCAACGTCATGAAATCTGCCGATGTCAACCTGCTCGAGAATGTTTAGCGCAGCCGCAAGCGGTTCGATAAACACCGCGGCTTCATCGCTAATCGAATCCGGGACAACCAAAAGATTGCGCGGAGGGAGCGAGAGAAATCTCGCGAAAGCGCCGTCGCGTCCCTTGATACCTAAGACGGTTCGAGCCGCGCAGTGCCTTTGATCGCCCCCTAGACACAGTTCGCATGCTCCGCAACCGACGTTGATCTCTCCCACTACCCGGCGCCCGACAAGCGAGCCGATTGGCGATTCGACCACTCGCCCTACAAACTCGTGTCCCAGTGTTCCATGGAATGCCGCATATCCTTTCGCAATTTCTAGATCGGTATTGCAGATTCCAGCGCAGATCACCTGGACGAGGGCTTCGCCTTCGCGCCGCGGAACCGGCGCATCATCAACCAGCTTCAGCTTGTCCTCGAACCTGAGCGCTTCCATCGAAACCTGAATTGCCCGAAGATTTTTCCACACCTACAACGCGGCCGCAAGGTTCCATCAGGAAACTTCCCAAAAGAAATCCCTCGCCGTTATACTGCTGCTTGATCGGAGGAGGTTATTGGAGAATAAGCATTATCATCTGATCGGGATCTGCGGGACGGCGATGGCCTCTCTAGCAGGAATGCTGGTCGAACAAGGCCATAAGGTCAGTGGTTCCGACGAGAACGTTTATCCGCCGATGTCACTCGAGTTGAGCCGCCTCGGGATTCCAGTCAGCGAAGGATACCGAGCCGATAATCTTTCGGAGCGCCCTGATATCGTTGTCGTCGGAAACGCGATCACCCGCGGCAATCCCGAACTCGAGCACGTGCTCAATCAGAAGCTTTACTACACCTCGATGGCCGCGGTGGTCGAGGATAACTTCATTCGAGGCCATCACTCGGTGGTAGTAGCAGGAACTCACGGCAAGACCACGACGACTTCACTGATGGCCTGGGCGATGGAGCGCGCGGGTGCCAATCCTTCATTTCTGATTGGGGGAGTCGCCGAGAACTTCAATTCTTCGTTCCGGCTGGCAACCGGTCCTTATTTTGTAATTGAAGGCGATGAATATGACACCGCATACTTCGACAAAGGGCCGAAGTTCATGCACTACTTGCCCGACACCGTGATTCTGAACAACGTTGAGTTCGATCACGCTGACATCTATCGCGATATTGAAGCAGTGAAATTCGCGTTCAGCCGCCTGATCAATCTGATCCCCGGGCGAGGGCAGTTGATAGCGGGTTGGGACTCGGAACTTGTCAGGGAGCTTGCTCCGCGAGCCTTCTGTCGCGTCGACACATTCGGCATCGAGTCAGAGGCACGATGGCGCGCCGGCGACGTCACCTTCTCGCCGGTCAATACAACCTTCACCGTCCGAGTCGATGGACGTGAGTTCGGCACGTACAGCACCCCCTTGGCCGGTCTGTTCAATGTACGAAACTGTTTGGGAGTCATAGCGGCTTGCGAAGGACTCGGCCTGAATCGAAGCGCTGTAGCGGACGCGATCGCGGAATTCAAAAGCGTAAAACGACGGTTGGAGATTCGGGGCGAGGTTAGGGGAGTTACTGTGATTGATGATTTCGCGCATCATCCCACCGCGGTGCGCGAGACCCTGCTGGCCGCGCGTGCGAAATACCCCGGCCGCCGCATCGTAGCGGTCTTTGAGCCGCGCTCCTACACCGCACAAATCAAGCTGTTCCAACAGCAATTCGAAGAAGCGCTTGCCGACGCAGATGAAATCATAGTCGCGAGTCTGTTTCACCCGGAGCGCTACACCGCGGAGACCGCGATGTCGCCGTCCGAGATGCTGGATAATCTCCGAACACGCGGCCGTGACGCCCACTTCTTCTCTTCTCCGGTTGAAATCGTCTCGTATTTGGTGCCCCGGCTACAAGGCAACGAAGTCGTAGTGATAATGTCGAACGGTTCGTTTGGCGGAATTCACGATAAGATGCTTGAGGCGCTTCGGGAGTGAGACGCATCTGTGCGTGCAGAAGGATTGTCTTAGAGCGGTTGGCAGCTACTCGGTGACTGCGGGAGCATCGACGATCACGCTCAGACGGCCTTTGGGTTCGATTCTGCCCCGCAACACATTCTTGATCGGCTTCGGCAGGAAAAATTCGGCTATCTTCGCGATACTATCGACCAGTTCCTTAATGTCGCGCCCGCCCTTCCAGTGCTCCATAACAATTCGGCGGTCGGCGCGGTGCAAAAGTCTGAGTATCGAAATCGCAAGCAGGTAGGAATCGTCCACCTGACCAATAAACGGAATGAAGTCCGGAATGATGTCGATCGGGACGATCACATACATTATTATTCCGGCGAGAATCGCCTTATCGGCCTGAGAGACTCGCTCATCCCGCAGTAATCCGATCAGCAGGCCCATCAGGTTTGGAATGAATAGCAACAGCTCTCGCATCTTTCGTCTCTTCTTCCGGCGCTCTGACATCCATCTCCTCCCTTCTGCATCGTTTTTCTCATTCTAAAGATACGCGTGCGCGGCGTCAATTTTGCCGCGCACGCGATTTTGCCGCGCACGCGAGACAGATAATCGGTCGCACGGCAGAAGCAAGAAGATGCGATGAGATGGATGGAGTTTGCCTTCTCCCGCCAACGAAAATGCGTGAGCAATCGATCGACGATCACTCACGCATTCGCGCTTAAATGTGCCGGCAGTCTTAGAACTCGCTGTTGTCCGGAATTAGTGACCCGGTCATCACCGGCCCCTCCCGTTCGATGGTGCGAGCTGACGCCATCGCCGCCCGCACCTTGCACTGTGCACTCCTTGTCGCCGAAGGCACCCCAAACGCCGGTTTCAATCGAATCAAGCTTCTGAGAGACTGCGGTATCGGAAGGGTCTTTATTTCCTTTCTTGTTTCGAAGCCGCGCAGCAGTACTTCTGTTTCGATTCGCTTCAGCATGGCCTCTTGAATCAATGTCTCAGGCTTAATGGCTCGCAGTGATTCAAGGACTCGCGTGTGCTTCTCAAGAGTGGCCTTGATTTCCGCAGTCGCCACAACGGGCATCGTTCGCCTGGCTTGGCGGTGCGCTGCGATAGATCTCGAACTAACAACTCTCAACGGCTCTCGGAACACCGCTGTCGTTGCCTGGATCTGAGAGGCCGGCGGCGCCTGCTGCACTTGTCGGGTGCAGGCATAGAAGCGATGCGTTGCAACATTTTCTTCCGCCTCATTGGATGGCGTAACGGTTGAGTTGTTAAGTACCGGTAACGCCGCATCGGTACCCATCTCATAGCTCGATCCAATTCCAGCTATTTGCTTCCAGGCGTCAACCGCAGCTGAAAGCCGTGGGCTAAAGTTCGTCTGCACGCCTGCGACTCTTAGAGAGACCGGGAGGATCGCCAGTCCAAGAAATATGAAGAACGCCATCCCCCCAGGGGCGTGTGCTGGTCTGTTTAGTCGTTGCATCGCTATCTCCGAACCGCCTCGGTTCAGTCTCTCGCTTCTTTGCTGTTCTCGAACGGCGAAAAAGATTGGAAGTTCAACTTTCTCTTCGGCTTTGTTTATCCGCTTCGTTCGAGCGTAAGTGGCTCGGGATAAGAAAAGGTTGCAGGCAATCTTTATCGACCCAGCCGGATCGCGCAACCAGGCTTATCTCATAGAAAACACACGAGGTGAGGTTGGAGTAAAGAAAGGCTAGAATAGGGTCGCCTGGTCGGAGTGTCCCGTACTCTTTCTCAGATCCAGGCCCAGATGTTCATAGGCGAGCCGCGTAGCTGTGCGTCCACGCGGAGTTCGGTTCAAAAACCCTATCTGTAGAAGATAGGGCTCATAAATTTCCTCGATTGCGTCTTTTTCTTCACTGATCGCTGCCGAGAGCGTTCCCAGTCCCACCGGCCCGCCGTCAAACTTCTCAATGATCGTTAGCAGAAGTTTGCGATCGACCTCATCAAGCCCGTAGGTGTCGACCTCCATCCGGTCTAAAGCCTGGCCGGCGACGTCACCGGTCACGTCCCCGTCGTGGAGCACCTCGGCTATGTCGCGCACTCGTCGCAACAATCGGTTTGCAATTCGAGGAGTGCCCCTTGAGCGTTTGGCTATCTCGTCCGCGCCGCGGGGCTCGACCTTTACTCCGAGGATATCAGCCGAGCGATTTACTATCACCTCCAGATCGGCTACCGGATAGAAATCCAAATGCAGCGGTATTCCGAAGCGCCCGCGCAACGGTGCGCTGATCAGTCCCGCTCGAGTGGTTGCGCCAACCAGCGTGAATTTCGGGAGCTCGAGCTTTATGGATCGCGCCGACGGTCCCTGCCCGATGATGATGTCCAATTGATAATCTTCCATCGCGGGATACAAGACCTCCTCGATGGTTGGGTTCAGTCGATGAATCTCGTCGATGAATAACACATCGCCCTCGGCGAGATTGGTCAGAAGCGCGGCGAGATCGCCGGCCTTTTCGATCACCGGCCCGGCGGTGCTTTTGATATCGCTGTCCATCTCATTTGCGATGATGTGCGCCAGAGTGGTTTTGCCGAGACCGGGCGGACCGTACAACAGCACGTGGTCCAGGGCCTGCCCGCGCTTGCGAGCAGCTTGAATAAAAATTGACAAGTTTTCTTTCGCTTTGTGTTGACCAATGTACTCGCGAAGCCATTTCGGTCGGAGGCTCAGCTCGAACTGCTTCTCATCCTCGCCATCTGTCCCGGCGGAAATGATTCTGTCTTCGACCATCGAACAAACTCCAGTGCGCGAATGCGAGTTTATGATCGCGCAGTTTACCATAAGTTGTAGCTCAGCCGAAAAGCGTTACAAAATCTGGTGCGCCCGTTATAATTCTCGAGATCGCATGAGTTCAATGACCAAGCCGTCCGAAGAAGGAAAGATCTGGGAGTGGCGGGCGTTTGGGCGAGTGAATGAAGAACTCGCCGCAAGGGTTCGCGTTTATCCGATCAGGAATGGCATAAGCCTTCTTCGTGGCGAAGACATCTATATGGTCTCACCGAACAGCGACCAGAATGTAAAGCTCCGGCTATACGCAAGCGGCTGGCTGCTGAAGCTCAAGCTGCTTTTCGAAACAAAAACTGGGCCAATCGAGCTCTATAACGAAAGCGCGGAATTCACCTATCGATTCCCTGTCGCTCTGGAACGGCTAAAAGACGCGGCCGGGCTGCTTGCTGTCAGTCTCCCCGAAAGCGCTGCATCGACCGGCAGCTTCGGTGAACAGGATTTCGTTAACGCGCTCGCCGAGTCCCTTCCACCCGTCGTCGAAACGAGAGTATCAAAAAAAAGATCGCAGTATGAGTTTGAGAACGGATGGCTGGAGTTGGCTGAGGTCAATTTCGCCACGGTGCAGGTTCAGTCAATATCAATCCATTCGGCCGACATCGATGTAGTCAGGGAAATGGTCGATCGTCTGCAGCCGGGCTTCGAGCTTGAGCCAATGAATTACATCGAGGCTTGCCGGCGCTGGGGTTGAAGCGCCTGGAGTTCGAAAGATAGACTCAACGTCTCGCATCGGCGGGGCCGCGAGCGGTACTCGTGGAATTATACGAAATTCGCCTCGCGCCCTCCGCTGGATGCGTTTGTTAGACGCCTCTCTTGCGCTTCAACACCTTCTCATACTCTTCATTCTCATTGTGAGCGATGATTGCCATCACCTTTGAATCTGTGTTCGCTTCGCCAGCAAGAATGTAGCTCGTATCGCAACTGTATTGAAGTTCGCTGTTAGCGTTGAAGAATCTCCATTCGATCTCCACCAGATGAATTCCGGATCCAATGGCTCGAACGTCTTTGATTGTATACTTCCAATCTACCGCTTCGATCTGTTCATAACGACGCATCAACGCATCCAGGTTGGCTGAAAGCCGCTCTTCATCGTTAAGCGCAATCGGGCCGCTCTTGGTCAGAAACGTCAAAGGCAGGCAGAACTTGGCCAATAATCTTCCTGCCGATTTTGATCGAAAAGCGTCGGCATAATCTTGAAAGAATTCCTCAACCCAATTCATCATTCCGACTACGTTTGCGCTGGTCTAACATCAAATTCGGCCGCTCGAAAAACCGATCTCATAAGCCATAAACAGCCCGAGACCAAGACTGAAGATCGCCGCCAACACCCGTACAACCCGATTCGTTCGCTGGTAGCGTGTAGCTGTCACATGAATCGGCAAGCTGACTAGCGCGCTCATCAGCATCATACCGCCGATCGAACCCACACCGAAGATAAGGATGTAAGCCACACCCAGCAACCTCGATGGAACAGTCGATAAAACCAGCAGCATCAACGCCGCGCTTCCTGCAAGACCGTGAACCATTCCGACGAACAGCGGACGAAAGTTGAGATTCAGTCCATGATGAGCGCCGGCGTCCGGCTCAACCCCGTTTTCATGAATGTGGGGATGCATATGCGCCCGGCAGCCGTGTTTGTGCGCGTGGAAATGAAACTTACCGCCGTGGGCAATCTTCCGAAGCGCATTCACACCGAGCGCGATCAACATCAGTGCGACGCAGAACTCGAGCGCCCGAGCGGTTCCTTCCCCTATCTCAACGCGCATCAATAGCACAACCACACCGGCAATCAGCAACGCTATGGTGTGGCCGATGCCCCACAGACCTCCGACCAGCGTTGAGCTGAGAAGACTCTTACGCTCGCTTACGATGGCTGATACCGCTGCAAGGTGGTCGGCTTCGATCGCGTGCTTCAAGCCGAACACCAGACCGATGGAAAGCATCGACATCGTTGACAACGATCTTCCATTTGGCCCACTCATCGCTCTTGCCAAACGCGAGCCGAGTGCAACCAGGGTCTCCGCACCTGGCAACGCCTCAAAGCAGATCGAGGCCCCCGCACACGCAATTACGAAGGCGCTGATGACGGGCAGAATGCTCACGAAGCGACCTGCACGAATCGGTCGCTTTATCAGCCGTCCAGCGTAGACGAAGGCCAGCCCGATCGCGGTCAACGTTACCGCAAGCCCCACGCTAAATGCGACGACCAACACCAGACCATAAGTTACCCGGTGAAGCGAAATTGCAGATAGCATGACCACCAGCGCCGACGGGCACGGCAGCAGGCCTCCCGATATCCCTAGCGCGAGTAAGCTGCGCCAGGTTACCCGAGAGCCGTCGCCGCCGGGCGGAAGATGTGAGTGCGGGCGCCCGCCGTGCGAATGAACCATCGATGAGCCCGAGAGATCATGATTGTGCTGATTGTCCGAGTCGTCGTGCGTGTGTAGGCCATCATGCCTATGCACCTCATCTGCGTCGCCGTGCGGCTCGAGTCTTAATGCTTTGCCGCGCTTCGATAGGAGGATCGCCGCGCGCAGGCGTCGGGTGAACAGGGTGACTCCAATCAACAAAACGATCGCGCCTGATATCAAGCTGAGAACCGGGAACAACTTATCCGGCGCTATGTATTGGGACGCGAACAGTGTCACCACCCCGAGAGCGATAACGCCAAACGTATGGGTGACCGTTACCGTGAGACCCAAAAAAACAGCATGCCGCGCGGTGCCCCGGGAGCCTACCAGATAAGCCCCGACCACAGTCTTGCCATGGCCCGGCGACAGAGCGTGCAAAGCTCCCAACCCCGCAGAAATCAGCAAACCAAGAAGTGCTATGATCGGTGTAATCTCTGGCACAGAGATCAAATCTGCGAGGCGATCGCGCGACCGTTCCGCCGGCCGCCCCTCTCGGGTCATAAGGACGCGAGCCCCTGCCGGAATCCGTCCCTTGACGAATGACGACTCGATCACACGCTCGTCCAGCGGAGCAGACAGCGAGTCTTCAGGGTAAGCGTTGAGCTCGTCAGTCACGTTGTTAGCAAAAGCGGAGCTATTGAACACCTCGAACCCCAAAGCGGGCACAACCGCGACCTCGCGCCATCCAAGTCGATCGCGGTAGTTCGTGTTTTCAAATCGCATTCGATGCGGATCGGCGGTGTCCAGTCCGTGCGCGGCGGTCAGATCACATTCGATTCGGAGAGTCGGCAGCCCGCCGGCGCCTGGCCGCGTGCCGGCCTCGGCCGACACCACTTCTAACGGGAATGCAGCGCCGTCCAGGATCAGCTCGATACCGGCTGCGTATCTGTGAGCTTCTTGCTCCGCATATGATTTCAACTGAGCGTCGGATGGTGAGCCGTCGCCCATACGCTGCAACTCTTGGAAAGCGGGAATCTCCGCCATATCAATGACGCATCTGACATTGAGCCGCCCCGGCCTTATCTCGATCCGCGCATAATGGTTGATCGTGAAGTTGCCGAGAGGGTGCGCGGCGATGGGCCCGGCGAAGGAGACGATGACGGCAAACAGAAACGCAGTCGCTCCCAACCCAGGCAACCCCCGTCGAACCAGCCCTGCTTTATTCTTGGTCATGCCTTTTATTCCTTGTGTAATCATCAACATCACTGATGCTACGAACTAGGAACTCGGAACCCCGCTATTATGTCGAGAGCTTTCCTTGCATTTAGCGCCTGCATTGGATCGAACTGCGGGTTCAGCTTGAGCGCGCGTTCGAGGTAGTCGCGTGCCGATGCAAGGTCGCCGGACGCCCGCGATATGACACCGGCGTGATAAAACAGTCTCGCGTCTCGGGTGCCCAGCCGCAGTGCTTCCTTGATTGCTGTTTGAGCCTCAGAGAGCTTGCCCGCCTTTAGTGCAGCCCAAGCGACGATGTCTGCTCCGTAGATATCGCGGCGCGCTTCATACTCTCTAAGCGCATTCGCGTAGGCATCCTCGGTCTTAATATCGTGATCGGCATAGAACAACGCCAATTGGCGATTGTAGAGCGAGCCCCCGAGCGTTCCCAGCCGCGCTATGTGCTCAACCAGCGCATACTGTGCGGCAGCCTCTTTTTCGCGTCCCGCAAGCTGATACACGTCCCCAAGCGCGGCTACGAATGCGGGATCGGGAAGGATGCGAATCGCGTGTTCGTATTGTTCAATCGCGCCCGGCAAATCGCCTTGGGCAGCGCGCGCTCGGCCAAGCGAAGCAATCGCGCGATAGTAATCGGGGAATGTTATCAGCGCGTCACGATAATGCCGCTCGGCAGTTTCGTAGTCACCGATAGAGAAAGAAGTCTCACCGAGTTGCCAGCGGCACCATGCGACCAGTTCGCGCGGCGCGGGATTCAGATCCAAGGCGTGCATCAGAGCAATCGAACGATGTTTCTGAGCCGCGCCGGTTTCGCCGCGCAGCTCCGCCAGCCGGGCCCGTCGCACTTCAACCGCAACAACACCGGATACGCTTCCATCAAGCCGGCGCTCCATTAGCTGGAATATTGCGGCTGCGCCATCGTAATCACCCAACTCAAGCAGCGAATCGCCGAGTATCTGGCAGGGATAGCTCTTGCCGGGATCGCGCTTGATCAATTCCTTCGCGTGATCGCGTGAGAGAGCGAACTCATGTGAGGCGAACTCGACCTGTGCGAGCGCCGCCAAGCCGCCGGTGTTCCCGATTTCCGCAGATACTGCCTTTAGCGAAGCGTGAGCCGCTCGCGAGGCTAGATCAAGATAATTCAGGCTGCCCGTCTCGCGTAGCCGTTGCAGGTAGTATCCCGCCAGCTTGTTGTAGGCGATGATGTCATCAGGGTCGCGTTTGAGCCGATCTTCCAGGAAGCGGATCGCGCTCTCGGTAGAGTCGTAATTGGACGCGAGCGGCGCGGCCGGCGGAATCGGCGGAGGTAGCGAGGACGATCCGCTTCCACAGGATGTAAGCGCAAGCACGGCGAATCCGAGCACCAGCACCCGCGCTAATTCATGAAACCTCGCGCGCCGATAACAAGCGGCTAACGGGGCGAAGGCTGGATGTGTGAGTCTTGCAAGCATAGGTTCGGAACATCTGCTACGACTGCGGAAACCGGATCACAGATCCGATCTCCGCAATCCAATAGCGGTCGCTGGCTAGCGCAAATTTTAGTTGCGCGTGTTATCGTCCGTCCCAGACGCTCGCGGTTGCTGAGGCGGTGCAAGAAACGGGAACGTGCTCCGTAATGAAACGTCATTTGAGTTGACATTATCGCCGAGCGAATTCTGATTTGCGATGAAGAACAGGATCGTGTCGATCACGTCGTCCTGCAATCGTCGCCCGTTCGGGAAACCTGCGCCCGCATTATTTCCGCCTGAGGGTCCAGTGTTGGCCGTCGAGAGATTCACCCGCAGCAAGTCACCCTTAAACACCGCCACGTTCGCCAGAATAGATATGTTGGCTGAATTCGTTCCGAGTCCCTGGAGAATACCAACGATATCGCCCGCGAACCTGCCCGAGGCATCGTCTTCCGGACCGGCCATGTTGTATTCGTCTTTCCGTAAGAACGGAATCAACGCCGTGTTGATTGCCGGGACGCCCATGCGGTCAATAGTTACGAATCCGCCACTGCTGTTTATCTCGCCGGTTCGCAGGATGACTGTTCTCCGCTGGCGTTGGGTGAACGCGCCCACCCCAACGACATTTGCTCCCGGGTTGTTTCCGGTGGGCAAGATCTTCAGATAAGACGTAGGTATGCTGAGCGCAATAGCCTGCACGTTGTAGCCTGCAAAACTGTCACGGCCACGCTGAAAGACCGCAGGATTCGCCGCGCCTGCCTGTACCGATGCGATGAATCGGTTGAATGCCGGAATGTCGAAGAAAAACGGATCATCGGTTTCACCTGCAAAAAACGATACGCCTGTTGCGGGATCGGTGGTTATTGTCGGAGGGTTCGGAGTGTCTCCGAGGGTTGGCGCCGTCGTCGGCGCTGTTATTGTCTGGCCGAAAGGCAATATAACCGTCGCCGTTTGGGGAGAGGACGCCGCTGTCCTGGGCGAGAACCGTATATCCACGAATAGGTCCGGGCTGGCGTCACCGGTTGTCTCGAGGCCGATCAAGTATCGGACTCTCGGATCGAATGCGCTGAAGTTCACCGCTTCAGACGGCACGATGAACCCATACAGGGTGACGATGACGATCAATTTCGAGTTGTCGTTAGGGTCGACAAATGCATACACGTCGTCCAGATCGGCTGGCCTGTCCTCATCGGCCAACGGAGAGTCTCCGTGATCGGCGGCGCGAATACTTGGCGACGGCGCTAACAGCACCGCGAAAGCCATCGTCAACAGAAGGGCGGCTATCGCCCTGTTCCTGGTCTTCCAACGATACATAACTTTCTCCTATGTTGAGTTGTGGGCCCACAGACACACCGAGCGATGGGTCGCCAGCGGACCCGGTTTTATAAGTCACGAAATATCTGAAGCTGCTCTCGCGATCGTGAGGAGTAGGAGGGTTGACCTCGGGTTCCATCTCACACGCCCGGCGGCCTAACTCGTGCCGGAGCGTCGAGCATCCCTGGCGAACCTCTGGGTTAACCCATCATGCCTTTGCATTTCTTTCAGAGTGGACGAATCGGCGTTAGCGACTGGCATTGAGCGTCCACAGACCAATCACTCAAGCGCTATAGCGGCCACCGTCGTCTGGCTGTACTACGCTTCCGTTGCGCGAAACGGATTCCTAGTACTTGCTAGGTGAGAATTTATCGTCGGACGGGCGATTTGTAAATGTGCAAGGAGCTGTTCCGGCGCCGCCGGCCGCGAGTCTAGCCATTAGCTTGTATCGTTATTTACTTCAAACGGGCTCCATTTGGAACATCCTCACCAAATGTTGCCAACACCGGGCGGCCATCTTCGCCAACCGAAGCCGCGAGCAGCATTCCATTCGACTCGAGTCCGCGCAGTTTGCGAGGGGCAAGATTTGCAACCACGATGATCTTTCGGCCAACTACATCCTCGGGCGCGTAGTGCTGCGCAATTCCGGCGAGAATCTGCCTTGGCTGACCTTCTCCAACATCAATAATCAGTCGCAGCAACTTGTCAGCTTTAGGTACCTTCTCGGCTTCGACAACAGTCGCCGCGCGCAGCTCGATCTTCGCGAAATCATCAATAGTGATTACACCTGGAAGCGCGGGCGTCCCAGCCTGCCCGGCTTGCGGAGGAGCACTCTCTCCAGCCGGTGTCTGTTGTGGAGCGCCTTGTGTCTTCGCATGCTCGGCAACTGGTGAGGAACTCTCGCTTTCGATCTCTGCCATTATTTTTTCCTTATCGAGTTTGGGAAACGCAGGACTTATACGCTCGATCTTAGAC
>JBASRM010000234.1:0-13944 GCA_049273835.1 Blastocatellia bacterium | reverse complement strand
CCGCTAGCGCGAGTGGGCATCCCGGCTTTCGCTTTGGCGCGGTAGGCTAGAACGTGAGCTACCCACCGCTGGCGCGAGTGGGCATCCCGGCTTTCGCTTTGCCGGCGGTAGGCTAAAAAGGTGAGATGCCTAGGTTGCTAACAGCGGGTCTAACGGCTGATGCGCTCTACACCCAACATTCTCCGATAATGCCGATACCAATCGCTTTGAAAAACTTCGTCGGGATCGTGCTTGAGCTTGAGAGCGAGAAACTCCTTGAACTGCGGATAACAAGTTTCAACTTGCTCCTTCGTGGCGAAGCGGTGATAGGTGAGATAGTAGCTCCCTCCATATCTGATTCCGAGATCAATCAGCCCGCGAAATGCGCGTGCGGCATTTTCAATCCCATTTGCATCGTGCGTGACGTGCAGGTTGAAGATCACACAGGCAAACGACTCGCGAGCCCAGCGCAGAAAGCTTTCGTCATCTTTTTCGATCAATCGAATCGTTCCATAGATCACATTCGCATTCTGCTTGCGTAATTCGATCCTTGCATCCTCCAGAAAGCTCAACAGCGACTTCCGGGGGACGTATATTTCGGTGATCATCTCAGTAGCCTTCACCTTCGCGCCAAGCTTCCGATCGAGCTCTTCGTGATAGTTGTCCACGTAGGCGCCCGACAGTTGCGAGTCCGCCCAGTAGATTTGCTCTGAGGTTGCGACATAGCGTTTCGTATAGGCCTCGAACACCCGACGCTTATACTTGTGGGAATAGTAGGTCAAACGCGCCCAATCTTCGGGATTGAAGCGAGTCGGATTCACCGTAACCGGCGTCGCCGGATCGACGGGCCGGTAGCACGAGAAAACACCACGCCGCAAAAAACTGTCGCGGTTGCCATCGGTCGCAAACTGAAAGTCTCCATACAAGTAGCCGTCGGCGATACGTTTTTCGAATAACGCGACGATGTCTTTCGACTCGCGGATTTCGACTATGCGCTGGACCTTCTTTCGCTCCCACAGTCGGAGCCGTACCGATCTCATTATTCCAAACAGTCCATATCCTCCGATGGCTAATTTAAACAGCTCGGGGTTTTCATCGCGGCTGCATCGCACGATCGCACCGGTGTGGTTCATCAGAGTGAAGGAGTCGACCTGGTCGATGATCGGTTTCAATTTCAGACCGCGCCCGTGAACGTTCGAGGCCAGTGCTCCGCCGATTGATAAGCGATCGGCGCCGGTCTGCTTCTGTATGATTCCCCACTGTCGATCATGACCGTTTTGAGACTTGACCAGGTAATCTATTAATTGAGGCCATTCGATTCCCGCTTCGACCTCGACGACTCCCTGTTCGGCATCGAAGCTGAGGACGTGATTCATTCCAGTCATATCGACCAGGATGCTGCCCGTCCCGAACTGCTGGCCGCCCATTGCGTGTCGGCCGCCGGCAATGCTCACCGCCAGGCCCTCCGATCGCGCGGTAAGAATGGTCGCGCGGAGATCGTTCGATGAAAGCGGTTTGATTATTCGATTTACTCGCGTAGCGTTCAACTGGGAGTGGATATCGTTGACGAGAGGTTCGGCGCCCGTCGTCGCCGTTCTCTTCACGGGCAGCGGCGCTTGCCGGGCGTTGGTCATACCATTGGGCAAAGCAGCGACGGCGCAAGTGGCTTTGAGAAAATCAAGAAATTCTCGTCGTGATAGTGTCATGATGGCCTCGCGAAGATCGCGACTGTGTAGTTCAAATCATTTTCCGCGAGCCGAGCGCCTCACTCATAGTAACTGCTGGCGCGCCGTTCGAAGATGCTCACGGCCGTCAGGCGTGAGAGTTTCACGTTCCAGCCTACAAATGCGGGCGACGCTGTTCGAAGATGCTCACAGCCGTCAGGCGTGAGAGTTTCACGTTCCAGCCTACAAAGGCGGGCGACGCTGTTCGAAGATGCTCACAGCCGTCAGGCGTGAGAGTTTCACGTTCCAGCCTACACTAAGCAGGCCGCAGAGCCGGTCTACTCTGTGCGCCGGCGACCTGAATTCGGATTATTTCTTTGACTTAGCGGAGGCGGGAGTTCGCGCCTTTTGCACTTCCTTCATAAACCCTTTGGCGATCTTCCCCGCGGCCGTTCCGAACAGAGAATTCACCTTTCCACTCGCGACAACCAGCCTGGTCTTCGAATCCACAACCACGTAAGGGTATTCGGTCGTAAAGTTCGACCGGCGGACCTCCACTATCAGATCGGCCGCTCGCGGGTCTTTTGTAATCAGCAGCCCCGCCTCCTGGAACTCCGCACGCTTGCGCAGCTCGTTCTCGATGACTTCTGACTTAACAAACGCCGTCCGTGAGCAAACATATATGATCCGCGCAACCGTCAGAATCGCGGCCGGATCCTTTATGACGTCGCCGCGCCCTTCTGATCGCGCGAGTCTCAACCCGCCGGCCTCCTGAACACCAACGGTTATCGCTTGTGTTCGTACAGGTGAAGCGACAATCGCGAAGGCGAGAACCCACACACACGAAATAATTTTTCTTGTCTGTTTAGTCACCGTGGACATGACTTGAACTCCTCCTTGTGTCTGCGAGACTACTGATTTGAACGAAGCGAAGCGCTTGATTGAGTTGTCACCGGCACGGTTGCCGGTTTGGTGAATATTATCCGCAAGATCGTTCCCGGAGACGCGCGAATCTCGCTCCCTTTGGTCAACAAGAGACCGCCGAGCATGCCTGCGGCGAGCCCGACGCCGCCGATACCCAGGGCCTGTCCGCCTGACGCTCCGGCCGCGCCCCCCAACGTGACGCCGATAATCGCCGCCGAGAATCCAAGCTGTGAGCCCAGGTGCATGTTCTGGAGCGTTTTGCCGCCTTGTCCTCCCCCTTTCAGCTTGCCTTCGCGGTCCGCTTTGATTGTTTCCTCTCTATCCCAATCATCGATCGCAGTGACCTGTGCCGAGATGGGCACTTCGCCTGAAGGCGTGACGACTCGGTCGAATACGATGGACATATTCGACCTTCGCGGGCCGCGTTTCGCCGGCGCCACTCTGATAATTTGTCCGTGAAACTCGGCCCCGCGAGGCAGAACCATCTGCCCTTCAACATAGATCGGCTCGGCCAGCGTCGCGGTGATGGTGTCGTCGGCCTCGCTTAGTTTCGAATTGATTTGCGATTGGAGTGTGAGCCGGGCCTTTGTTTCACCCTGGATGGTTGCCTCTCGCGCCGGCGGCGGACCCTGTTGAACCGCCAGCACCTCGTGTGAGGTGATTATCAAGAGCGCGACAGCGACAGCATAACGGACCGATGTGTCTGACATTTGTGCCTCCTGACTTCCTGCGATTGTACGGGCAAAGGAAGGGACGGCGGGGGGCGGGGTGTGACACTTTTTAGAGCGTAACAGCCGTCAGGCGAGTGGTTTTGACAGGAACTCCTTGAAGCTGCGCAGCTCATCGAGCGATGAGTCGGCGATGATTGGAAACACGCGGGTGCGGCAACCGGAGGGAAGCAGCGTAGCGGTCAGGGCATCGGTAATCACCATCGCGCTTGACGCCAGGCCCGTTCGCCATCCAGGCTCACGCGCGTCGCGGAAACTCATGGCGTCCGGGTCGAGCGCGGCCGCAACCAGGATCGTGTGGGCCCACTTAAGGAAATCGGGCCAGCGCGAGACGACGGTTACCAGGGAAGCGGATGACGGCCGTTCCTGGCCTGCGATCGTGGAGGGCACAGAACGCAGTCGAAGCAGAATACAGGGAGAATCGAGCGGAAGGACCTCTCTAACGTTCTTTGCGATGCCGTACATCGCAACCGCGGCGGCGCCCGCCAGCACGTCGGGTTGTGCGCACTCCTCGAGTCCGGTTCCCGCAACGCGAAAGCCGGTTGCTTCTTTGATCTCGGCGATCAAAATGCTGCGCAATTCTTTGTCGGGCTCGATTACCAGAAAATGATCAGGCGGTTGAGTCTGGAGCCAGCGCTTCACGCGGGCTTGAATCTCGCCAAGCGAATGCCCTCGTTCGCGGGCCACTTGAAAGAGCGTTGAGATCAGCTGATCGAGCTCGAGCTTCGGATCAGTCGCAGCATCCATCGCGCGCTCTCGGACGTAAACGCCGCTTCCTTTGCGAAACTCGACCCAGCCTCTGCGCTCGAGATCCTGATAAGCGGCACTCACGGTGTTCGAATGGATTTCGTAGCGACGGGCGATTTCCCTGGTGCTGGGAAGCTTCTCACCGGGCTTCAGGTCATTGCTTACTATCCCGAGAAGAATCTGCGTCGCGAGTTGTTCGCGCAGAGGAACTTCGCTGCTTTTTGAGAGCCATATGCGCATGGTGATTCGAGCAGCTTATCGCAGAAATCCGGCTGGCTCTTTCTGAACGAACATCCAGCCGGTGCCCTTGCAACGCAAACAGCGCATCGCAAGCGTTTTGCCGGTTCCTTTGCACGGGCGACACCTCTGAGCGGGTTGAAGCACCAGCACGAGGGCTCTTCCACCACAAACAACACAATTCGGGGAGCGATCTATGCTTTGTCGCACGGGGAATCCGCGATGGTGTTCGGTCACCTCCGCCGGACTAAGCGGGTATTTGCCGGTACCGTTGCAGGTGGCACAGGGTTCGGGCCAATAATTGTCTGTGGGCGAGCTCACATTAGATTTACTGCTGCACTGATGTGCGGGCCGGAAAATGCTTCACATACCAATTGATGCACCGGTCGATAGAATCGACTACATGCTTCGGTTCGCGAATGCCGTGACCCTCGCGTGGATAGCGCACCATGATCGCCTCCACCCCAACGTCTCGCAACGCGATGTAATATTGTTCCGCCTCGGCAATGGGCACATCGTTGTCGTTCTCCCCGTGCATGAACATCGTCGGTGTCCTGGCCTTGGCAACGTGCTTCAACGCTGAGCGCTCCCATAACACGTCCATCATATTGCCTTGATGGGGAAAGATACCGAATTCCATCTGCTCGTACTGGTTGTAATAGGTCATATAGTTGTAGCTGATCAGATTCGAGATCCCAGCAATCGGAATCGCCGCCTTGAAGACGCTTGTCTGGGTGATCAGCCAGTTGGTAAGTTGCCCGCCGTAGCTCACGCCTTCCACTCCCAGGCGGTCTCGATCGATCCACAAAAATCGACGCATTGCGGCGCTCATACCATAAAGCACGTCTTGCGCTTCGTTGCCGTTCTGATCGCCAAACACTGCGTCGGTGAACGCCTGCCCATAGCCGGTCGAGCCGCGATAATTCACCAGCAGCGTGGCCCACCCGCGCGCGGCGTAGACCTGATGCTTGAAGTTGAAGGCTGGACCCTGCTGACCGTGCGGGCCGCCGTGGATGTTAACAATCAATGCGTGCTTTGAACTCGCGGTCATCCCGAGCGGTTTAGTTATGAACGCCTCGATCGTGTACTTGTTATCGTTGCTGATGAACGTGAAAGATTCGACCTCGGCGATTTGCTTTCCTTCGAGCACCTGGCCGTTCAAGTGGGAGACTATCTTTGCCGGTGCACTGCCGATCTTAATGTGAAGTTGGGCAAGATCACTTGGGCTGGCGAAGGAGTATGCGATCGTATTGTCCTTCGCCACCGACCACGCTCCAACCGATCCGCGATCCTTTATCACCGCTTCGGGTTCACCGCCCGCTACCGGCAAGCGGTACAACCGCACGTTGCCACGTTCTTGAACCGTGAAGTAGACTGCGCTGCCGTCTGGTGACCACCCGGGCGCACCCTGGCGGTTGTCAATCATCGAGCTGATTTCGTGACGGTTGCTCCCATCGGCGTTGATCAACCAGATATGGGTGTCCTCCATCGTGGTTTCGAGATCGGTCAAGCCTCGTTTTGTGGCTTGAAATACAATCATCTTTCCATCCGGCGACCAGCGCGGGCGATACTCGGCGCTCTCGGTCGAGCTCAGACGCCGCATCGATCCGTCCGAGACTTTTAGGGTGAAGATGTCATAGTTAAAAAACTGATCTTCGTTTGGTTCGCGATTCGAGATGAAAGCGATCTCATCGCCATTGGGCGACCAGTCGATTGAATGCTCATAGTGCGTGCCGTTGGTGAGCTGTCGAATCTGCCCGCTTGCGACATCGACAACAAAGATATGTACCCGGCGATTATCGTTGAAACGGCTCATGCCTTCACTGTCGTCAGGCTTGTAGAGGTATCGAGTGATCACCACCGGGTCGCCGGTTGCTTCCTGCGACTCCGGACCGCGAACCGCGCTTACGAAGGCGATGCGCTTGCCGTCCGGTGACCAGGCTATGCTCTTTCCGGTTGAAGGAAGCGGATTGTTCGTCCCCTGCAACGGAGCAAGGAACTTTGGCGAGGACCCGTCGGCGCGACAGACGATCAGCCCGGACTTGTCTCCCAGTTTCCCATCGTATGCGAGCCATTGGCCGTCCGGCGACCACTCGGGGTTTGACGAGGGTTCTCGGTCGTTGCCGATCCTGGTGGACTTGCCGTCGTCGGGAGTCATTATCCACAGCTGCGGGTAAGGCCTCGCGGATCCATCGTTGTTGACCACCGTATAGGCCAGACGCAACGCGTCGGGCGAGTACTTTACTTCTCCAATCGATCGCAGTTTCAACAGGTCGCTGCTTTGAAGCCCGCGTGATTGGGCGGACGCAATGCTAATCAACATCAACAGCAGGCTGGACGCTCGAATTGCCAATCGGAATGTACGCATCGCTTATGTCCTTTCTACCGAGCGAGGCAACAGTGCAAGGCGGCGAAGAATCGGCCGTGGGCGGCAGTATAATACTGGATTGTTGTGCGACGCGAGGGGTTTAGGCAGGGCGGGGGAGTCAGCTTCGGCGCTTGCGCCTCTCGAGGAGCATGTTGAAGGTGTAAGTCTTGGCGGTGATTTCCTTTTTGAGGTTGCTCTTCTGCTGTTCGTCGGAACAAGTTTCGAGCTTCTTCTTCAGAGCTTCGATTTCCTTTAGAAGCTCCACCTCCTCCGGGACGAAGTTGTTGCTCTTCAGAATGGAGTAAGCCATGCGCAGGTCCTCGGGTGTGTCAAAGTAGGCGCTGAGGTCGATTGGTTTACCTTTGCCGGGGAGGTTGTCAAACTCGCCGGCTTCAATTGCCCGTCGCACTTGCTCTTCGACAAACTTCTCTATCGACACGATGTCTCCCGGGACCGGCGCGTTTGGAGTTGTAAAGGTCGAGCGCTGGTCTCTGAATCAAGTCTGGCGAGATGCGCAGCATTAGGCAAATGAAGGTGCCCGGTAGCCGGTGGCCGCCCATTAGATTATCGTCCCATCCGGTACCACCCCGGCTTTCGGAATGATCACTATCCCGTCCCGTATGAAGTAGCCGTCGCCGTCAAAGTGTTGTTGCGGCGGTTCGTTGCGGATATGAACGCCTGATCCGATTCGAGCATTCTTGTCGATGATCGCGCGGCGTATCAGGCAGTTTGATCCGACTCCTATTCTCGGGTAGCCTCGATCCATGTCGGCTTGAAGCTCTTCGAGGTTCTGATAGAAGTCGGCTCCCATCATCAAAACGCCTTCGAGCCGCGAGCCATGCTCGACGCGGCTGCGAATACCGATGACTGAGTCCTTGATCGTGGCTCCGTTGATGATGCAGCCTTCGGTGATGATTGAGCTTTGAATGTGACAATCGAGCAGCTTGGACCCCGGCAGGTAACGCGGTCTCGTATACATCGGAGCCTCGGCGTCAAAAACGTTGAACGGCGGCAGCGGTAGAGTCATTTCTATGTTGGCCCGGTAGAATGCGCCGATCGTACCTATGTCCTCCCAATATCCGTCGAACAGATGGGCCTGTACGTTGTGGCGCGCCAGGGTTTCGGGGATTATTTCTTTTCCGAAATCCGCGGAGTTCGGCATCTCTTCGAGCAGCAATCGCCGCAATACCTCTTTCTTGAAAACATAAATACCCATTGAAGCGAGGAACGGCCGGCCTTTGGCTTCTTCGGGGGAGAGGCCGAGCATGGTGGTGTCTACTCGCATGCATTCAAGCGCTTCACCTTTGGGCTTCTCGCTGAACGCAGTTACGCGACCCGCATCGTCGATCTTTACCAGCCCGAATTCGGAACCTTCTTGTTCACGCGCGGCCGTCATTGAGATCGTGACATCGGCGTTTGTGTCCAGGTGTCGGGTGATGAATTGGCGATAGTCCATGCGATAAAGATGATCGCCGGACAGCACCAGAATCGTTTCGCCCTTGTAGTCTTCCAGATGATGCAGGCTCTGACGCACCGCGTCTGCAGTCCCCTGAAACCAATCGGGCCGTTCTGGTGTGATTTCGGCGGCAAGAATCTCGACGAAGCCGTTGGTGAACCGGCTGAAGCGATATGTGCGAGCGATATGACGGTTGAGCGAGGCTGAGTTGTACTGAGTCAGTATGAAGATTCGATTGACGTCGGAGTTGATGCAATTGGAGACCGGGATGTCGATCAAACGATACTTACCGCCCAGCGGGACAGCCGGCTTGGCTCGCCGTTTGGTGAGCGGATAAAGCCGCTGGCCTGCACCTCCGCCAAGTATCAGTGCCAGGGCTTTTTCGGCCGCCATTCATTCCTCCCGAGCTGATGCGCAGTCTGTTTCGCGTGGAGCAGTATACCCGCGCCGCTACTTGCTTGAAAGCGAGGGAGGGAGTAATGCGTGATACCGTTACGCGTGATGCGTGAAGCGTGAAGCGTGATTCGTGGAACTGTTTGTCGATGACGATTGGGAAGGATCACACGTAGTGAACGGGGCCTGCCCCGCTCTGCCGCAAAAAACCTTTTCCTCCGTGTGATCCTTCGCACGCCAATTCGCCAAGGCTGAGGAGCGCGCTTGTCTGTAGCGATCGCCGTTGTGTAGGATGAACCGCAACGACACAGTTCGTATGAAGCGAATATCACCCATAGAAATTCGAATCGCCGAGGGCGTGAGGCGTGCGGTCAGCGCGGGTGAGCCCGTTGTTGCACTGGAATCGACTGTCATCGCTCATGGTCTGCCTCAGCCGTTGAACCTGAAAACCGCTCTCGCCTGCGAAGAGGCGATTCGACAAAACGGCTCGACGCCGGCAACGATCGGAATTGTCGATGGGATTCCAACCGTAGGATTGAGCGAAGATGAAATTAGCCGATTCGCAACGGGCTTCACTCCCGATGGACTCCGCATCGAGAAGGCGGGACTTAACAACCTCGCCGGCTTGATGATTAAGCGAGGCTGGGGAGCGACCACGGTTGCTTCAAGCTTGAGGCTTGCCCGCGTGGCTGGAATTCAGGTCTTCTCGACTGGTGGGATCGGTGGCGTCCACCGCGGCGCCGCCGAATCCTTCGACGTTTCAGGCGACCTCACAGCATTGGGCAACACGCCTCTGGTATGCGTATGCGCGGGAGCAAAAGCGATACTCGACCTGCAGAAGACGGCCGAGTATCTTGAAACATTCGGCGTTCCGATTGTCGGATACCAGACTGACGAGCTGCCCGCATTCTTCTCTCGCGCCAGCGGCCTTGCGGTTGATGTGAGGGTCGACTCGCCCGAAGAAGCGGCACACCTTTGCCGACGCCATTGGCAGATCGCCTGTACTGCCGTGCTTGTGTGCGTGCCGGTGCCGAGCGGTTTCGAAATCCCGGCTAGGGAAGTGGCGATTGCGACGGATGAAGCGATGGCGCGCGCAGGGCAGCTTGGAGTCCGTGGGAGGTCGCTCACACCGTTCCTGTTGTCAGAATTGGAAAAGCTGACTGACGGAAGGACGCTGCAAGCAAATAGAGAGCTGCTGATCAACAATGCCCGAGTTGCTGGGTTAATTGCGGTGAGTTTGAGCGGACTGGTCGAAGTGTGAGAGTGGGAAGACGAGTTTGAGATTCAGATCTCAGACAGAAGATAAGTCTGACGGAATTGGTGAGTTTTCAGTATGCGACCGGATTCCAGGCGCCAGATTCCAGATCTGCAGATTCCGGATTCCAAATTCCAGATTCCGGATTCCAGAATCCCGAGAATTCCGGATTTCAGATAATTTCAGATTTCAAATTGCAGATTCGGGATTTCAGATTCCAGACTGCATTCAGATCAACTTATTTCAAATTTCAGATTTGTGTTTGAGGCCGTTATTAATATAATGCCCTACGCCCAACACAAACCGAATTCCTGATCAACGGAGGCGGAGCACTATGGCTGCACCGGCTAGGCAGATCGAATTGGATCAATCCCATTCAGAATCGCGTGCGCGATCTCGTCCTCTGTGGATGCGTGTGCTGTTTGTGTTACTGCTTCTTCTTGGGGCCGCGTTTGCCGCGCTTGCGCTCTGGCCTGTCAAGGCGGACATCTCGGGTGAAGCTGGCACCGCCGGAGTCAGCAAGGGTGGAGGCGGGCTTGTGCGTCAATTTCCCAAGATGGTGCTGCGGGCCGACAATCCGCTGCCGGCCTCGAGCGACGACGCACGAGTTCAGCTTGGACGGTTGCTCTTCTTCGATCCGATTCTTTCGGGCGCCAACGACATCTCGTGTGCGACCTGTCATCATCCTGACCTCGGCTTTACCGACGGGCGCGCACTGTCAATGGGAAAGGGAGGTCACGGCGTCGGGGCTGAACGCGCGGGTGGGTCAGTGGTCCACCGGGGCGCTCCTACTCTGTGGAATGCCGCTTACAATCATAAGCAGTTTTGGGATGGCCGGGCTGAAGACCTGGAAGAACAAGCCAAAGGACCGATTACCAGCGACATCGAGATGAACGAAAATCCCGATACGCTTGTCAGGGAATTGAAAGAGATACCCGAGTATGCGCGGCGATTCGATCAGGCGTTCGCCGGCGAAAACGGTTCGGCGACCACTCTCGACAACGTTCTCAAAGCCATCGCGTCATTCGAAAGAACGCTCACCGCCAACAACTCGCCGTTCGACCGGTTCGTGCGCGGGGAGCTTGAAGCGCTGACTCCCGCGCAGCGCCGCGGGTTCAACCTGTTTCGCTCCGGCCGGACTCGTTGCTTCGAATGTCACGGGCTGCCGACGTTCGCCAACCGCGATTTCAAAATCATCGGGGTGCCCGACGACGATCCTTCCCATCCTGATTTTGGCAGGTTCGAAGTCACCAAGGGCGAGGGCAACAAATACGCCTTCAAAGTTCCGACTCTGCGAAATGTTGTGTTGAACGCGCCTTACATGCACAACGGGAAGTTTAAGACTCTCGACGAGGTGCTGGAGTTTTACGCCGCCGGAGGAGGGCCGGGGGTCGGGTTCAAAGACGCAAAGGTCGACGATAAGATTCACTCCTACACGATTACTCCTGAAGAGAAACAAGACTTGATTGCGTTTTTGTGCTCGCTCACCGACGAGTCCAATTTGCCGCAGATGCCTGAAAACGTGCCTTCGGGTCTGCCTGTTGTTCACCGGCTGAAGAATCCGGCTCGCGAGCTTGTCGCAAAGTACAACACCGGTGCTTTGAAGGAAGTGATAACCGATCGAGCGCCTCAGACGATCAGAGTGAAGGCGGGCGAATCGATTCAAGCGGCGGTCGATCGCGCGCGACCAGGCGATACGATCGATGTTATGCCGGGAGTGTACAAAGAAGAAGTCAAGATTGATTTGGACAACATCACCCTTCGTGGAAGCGTTGAGGGGTCTCTGAGCCGCGCATTAATATCCCCGATTGGTCCCTCGGATGCCGCGAGGAAGGATCACCCCGCTGATGAGTTACCGTACCGACCCGTGCTTGACGGAGAGAACAAGCTTTCAGACGGGGTGCTTGCAACCGGTAGCAACTTCCTGATCGAGAATTTCGATATACGCAACTACGTGGCAAACGGCGTCGTCACTCAACACGCCCGCAACGTGACTTTTCGCAATCTGGGACTTCACGACACCGGTCTGTATGGTGTCTACCCCGTGAGCTGCACCGGCGTGAGAATCGAACGATGCGTGGCGACCGGGATCGCGGACGCGGCGCTGTACGTCGGGCAATCTCGCGACATCGTGGTTCGGGACTGCGAGGCTTACGGAAATGTCACTGGGATCGAGATCGAAAACTCAGTGAATGCGGTCGTCGAGAACAACGACGTTCACGACAATACCGGTGGAATTCTGGTCTTCATCCTGCCCAACAACCCCTCCAAGCTCGGACAGAACTGCATAGTCCGCAACAATCGGGTTATCAACAACAATCATGCGAACTTTGCGAACCCGAATTCGATTGTGGCCGGAGTGCCGCCGGGTACGGGCGTGATGGTGATGGCGGCCGACAACAACGAAGTAACTGGAAACGAGATTCGCGGCAACGATTGTTACGGCGTTGCGGTGTTCAGCCTCGAGCTTGTATTTCCGAAGGGCACCGCGTTCGACGTCGGGCCCATTCCTGAGAATAACTGGATTCACGACAACATGTATTCCGACAATGGCCGCAACCCGGCGGGGGCGCTTCAACGAGCGGGGATCAAAGGCGCCGATCTGGTTTGGGACTTGAGCGGGTGGTCCAACCGATGGCAAGAGCGCAACGCTACGCGTTCGACGCCGCTCCAGAATGGGAGCTGGCCCGGATTCGCGCGACGCGCATATTGGAGAGCGCTTACGCTGGCACAGAAGTATCTGTGAGTGTGAAGGGCTAGACCCGCGAATGGAGAGGGCGTCTTTTAGTGAGGAGATTTCCGATTCAAGACTTCAGAGTCCGATTCCAGATTTCAGAGTGAGATTCCAGATTTCAGAGCTAGATTCCAAATTAGATTTCAGATCCCAGATTCCAGAGCGAGATTCCAGATTTCAGAGCGCTACAATGGGATGCAATCTGAAATCTGACCGTTATCGAAAATCTGAAATTTGGGATCTGGAATTTGGGATCTGGAATTTGGAATCTCGCTCGGAATCTGAAATCTGATCTGAAATTTCGAATCTGGAATCCGGAATCTAGATCGAAATCTGAGATCCTTGATCGGAAATCTGAAATCCTGAAAGGATCTGTACCCGGGGATTATTTGAAATCACTTCGCCCCACTCTCAACCAATCGAGGTGAACAAGTGTCAAGAGCTGCAATCGAACTCGAAACGATACCAGATGACGCGCTCGCAAAAGAGAAGGGAAGCGGGGTGTTCCTGGCAAGCCTCCCCGGGCAATGCCTCGCCGAATTCGTGGGCACATTCGTGGTGATCCTCGTTGGCGACGGAGCCGTAGCCGCCGCGGTGTTGACCAACAACCTCGATGGATGGGGAGTGGCGGTGATGTGGGGACTGGCCGTTACGTTCGGCATTTACATAGCGGGTCCGGTGTCGGGGGCGCACTTCAATCCCGCCGTCACCGTAACGATGGCGGTCTTCAGGGGCTTTCCGCGCGGCCGAATCATCCCGTACATCGCCAGTCAGATCGCCGGAGCGTTCGTCGGAGCCGCTTGCGTCTATGGGTTGTGGTCCGGCTATTGGCCCAGGGCGTTGGAGAAGCTGGGCGTCGAAGTCGGCGCCGCGGGAAGCCAGAAGCTCATGATGATCTTCTCGTGCTTTTATCCTAACCCGGGCGGCATCGGCGTGGACGACGGCGCTATGGCCACAGTCAGCCTCGGCGGCGCATTCTTCATCGAGGCCGTGCTCACCATGTTCTTATTGTTGATGATCTTCGCCTTGACAGAGCCCGAAAACCCGGGGCTTCCGCAAGCGGGACTTGGACCAATTTTTATCGGTCTCACGGTCACCGCTATAGTTGGTGTAGGTGGACCACTAACGATGGATGCGGTGAACCCGGTTCGCGACTTTGGACCGAGACTATTCGCGTGGGTCATTGGCTTTGGCCGGATCGCCTTTCCCGGTCCCCGCGGCAACGAGTGGTGGCTCTACATAGTTGCGCCCATCGTTGGAGGTCTAATTGGCGCGGCGGTGTATAAATATCTTGTCAGACGGTTTCTTCCTCCAACTGCTTAGCCATTATTTTAGGAACGTGCACACCTATTCGTCGCGCGAATCATCGCGCCCACCTGCAGACTATGGACGCTGCGGGTGATTCTGTCTTCGTAGCAACCAATTCTTGATTGGCGACGTGCGGCCTTAAGCTCTTCTT
>JBASRM010000230.1:0-10684 GCA_049273835.1 Blastocatellia bacterium | reverse complement strand
GAGAAGAGGGGAGAGTGTGAGAAGGAGAGACGAGGAGATGGGGATGAGATCAATCACACTTTGACCGCTTGAAATGAAAATCCATTGCCTTGTTGACGCTTTTTTCATGACCCTCAATTCGCGCGAACAATGAATCCCTGGAATCGCGGCGGTAGATGATTCGCTGAGGAAAATCGTGCGTGAGGTTCTCGAATACCACTTCGCCGTCTGAGCTTTTCAGGAGTTTGAAAACTACTGGCTTCGCGCCCATTCCGATGGCAACGATGTAAGCCATCTGCCCGTTGTTCTCGCGTATCTGAATGTGTTCGGTAAAAACGGTCTTGCCGCCCGCAACCGTACGGCTCATACCTATCATCGACTGGCCGGCGGGCTTCATCCAGACCTCTTCGATTCTCTCCTTCCCGTCGTCCGAAGCCCAGCAACCCGAAATCCACTCAAGCTGATCCACGCCGGATCGTTGACCGGCACTCAACATCTGCCCCAGCGACACGGCCAGCAATAGACACCCCCATACGGGTTTCAACATGCTCTGTCCCCCCTATGCTGCCGGTCATTCCCCAGTTGTCCTCGATGCGGCGCGCTGATACACGTCCAGCGCCACGCTCACTAACAACTGATGATTGCCGGACCTCTCGAATATTATCCGAAGCGTTGTGCGGCGTATTGTAGAAAAAGGACAATTACGCACTTCCGGTGAAGTGATCGGACATGATGTTGCGCTCGGCGAAGTACGCCGTGGGTTCCTTCCCCGCAAAAGCCTTGAACTCCTTTATGAAGTGGGGTTGATCGTAATAGCCGCAGTCCAGTGCAAGCCGCACCCAATCCGGAGCGCCCACCGCGCCTTCCTCGAGGAGGCCACGTCCGCTGCTAAAGCCTTCGCGTTTCGGACCACTGTCGCGCTCGATCAAGCTGAAGATTCGTTGAAACCGAATTACTCGGCACAGAGCCTTGGGCGACAGACCGACTTTATTGTTGAACCGCCTGTCCAACGTTCGCGAGTTGATACCCATCCTTTCGGCGAGTCTGCCGATCGAGATGCGACCGCGGGTGCGAACTATGAGCGCAGTAGCTTTCAACACCTCTTCGTCGTGAGGTCGAAAATGATTCAACCGCGCGAGAAGTATGTTCTCGACCTCGGTTACTCGGTCGGCGCTGGTCGCCGCATCAGCCAGACGCGATTGAATCTCGCGAGAGATCGCACCCCAGACTGCATCCAGAGCGATGACCTGGCCGGCGATTTCGTGTTGCGGAACCGTCAAGAACGGATAAGCGCCTCCCGGCCAGAACCTCACTCCCAACAGTTGCACTCTTTGCGAGGGCGCGATCAAAAGCGCCTGCAGCATTTGTCCAACAACGAGAGTTAGCGGCTGTCGCTCGGTGGTGCCGTCAGGATTGTGTTGATAGAACGGGTCTGCAAAATTGAAAACGATTTCGGTACATCCATCCGGAAGAATACGCTCCACGTCGCTGGAGTTGTCTGGCTCGCTCTCCATCAGCCAGATGCACTTGATCAGCTTCGCGAGTGGTTCGGCTGGACGAAATTCTTCGTATCGCATCTGAGTTCGTCAATGATTCAAGCGAGGCGCTTCCCCTGTCAACCCTCTGTTAGCGCACCCGCCTGCCCGCGTACAAACAAGGGAGAGTGCCTGCGCTCCAAAACGTAAGCCAGCGCGTCCCGCTCGACTTGTTAACCACGCCCTTATACAATGCCGCTTCGCTGCAAACTACAGTTTGCCGATCGCGAGTAAGAGGAGGCGTACAAAGTGAGCCCATGGACCATCAGATCGCAGCACCCCGCGGCTAGCCGCGCTAGAATCCTTTCAATAGTAGTCGCAATCCTTGCGATCCTTCCCTTGCTCAACTCGCCTGCCCGCACTCAACAGCCCGCGCAGGATCGCATCGAGCGTTTCCGTAAGATGTCGGTGGATGCGGAAACAAAAGGCCTGGCGGAGCCTTTCAAAGGGATCACGACGAATGGCCAAATTGCTCCGGGAATTTTCGCGATCCACTCGACGGGAGTTTCAACCGAACCGGTTCAGAAAGCGGCCGGCGCATTCCTATCTGCGCTGAGCCTCGAGCAGCGATCTAAAACATCGTTCGCCACGGATGACCCTGAATGGCGCAAATGGATGAATCAGCATTTCTACGTGCGGCAGGGTGTAAGCTTCAAAGAGATGAGCGACCCGCAGCGTGAGGCGGCGTTCGGCCTCATGCGCGCCTCGCTAAGCGCGAAAGGATTGAAGCAAACGCGCGATATCATGCGGCTCAATTACACCCTTGGCGAGCTGAACGGCAACGATTTTGAACAATACGGCGAATGGCTCTACAACATCACGGTGATGGGCACTCCCTCCGCAAAGGAACCCTGGGGCTGGCAGTTGGATGGACACCACGCCATCATTAACTATTTTGTGCTTGGCGATCAGGTTGTGATGACACCGTTTTTCGCTGGTTCCGAGCCGGTGACCGCAACATCAGGCAAGTACAAGGGAACCAGCGTGCTTCAGGACGAGCAGAACAACGGGTTAGCGATGATCAACACGCTCACCGACGATCAACGGAAGAAGGCGATTCTTCAGGTTTCCAAGACTGGTAACAACAATCTCACCGAAGCGTTCAAGGACAACGTCGTTATCGACTACGCCGGGGTTCGCGTTGCCGAGCTTTCAAAGGCACAACGCAAACAGCTACTGGATGTGGTCTCGCTCTACCTAGACAACATGGACACCGGGCACGCGCGGGTCAAGATGGACGAGGTCCGCAAGCATCTGGACAACACATGGTTCGCGTGGATCGGCGGCACCGAGCCAACCAGCGTCTTCTATTATCGAATTCACAGCCCGGTGATCCTCATCGAGTTTGACCATCAACTGCCTGCCAATCTCCGGCCGGCCGGTTCGGGCCCTCGTGTACCAAATCGCGAGCACATTCACGTGGTGGTGCGCACGCCAAACGGAAACGATTACGGCAAGGACCTTCTCCGCCAGCACTATCAGCAGCACCAGCACGGCGTTAAAGGTTCTTGAGAAATCACGGGAGACGTTCGCACCTCCTGTGTCATCATACAAGGGGAGTCGAACAAGGTGAGCCAGACTTACGCAGGCGGCGAGTCTCAATCCGCTTTGAACACATCAAAACAGGAAACCGCTCCGGGTCTCCGGCGTTTCCTCCTCGTCGTGCTGGTTTTAGGCATCATCGGTACTGGAACCGATTTGTTTCTACTCGAGCACTTTGAGGAGCGGTTGCAGTTTATTCCGTTGATCCTTCTGGCACTCGCACTCGTAGTGGTGCTCTGGCACTTGATCCATCGAGGTCGCGCCAGTGTGCGTGCGCTTCAGGTGTTAATGATCTTCTTTGTTATCGGCGGTCTAGTCGGTCTGGTGCTTCACTATCGCGGCAGCATGGAATTCCAATTGGAAGTCAATCCGGACCTGACTGGCCTCGAGTTGTTTTTGAAGGCAATCAGAGCGAAAGCGCCGCCCGCGCTGGGGCCGGCGGCGATGATACACCTGGGTCTCGTGGGTTTGGCTTATGGCTATCGATACCCGGTGGCGGGCAAATCGCCCGGCCACACAATCACAAGGAGAGTGACATGAATCGAAAGCGTTGGCTTGTTTATTCCGCCGTGGCCTCTATTGTCCTGGCGGCGATTATTGCGGTTAGCGTCAACGGCCAAGTCGGCAAGTCTCTGGGTGTCATTGACGCGAACTCAGCGTCCGAGAAGGACCTCCTCGCGCTGCCGCACATGACTCCGGCCATTGTGAAGGGCATCATCGACAAACGTCCCTTCTCGAGCATTGTGGATTTCAACGCGTTTCTCCTCAGTCAATCGCTCAGCGCGCAACAAGCGGCTGAGATCTACAAGAAGGCATTCATCCACATCAATCTGAACACAGCGACCCGGGAAGAGATCGTGCTGATCCCCGGAGCCGGAACCCGCATGGCGCGCGAGTTCGCCGAATACAGGCCGTGGAAGAGCTTTGCGCAATTCGACAAGGAGATCGGCAAGTATGTTGGCCCGGCGGAGACGGCGCGGCTGGCGCAGTACTGCTTCATTCCGATCAATCTGAACACCGCGACTGACGAGGATATCCTGAGTATCCCGGGTCTTGGCCCGCGAATGCTGCGCGAGTTCAAGGAGTATCGCCCGTATCGAACAATGGAACAGTTTCGGAAGGAGATCGGAAAGTACGTCGGCGCTAAGGAAGTCGCGCGCCTTGAACGCTTCATTACAATCTAGGGTTACCCACCCTCACTTGTAACTCTGTCGAAGGCCCGGTTGCGCGATTGCCGGCGCGGTCTTCGGCGATCACCTTGACGATGTAGTCCCCGGGAGCAAGTTTCGACGGGCGAAGGAATCCGTCCCTCTCGTATCCGTCGCGGACGCGATTTGTGACGATGTATCGAAATTTTGTGGGAGTGCCGTACGCGCTAACCCCGCTTCCGGGCGCATAAGCACTGAAGACCGCCGAGTCTTCGGGCGGCAAGCGATCGAACTCGATGTTCATCAATGGCTGCTCGAAACCCTTCACCGGGGTGCCTTCCGCGTGCAGCAACTGATAGCCAATCCGGTAAACACCCAGCTTCCGGTTCTTGGCGTTGGCATCCACCCGGTCATAAGCAGTGACTACGATCGCCACATCAGTCGAGATCAACAACCGGCCATCGCGTTTTTCTTTTAATGGCTCCACCGAACTCTTGTCCGCGACAGCTCCGAGTAGTGCCTGCCAGTCGATGATGTCAACCGTCTCGACCGTGGGTGCGACTGAGTCTTTGAGATCAAAGAACTTCAGCACCAGAGGATTCGCTTGGGCGTTCCACGGGCCGAGGTTCAGATGGACGTGATTGAGACGATTGACAGACCCGACAAAGTCCCCCACACCAAAACGCGTACCGCGACGGACCCGCGTGCCGATCACTTTTCCGGCTTCGCCGGTCCTGGGTTTGAATCTCTCGGGGTTTTGGATCTCGTCCGCGGAGTTGCGGCCCACCTTCACATGAATGTAACTAAACAACCCTACGTTAATACCCTCGCCAGAGCCGTTGAAGTCCCAATTCGGGATTGGAGAGCTGACCTTCTCATCAAATATCGACAGCGCGGCTTCGCCTGCAATGCCGCGAATGTCCAGACCGCTGTGAAGATGATCAAGCGCGATGCCGCCCGGCGCACCCCGAGCCTCGCCGACGACTCCGGTGATCTCGTGCCAGCCTCCCTGAGGGCTAAGCGGCCATGGAAACATCGCAGCCGAACCCATTATTGAAGCGTCGAGCTTCGGTAATACCGCATGCTCAGCCGCATCATCAGCTTCATCTAACGGCTGGATGAAAGGCTGCCGGTTGTCGGATATCGCTCGAACCGAAGCGGGCATGATTTGTCGAATCAAGTAATTGCGAGAATCAGCTATAAAAAGGACGCCCTCGCGGTCAATGGCGATGCCGGACGGCCCATTGAACCTGGCGTGACCACCGATGCTGTCCGCGAAACCTGAAACACTGCCTGCATAGGTTTTGCGCTCTCCTTCCGGACTTATTCGCACGATTGTGCTGCTTCCTTCGTTGGCAACAAACAAGAAGCCGTCGTGTGTCACGCTGATGCCAACGGGATGATTCAATCGGGCTTCGATTTCTTCATCAGTATTGGCGGCGCCATTCCTGTCCGCGATTGTAACGACCTCGCCCTGGTTCGTTAACTTTCTGACCGCGTTATTGCCGGTGTCGGACACCAGGATGTTTCCCTCTCTGTCGATGGCGACTCCGCAAGGCGTATCGAAGGTTGCTGAGGAGGCCTGTCCATCACTAAAACCCGGGGCGCCTGTTCCGGCGATCGTAGTAACCGAGCCGTCGGGCGCGATCTTTCTTATTATATCGTTGTAGGCGTCGGCAACGATTATGTTTCCCTGTTTATCGATGGCTAATCCGATGGGGCCGTCGAACTGCGCTTCGCTCGCCGCACCGTCCGCGTAACCGGCAACACCGCTTCCAGCAAGGGTGGTTACTCTGCTTCCGTCGGAGGCGAGCTTGCGAATACGGTTGTTGGAGGTATCAGCGATGATGAGGTTGCCTTTGTTGTCAATCGCAATGCCTGAGGGAGTATTGAACCTGGCTTGCAAGGCTTCTCCGTCGGCGAAGCCTTCGATTGAGCCGGCGATTGTTTCCACTTTGCCGTCAACCTTAATTCTCCTAATTCGATTGCTCTGTCCGCCATCGGCGATGATTATGTTGCCGCGCCTATCGACAAGGATTCCAAACGGATCGCTGAAGCTTGCGACCTTAACCGGACCGTCTTCAACGCCGGGATAACCTCCACCGGCAATCGTCGTTACCTCACCGACCGCCGCGCGGTTTGTCGGAGTTTTCTTGTTGACGATTAGATAGACAAACAGGGCGACTGCGGTGGGTAACCCTAGAATCAGAACGGCGAGAAGGATTCTTCGCATCAATTAAACCCGGCTGCCAGACGCCTGCTTTCCCTTTTTTCGCATTAGCAGATGGTCCAGGGAAAACCGATCGGCCTCGTCCGGTATCATTAGGATGAACAGCAATAAAGCAAGTCGCGGAATTACGTGAGTATGAAACTGATAAAGCGGTTCTTTCAGCAGGTGTCCGAAGGTGACTAGAACCAGGATGCTTCCCAGCGCTATCAGCGCCTCGCGAGTTTTCAGACCAAGAATGACCAGTGCGCCGGCGGTGAGCTCGACTATCGGAATCACCGTGCCCACCGCCCAAAGCGACCACGCCGGTAAGAATGTGTCGGCGTAGGGTTCGACGAAGAGCTTGCGGGCATGACCGATCGGTCCCATCTGAAACACCTTGTACACGCCCGCCATGAAGAAAATCAAACCCAGGACTCCGCGCGCAAACAACAGCGCCCACGCACGATTGGTTCTCGGGTCACTCATCTCGATCAACGTGAGAGGCGGCTTATCTGATCGAAGTATCGGACGAACATTTTGATTCCACCCGATGCCATGCCCCAATCGAAGTTTTCGTTTTTGGCGTGATAGCCGTGCTCGGGAAGCGACAGCCCCAGGAAAATTATCGGTGCCTTGAGGTATTTTTTCATCGTCACTACCGCGCCGATCGAACCGCCCTCGCGGGTGAACGCCGGTTGTCGGCCAAAGGCGAACTTCATTGACTCGGTTGCGGCGTCGGCATACGGACCGTTGAACTCGCCGATGTAAGACTCGAGCGCTGAGATGAACTCGACTCGAACATCTGGATTCTTTTCCTTGACGAAATCCCGGACCAGCTTGAAAACGCGCTTCGGGTCCTGGTCCGGCACCAGGCGGCAACTGATCTTGGCTTGAGCGCGATAGGGGACGATGGTCTTCACACCTGGCCCCTGATACCCGCCCGTTATTCCGTGCACTTCGAATGTGGGCTCGGCCATGATGGCCTTCAGGACCTGAGTGGGGTCATCGAACCGTAGCTTTTTAAGCTCGTGCGCAGCCTTGAACTTTGCAGTAGTGAATCCCGAATCGAGAAAGTTCTGAACTTCTTTCCTGGTGGCGGGGCGCACATCCTCATAGAAACCCTTGATCTTGACTCTGCCCGTAGTTGCGTCGTAGCACTCGGAGACCAGCTTGCAAAGCTCACCAATCGGGTTACGAGCCGGTCCGCCGGTCAAACCGGAGTGCACGTCCTTGGCGCCGGTTTCCAGCGTCATCGTCATCATGACCGCGCCTCGCAAGCCGTAAGGAATCGCCGGCTTGTTGCGCGATATCCATATGGTGTCGCTGACAAGAACCGAGTCGGACTGAAGTCTTCCGGCGTTGTTCTTTACGAAATGTTCAAAGTTCGGGCTGCCGATCTCTTCTTCAAGTTCCCAAACGAAGTTGATGTTCAGAGGAACATAGTTTTCCGCGGCGTAGCGAGCAGCCATCATCGCCGTAAGCGCCGGCCCTTTATCGTCGGTTGTGCCGCGACCTTCATACCGTCCATCTTCCTTGAAGAATGTGAACGGCGCCTTGCGCCACTCATCGGGATCGGCGGGCTGCACGTCGATGTGATTGTAGATCGTAAGAGTCCGGTCATTTGCTCCGCTCGCAATGCGGCCGAGCACCACAGGGTTACCCGGTGTTTCGACCAGTTCGGCTCGCGCGCCGATCGATTCAAGGTACTCGCGGGCGAGTTGTGCGCCTCGCCGGCAATCGTCTTTCCGCTCGGGTTCCATACTGATGGTCGGGACTTCTACAAGCTCGCCGAGCTTAGACTCAAACTCGCCCCGGGACGCCTGAACGTAAGAATCCAGGCCCTCATAGAATCTTTCGTCTTCTGGCATTGGTAGCGGGATGACTCCTGTTTAGGATTTTGGTGGTTGGGTGACCGCGCCAATTATGATTACCGACGCGAAGGGGTGTCAAGCAACAGCTTAGATTCGACGTGTTTGAGCCTTTTTAGATGTCCTTCGCGATTATTGGTCGGACCCTGGCTTCTCAAGTGCCGGGTCTTACATTTTGGAGAAGAATTCCTGGCAGAATCTGTAGGGATTGTATCTGTCTAGCGAGCGGGTCGAAGGTCTTGCCTTAATTCGGGGCGGCATTGATGCCGCCCCGAGAAGAGTCACATCCGACGCTGCGTCATTTCTGGTCGGGATTGCGCTTCTGAGTTTGTTTCATTTCGTCGAGTTCTTTCTCTGTTCTTGCAATCGCCCCTTTTATTGCGCGTTGTCGCTCAGGCGCAGATACCTTTTCGAGAACTTTCTTCATCGCGGCGATGTGGGCAACCTTGAGCGCGTGGTCAGCCGGTACTTCGATGTCGGGCTTGACGCCTGTGCCTTCCCAGTTGGTCTTGCTGACGGGATTTATGGCGCGGCCGCTGGGGACCCAGATTGCGAAGTGCTCGTTGATTCGGCGGGGTCCCCCGGGATGCGCGCCGCCTCCTGTGGTTTCGCCTACAATCGTAGCTCGCTTCAGGTTTTTGAGATTGTAGGTGAACTCTTCCGCGGCCGAGAAAGTGCGGTTGCTGGTCAATACGTACACATCCTTTTTTGTGCCGTACCGTTTGCCCGGGACGTAGGGCAGGGTCCACCACTGGCGAGTGCTGTTGTCGGGACGGAAGTAAAGATCGTTGAGATGCACCGTCTCGCCGTCAAATAGATAACTGGAGATTAACGCCACCATGTCCGGTTGGCCGCCGCCGTTTCGCCTGAGATCGATAATCAAAGCATCGGTATTGGCAAGGAAATTCATGGCCGCGACCACAGTTTCAGCGCCAAATTGCGCAGGCTGAAACCCCCGCAGATCAAGGTAACCGACATTACCAGGTAAACGCTCGACCTTCTCGAACCCGAAATTAACGGTGCGAAGGAATTCAATTTCCTGTGCGATCTCCTCGGGAGTGGGCTCGCGATTCCCTTCACTCTCGGGTCGCATCGCTTCCGCACTGTACATAATCCGAAGATGCTTATCGTGGCTGACATCCTGCAGATGATTCTGCAGGGTCGAGGCGAGCGTCTTAGCGCTGGTTATCTGGTCGTACTCCTTGCGGGCGATTCGCTCTCTAACCGCTTGCTCCATCTTCTTCGCTGTTTCAGGAAAGACGTAGTTGTCGTTCAGCCTCTTAAGCGCGCCTTCGATCACCGCCGAGCGGGTTGCAGCGTCGATTGTCAGGTCCGGCTGTTCGGGGGGCCCCTGAGCCCACACCGCGCCTAAGAAACTGCCAAACAGCACAAGGATCAACAATGATACCCATAGCTTAGTTTTCATTCGCGTGCCTCCTGGTAGTCAGTCACATTGATGTTGATGGATGCGGCGCAATCGTCCGGGCGTCTCCGTATAAACAACCGCAAGCTGTTGAGTGGAATAACAGCTTACGGCATAGGTTTCAAATGCGGTATCGGCCCGCAAAACGGGCTGGTATGTTCCTTGGGCGCCACTGCTTGGCAATCGAACTGGTCTGCACCGAGGGGCGCCCAGAGAGGAACGCCCATATAAGTCCTTCATCTTGTGTACGTGACAGAGTAGTAGTCCGCTTAACTGCAACGTGGGCACCGTCAGAGAGCGCCGACTATTCAGTATTTCATCATTCGTTCTTTGGAGTTCCAATATTAACTCAAGTTACGTGACAAGCCGATGCGGGACATGGTCACTGAAAGAGCGTTGGTTCGATTTCACAAACGTCAGAACTCGCGACCGGGTTCCGATCTATGAAGCGTCGGACGCAATCCTGAAGACATCCTCCAACCAAGTTGTAGATGAGGATCCTCGGCTACGCCGCCACCGTGCCGAAGGGCTCCGCCCTCGGGGAAGTAACCCGATCTCTCTAGAGCGGCTGCGCCGCCCGGAAAGTGGCAGGGATCTCCTTAAGAGCGGCTACGCCGCCCTCTGTGCCGAAGGGCTTCGCCCTCGGGGGATTACAGCGGAGTTGCTATTGCGGCTACGCCGCCCCCTGTGCCGATGGGCTCCGCCCTCGGGGAAGTAGCCCGATCTCTCTAGAGCGGCTACGCCGCCCTCTGTGCCGATGGGCTTCGCCCTCGGCTGACTACCGCCGAGTCACTATTGCGGCTGCGCCGCCCTCTGTGCCGAAGGGCTTCGCCCTCGGGGGATTACAGCGGAGTTGCTATTGCGGGCTACGCCGCCCTCTGTGCCGATGGGCTCCGCCCTCGGGGAAGTAGCCCGATCTCTCTAGAGCGGCTACGCCGCCCTCTGTGCCGAAGGGCTTCGCCCTCGGGGGATTACACCGG
>JBASRM010000228.1:0-4303 GCA_049273835.1 Blastocatellia bacterium | reverse complement strand
GCCGCGTTGCGTCTGGTTGTCACGTAAGTTTCGACGGCGTGTGAGATAGCATCGAAGCCGGCGGTGGCGGTTACGCTTGCGGGCTGGGTTACGGTGAGCAGCGGATCAAGGATCGCCACTCTGAAGGCAGCGCCGGGATCGCCACAAGCCATCTTGACGTGACTCCGAGCGTCGGAGATCAGAGCATATGACTGCGCTTCGCTGCCGGTTCCCGCTGTCGTTGGAATACCAATCATCGGCAGCATCTGCTTCCGGGGCTTGCCGTACTCCCAGTACTCCTGCACCGTTCCGCCGCCGCTCAGCAGAAAATTTATGGCCTTGGCGGTATCCATCGAACTGCCGCCGCCCAGACCAATGATGGAATCTATGTCGAGCGGCCGGGCAAAGTCTCGTCCTGCATCGACCATCGTTGTGTTTGGGTTAGAATCGAAATCGTGAAAGGCGAACACCGTGATACCGGCGTTAGCGAGAAGCTCTGATGCTCGCTTCACGTACCCGCAGGCGAGAATACCTTTGTCGGCTACCAACAGTGTGCGGCTGAAACCAAGGTCCGAAGCGAGCGCGCCGAGCCGTTCAAGCGACCCGTCGCCGAATATCAATCGTGTTCGGAGAAGAAAATCAAAGGACTCCATAGAACTAACAGGCATCAGCGGAAGTCGGAATCCCACACGCTATGTTTGCCCTCCGGCGATCTCACTTCTTTTCTGCAATCGCGAATAGCTGGTTGCGATTGCCAATAAACAGGGCGCCGTTGGCCGGTATTGGGGTGCAGTAGACCGAGCTTCCCATATTGATTTCGGCAATCACTTTCTTCTCACGTGCTGCCGCCAGAATAGCGATGTCGCCGTCTTCATCACCCAGGTACACTTTGCCGTCCACGACCATCGGAGAGCCCCAAACCGCGGCGAACATGTCGTGTACCCAGAACACCTTCCCGGTCTTCGCGTCCAGACAATGAAGGAAGCCGCTGAAGTCGGGGTAGAAAAGCATTCCGTCGAAAACCGCGCCGGTCGAGATCGAGCGCCGTATTTTCTCGTAATGCCAGATCGCACCGCCTTGAGTAATATTTCCTCGCTTCGTCCCGTCGATGCAGTAAAGATGGCCAACGCCTTCCCCGTGCTCGGGGTCCTGGCCGTTTGCGACATATACCTTGTTGTCGAAGATCACCGGCGTGCTTATCAGCTCGTTGCGCGTCTTCGGCCAGACTGAGTCCTTGGGGTTGCAATCAAATTCCCAAAGCTTCTTACCGCTGATCGCCTCGTAGCCTCGGACCCAGCCGTCACCCTGCCCGTGAACCACCTGAATCACGTCTCCGATCTTGCCCACTGCCGGCGAAGACCACTGGCCGTGAAGAATCCGATCACTTACCGAGTTGTCTTCCCAAACAAGCTTGCCCGTTGTCTTGTTTATCGCGATGATCGCCGGCGCCTTCGGCGAGGGGATGTTGACGTGACTTTCATCCTGTCCATTCGAGGTGCATATGTAAAGCATATCTCCGTATGAGACCGGAGAGCAGTTGGCCATGTTGTGTGGATGAGAGCCCACCTCTTCGATCATGTCGTACTTCCAGATGATGTCCGCATCGAACTGCCCTGTGAGCTTCTCGTCTTTGAACGGCCCGTCGTTTTCGTTATCGCGAAAGCCCTGGGTGTCCAGGCAAACAACCTCACACCGATTTGACACGTAGTAGAGCTTCTCGCCCTCCACAAGGGGTGATGAGCACACCCCTTGAAAAGGCCAGTCGTTGACGCGGCCCGCTGCAAGCTTCTCATTAGTCTGCTGCCACAAGAACTCGCCGTCAGATTCACGGAAGCACATCAGTACTCCGCGGTCGCCCCCTTGCTTCGGGTCGCGCAAACCTTCGTTGTTGGTCCCAACGTAGACCTGTCCGCTCGCAACGACCGGGTTTCCGTAGCTCTGCGAGCCCAGGGTCGCAACCCACTTCACGTTCTTCTTGGTCTTCACGTCCCAGCTTGTCGGCATCCCTTTAAGACTGGACACCATATTCCGGTCGGCGGTTCCACCCCACATCGGCCAGTCCCCGTTGCCGGGGTCAGAAGCCGAAGCGAGCTTGCAGGCTATTCCCGACACGAGCGCACACGCGCCCACGAATAAAAGCAATCTAACAATGCATATCTTCATGATTCTCCACATTCGAGTAGGTTCTAAGTACCGGTTTCAGCCGGCGTTGAGTAGAAAAAAGCCGGCTGAAGCCGGTACTCAGAACGATATGTCCCGTTACTTGTTCGGTGTGACCTTGATGTTATCGATAAAGATCTCGTTGGGCGCGTCGGCAAAGATTCCGGCGCTGCCATGATGATTACCAAGCGGGTCGATCCGCTCGAGCGCCCACTCGGCGGGTTCGGGGTCCGAGGCCGGCCAGGCTTTGCCGCGCGCGCGTACCTTGCCGTCTGGAAGATTCTCGACTTGAATCTTCAGGCGATACCAGGTGTCCGCCTTCCAAGCGAACGGTTTCCTTACCGTGCGCTTCTCTTCGATCTGCCACGATCGCAGTTCGATCTTTTGGCTGCTGCCCAGAATTACAAGCTCATACCGTTGCGCCACTACACCGGCATCACCCATCTGGCGGCGCTTTTCCACCGCCCGCACGTCAGCTTCGGTTGAGTAATTCGACCAGTTGGCGGGGCTGAAAAACGAGCGTGCCCGCTTGAAAGCCGGTGGGTTTGGATTCTTAACCAGAAGCTTGTTACCTTCGACCTCACGAACCGCGTACTTTCCTCCCGCGCTGATCCAGTGCCTTGGGACGCCGTCGGCCGGAATCGCCTCGAAGTTCTCGCTGATTGGAACTGGCGGGATCACCCGGACACGAGAGACGCCGGCAACCGCCCCCACTGTCGCCTTCAGCAACCCGGCTTGCAGACCGGCTTCGCTTGCGGGGGTGAATGAGTTGTGTTGAGCAGCCCCCTTCAAACCTTCCAGTGACCAGACGGGATTCTGTTCTTCGCGGATAAACCGTCCATGATCGTCGAACAGCCTCACCTTGAACGCGGCTGCCTCACCCGGTTTCATCACCAGATCTGCTGGAACAACCTGCAGGTGGGCAACCGTAGCGCCGGCCGGCGGATTCTCAACCGTTTCCTTGCCCGGCGGCAATGCGGGAGACGCGGTTTTTTTACCGATACAGTAAACCGCTTTAGTGGTCACCAGGTAAACGCGGCCCCGGGAGACGGCAACCGAAGCCAGTATCTGTTCGTTGGCAGTGATTGCTTCATCGCCCGCTTCCGTCTTGAGCTCAACCTGATCAACCGGCGCAAGCGCGGTCTCACTCAGGACCTGGCAATCGGTCGGACCCGGTTTGAGGATAAAGAACTTTCCGTTTTCGGTGCCCACATAGAGCTTGCCGTCGGCGAGCACCGGCGACGCGCGTTGAAGCGTCCCAATAGTGTGCTTCCAGAGCTCTTTGCCTGTGTTGATGTCAAAGGCGAAGAGGTTGGCGCTGTCATCAATCTGGTACAGTCGATCGCCATCGACGATCGGCGATGAGTAACCTCCTCTTATTCCACGGACTGCCCATTTCACGTTGCCTTTGCCAAGCGCTCCCTTCCCGGTCGCGTCGATTGCAATGAGCAGGCCCATTTCGTTGGTATCGAGATTCTCCTCGCTGTGAGATGAGAAGACGGTAGTCCCGCTGACAACCGCGCAGTTGTTTATTCCGCGCTTGGTAATCGGGAGACTCCAAACCGGCTCTCCGGTTTGGGCCTTCATCGCGTACACCGCGCCGTCCGCCCCGCCGACTACAATCAAACGCATACCGTTGATAGTAGCCGCGATCGGTGTCGGGTAGACGGTGTCATAAGGACGGCCTCCCGGAGCGCTGGTCCAAACGCATTCACCGGTGCTTTTGTCGAAAGCAAAGAAGCGATGCTTGCGCTGAGCAGTGTCGCCCCATCCGTCGATGATCGTACCCACGATTATCAGATCGCCTTCGATGACCGGCGAAGTGGTGCGCCCGCCGTGAGTCGTCCAAGCGCCGAATTCTTCAGTCAGCGAGCGGCTCCATAAGAGCTTCCCTTCGTTGGTAAATGCAGTCAGCTCATTGCAAGCTCCAAAAACATACACATTACCAGTTGCCGGATCTCCGACCGGAGATGACCACGCAATGCGTCGCGGCGGTACGTCACTCTCGTAAACGTTGAGCCGGTGCTCCCACAGGAGCTTGCCGGTATCGGCGTTCAAGCACATCACTCGCTCCTGCATGCTCTCGCCTTCCCCGGCGGTGTTGAACAGAAAGACTCGACCGCCCATCACGATGGGCGCCGAACGACCGCCGTAGGGCGCCTTC
>JBASRM010000131.1:0-11934 GCA_049273835.1 Blastocatellia bacterium | reverse complement strand
AAGATCGCCAAGACTCGCAAAGACGCAAAGGTAGAACGAGAGTTAATTCAAGTGCAAAAGAACAACGCGGGAAAGCCGCCCTTCCCGACTTGTGATCCTACACAGCGGCCTTTGATATTTGCTCTTTCTTCCAATATGATCGCACCCATCCTTTAAAGTAAGCGGAGGGACCAATCGTGGAGCAGATTACCCGGAGACGATTTGGTATCGGACTGACCGGAGCTTTCGCGGCGCTCGCAGTTCCGCTGCCGGAAGCCAAAATGAAGCCCTCGGTCTTCGGCGGCATACAGGTTGGAGTGCAAAGCTACACCTTCCGCACCTTCAGCGTCGACAAGATGATCGAGGCGATGAAATCAATTGGGCTCTCGAGCATCGAGCTGTGGGACGGGCACCTGAATCCGATGAAGGCTTCGGAAGCGGACTTCAAGGCGACGAAGAAAAAGTTCGATGACGCGGGGGTTTCGGTCAATGCTTACTGCGTGAACTTTCCAGCAACCGCCACCGACGAGCATCTCGATCGCGGATTTAACGGCGCGCTTCTCCTTGGGACCAGCGTGATGACTGCTTCGGTCAAAAAACCCATTGTGCCGAGACTCGATCAGTGGTGCCAGAAATACAAAATCAAACTTGGGCTCCACAATCACTGGTTCGGCGAGAAGTGGTTCAAGGGCGACAAGAGTCAGGAATTCGAAACGCCGGATGATTGGTCCAATGCGCTGAAGGGCGCTTCCCAGTTCTTAAGCATCAATCTGGACATCGGGCACTTCTATGCGGCGGGTTTTGATCCGGTGTCGTTCATACGCGAACACCACCCACGCATCGTCAGCCTTCATATAAAGGACCGGGACAAGGACGCCGACCACACACAACGGAGGTTCGGACAGGGTGCGACCCCAATCGCCGAAGCGATGAAGCTTATCAAAAAGCTTAAATTCAAGTATGCGGCTAACATTGAATATGAGCCGGAGTCTGCCGATCCTACAGAAGGAACGCGAACGGCATTCGAGTACTTGAAGCGTACTCTTTCGTGAGAAGCTGTTCGTAGTCCGGCGTTCAGGCGGAAACAAGAGTGCTTTGATTCGAACACTGGCATACGACTTCCTAAAAGCGGGACTACAAACAAAAGCGGACAAGGCGATGCTCAATCGTAGGCACTTTCTCAAACAGGCAGCCGCCGCATCGGCGTTCTTCGCCGGTGCGCCAGTGATCGACCGATCATTTCCTCAGATCAGGTCAAGCCCTGTCCGGCTCTCGGTCTGCATCGACATGATCATGACCGATCTTCCGTTCCTCGAACGCATGGAACGAGTGAAGCGGCTCGGTTATCCCGCATTCGAGTTCTGGGAGTGGAAGAACAAGGAGGTCGAAGCGATCCTCCGCAAGAAGAACGAACTGGGACTCGAGATCGCCACGATGATGGGTTCGGGTTGGAAGCACATGAACTCCGAAGCGGCGCGTAAGATTTTTGTATCCGACATTCAAGCTTCAGTCGCGGCGGCAAAGCGATTAGGTGTCAAAACGTTGATCGTAACCACCGGCTTCGAAGACAAAAGCCTTTCTCGCGCGGAGCAACACGTGAACTATGTGGCCGCTTTAAAGGCTGCCGCTCCGTTTGCCGAGCAGGGTTCGGTGACGCTGGTGCTCGAACCGCTCAACATCAAGGTCGATCATCCTGGGTACTACTTGCAGACCGCAAAAGAGGGATTCGAGATGATTGACGAAGTGGGGAGTCCGGCGCTCAAGATGCTGTTCGACATCTATCACCATCAAATCATGGAAGGGAACGTCATCCAGGACATCACAAAGAACATCTCTAAGATCGCGCATTTTCACGTAGCCGATGTGCCCGGCCGTCACGAACCGGGCACCGGTGAGATCAACTACGGTAATGTGTTTCGGGCGATCGCGGCGTCGGGATATCAGGGATTTGTCGGGCTGGAGTTCAAACCGTCGAGAGCCGCGGAAGAAACACTAAGGGAAGTCTTACGGCTCAGTACCGCTTAATTCATTCAGGGCATGAAATTACGCCGCAAATTCGCTCCTCGATCCTCGATTTCAGCGGGTTACCTAGATTATCGTTTGATTCAACGGAGATCAGCCACACGCTGGCCTAGGGATAATCGAACTGATGGCTAAAGAAGAAATCTATGACGCGATCGTCGTTGGCTCGGGCGCGACCGGCGGGTGGGCTGCAAAGGAGCTCACCGAAAAAGGCATGCGCGTCATCGTGCTCGAAGCCGGACGCAAGCTTGATCCCCAGAAGGACTACAACGAACATACCTGGCCTTACGAGGTGAAATATCGCGGCACGGTCGGGAGCCGCACGCTGTTTGGTGAGCGCCAGGCCGTCCAATCAAAATGCTACGCGTGTAATGAGTACGGGCGGCACTTCTTCGTTGACGATGTTGATAATCCTTACACAACGCCGGACCGCAAACCGTTCGACTGGATTCGAGGCCGGCAGGTGGGGGGGCGCACCATCACCTGGGGGAGACAGGTGTACCGGCTCTCCGACTACGAGTTGAAAGCCGCCAGCCGCGACGGCTTCGGCGACGATTGGCCCATCTCATATGCCGATCTTGCGCCCTACTACGACAGAGTAGAACAGTTCATCGGGGTAAGCGGCGCTTATGAGAACATCCCGAACCTGCCTGATGGAAAATTCCTGCCGGCGATGAAAATGACCTGCGGCGAGTGGCTGTTGAAGAATGCCGTCGAGCGCCGATGGAAGGACCGCAAGGTAACGATCGGAAGGGCGGCAATCCTGACCCAACGGCACAACGGCCGGGCCGCTTGTCACTACTGCGGTCATTGCGATAGAGGCTGTACGACTCACTCGTACTTCAGCAGCCCGGGATCGACTCTTCCCGCCGCGGCCAAAACAGGCCGGCTCACGCTGCGCACCAACGCCGTGGCAAGCCACGTCCTGACCGACATCAAAACCGGAAAAGCCAAAGGCGTGGCGTGCTTCGATCAGTCAACCAAAAAAGCGTTTGAGGTCTTTGGCAAAGTGGTTGTGTTGTGCGCTTCGACGATCGAATCGACCCGGCTGTTGCTCAACAGCACAACCCGGCAGCATCCGGCCGGGCTGGGCAATTCATCCGGCGTGCTTGGCCAGTACCTGATGGATCACATCTTTCAAGTCGGGGTGGCTGGTCTGGTCCCGGCGGTCTCAAAATATCCCTACAATTACGACGACGGACGCGCGAACGGAATATACATTCCAAAATTCAGAAACGTCGGCGAGCGCCATCCGAAATTTATTCGGGGCTACGGAATGCAGGGCGGATCTCAACGAGGGATGCTCCCCGCGAATCTGAAACAGATTCCCGGATTCGGCTCCGAGTTCAAGAAGATTGTTCGAGAAGTAAAGGACGCCGCTCCGTTTTCGATCGGGATGTGGGGCGAGATGCTGGCGCGAAAAGAGAACCGGGTGACTATCGACAAGAATGTCAACGACGCGTGGGGAATTCCCGCCGCCCATATCGAGTGCTCGCACGGTGACAATGAACGGGCCATGGCAGCTGACGCGCTCGCGAGCATCGAAGAAATGGCTCACGAGGCGGGGTTCGAGGTGACCCGTAAGAATGGAATCCTGGCGGCGCCCGGCCTGTGCATCCACGAAGTTGGAACCGCGCGAATGGGTAACGATCCCAGGGCCTCGGTGCTCAACAAATTCAACCAGAGCTGGGACGTCAAGAATCTGTTCGTGACCGACGGCGCGTGTTTCGTATCGATCGGGTGTCAGAACCCTACGCTGACGATGATGGCGCTGACAGCGCGGGCTTGTGAATATGTTGTAGACCAATACAAGAGCGGAAAGCTGTAACTGAGAATGGCTCGCACCAGCACCATCGTCACCGTCGGCAAACGCAAGATCGAGCTCTCAAACCTCAAAAAGGTCCTCTTCCCTTCGGACGAAATAGTCAAAGCAGAGCTGATCGAATACTACTTGAAAGTCGCGCCGACCATTCTGCGTCACATCAAGGGACGCCCTCTCACGCTCGTTCGATGGCCGGACGGCGTCGACCAACAGACCTTCTTCCAAAAGAACCGCCCCGAGTGGGCGCCGCAGTGGCTCGAACACGTCGTGCTTGGCGACAAGGAAGAGAAAGTCGACTACGTGCTGGCGACCGAAGAAGCATCGCTGGTCTGGCTGGCAAATCTCGCCTGCATCGAGCTTCATCAGATGCACTGCCGCGCCCCGCATTTTGATAAACCCGACTATATCGTGTGGGACCTGGATCCGCCCGAGAAGTATCCGTTTACGAAAATCGTCGAGCTGGCCTTTGATCTCAAAGAGCATATCGAACAATTCGGCTATCACACATTCGTCAAGACAACCGGCGGCAAGGGCGTTCACATCGTCGCGCCCATCGAGCCAAAGTGGTCGTTTGAAATCGCTCGCGATGCGGCGGCGGTAGTCGCGAAGGCGTTTATCGAAAAGCACAGCACGACCACTACGCTCTTGATCAAGAAGGACCAGCGCAAAGGGAAAGTGCTGATCGATATTTATCGCAATAGCACCTATCAAACGATCGTGTCGCCCTACAGCGTTCGCGGGCGGACGCGCGCTCCGGTGTCGATGCCGCTCACCTGGGAGCGGCTCGAATCGGTGGAAGACCCGACGGAGTTCAACCTTCGGAACGCCGCCGATCTGCTGCTTGACCAGGGCGATCCCTGGGAGACGATAGGCGCATACGCGGTAAAGCTTCACACCCAACAACCGAAATCGAGTAAGGCGCCGGCGAAACAAAAACCGGTCAAGAACAACGATGCCCTTTCCGACTATGCTCGCAAGAGAGCCTTTGATAAGACTCCGGAACCCGGACCCGAAGTGTTTGCCGGCGACGGCAACGCGTTTGTGGTCCATCGTCATCACGCGACGCGGCTTCACTATGATGTGCGGCTTGAACGAGACGGCACGCTGAAATGCTGGGCTGTTCCCAAGGGGCTTCCCCCGCGGCCCGGGATCAAACGCATGGCAGTCCAGACCGAAGACCATCCGCTCAAGTATCTCGACTTCGAAGGTACTATCCCAAAGGGTGAATACGGCGGCGGCGACATGTGGATCTACGCGCGAGGCAGATACGAAATCACCAAGGAAAAAAAGGACGGTTTCTATTTTCGTCTCGAGAGCCGCGAGTGGAACGACGAGTATCGAATGATACACACCAAGGAGAGGGACTGGCTCTGCGAACGCCTGGTTCCGCCGCAGATCGACTGGCTGCGCGGCCAAATCGAACCGATGCTCGCGCAAAGCCGAGACACGCCTCTCGACTCGCCGGACTTTCTTTATGAAGTTAAATGGGACGGGATTCGCGCGATGGTCTCGCTTGATGAAGGCAAGATCACAATTCGCAGCCGCGCTCAGCGTGACATAACCAACCTTTTTCCGGAGCTGCAGATTCCCGATAAAGCGTTTCGCGCCGCGTGCGGTCTGTTCGACGTGGAGATCGTATGTCTGAACGATAAGGGTCAGCCGGTGTTCGAAGACGTGCTTCATCGTCTGCAGCATCGAAACGAAGCTTCGGTCGCCCGCGCTCGCGCCAGCCATCCGGCGGTTTGCTATGTGTTCGATTGCCTTTACCTCGATGGCCGCGCGATCGTCAACGAACCTCTGGTGCGTCGCCGAGCGTGGATGGTTGATTCAATCAAGCTCCCAAACCCCGCTTATCGGCCAAGCGAAACCGTCGATGACGGTCCGGGATTGTACAAGGCAGCGGCGGCGCACGGACTTGAAGGAATCATGGCGAAGGAGCGCAACAGCATTTACATGCCGGGCAAGCGCAGCTCACACTGGTTCAAGATAAAGACTCGAAACACCGTCGACTGCGTGATCATCGGCTACACAAAGGGCAAAGGCGACCGAGCCAGCACGTTCGGCGCCTTGCAATTGGGACTCTATCGCGGGAAGCAGTTGGTGTACGTTGGCAAAGTGGGCACAGGCTTCAACGAGCGGACTGGGAAGGCGATATTAACCGAGCTTCAGAAAGTGAAACCCGCGGAGCGGCCGATCAAGGAAAAACCGATTGACGATGCGGTGACCGTCTGGCTCGAGCCGCAGCTTGTGTGCGAAGTGCAGTACTCGTCGCGAGTGAGCACGGGGAATCTGCGTGAGCCGGTGTTTGTAAGATTGCGCCCGGATAAGGCTCCCGAAGACTGTGTGGTAGAGTAGCAGTTCTACGTTTATATATGCTTGCCTTCGAAAATCTGAAGTTTCCAAACGGGTACCCCAATACGCTCAAGTACTCAAGCAACAACTTCTAATTTTGACGTTAGCTGGAAGATATGCAGTCACATCCCATAATCTATTTCTAACTGTTACTCAATGCGGTCATATTGATTTACAGCCAGCCGACGAGAGTATAATGCTCTCGGAGGAAACGTCGAATGCAGGACGCTGATGAACTCTACTCCAAGACGGTCTCGCGGCTTTCGACAAACGAGCGTCTTCGGCTTGCTACGCTAATTCTGAATGGACTGGCTCAGGAGAACGAAAAAGCTGGCCGGTCAGTGCTTGATTTGCTGGACGGCCTACCGGCGGGTGGAGGTTTGCTGAAAACGCCGGTCGAAGCGGATGCGTACCTGCGCGAGGAGCGTGACTCGTGGGATCGCTGAGCCTTCCCGCGTCTGGCGTCGTCTACGTTGATACCGGGCCGCTCATCTACAGCGTCGAACAACACCCCGAATTTGCGTCTTCGCTTCGTCCGCTGTGGGCAGCATCCAAGTCAGGCGAGATCGAAGTTATCATCAGTGAACTTGCATTATTGGAGACGCTAGTGGGGCCGCTAAAGCACCGGGACTCCAAGTTGGCTGACGTCTACACTGAGCTACTGACGGCGACCGAGATACGCCTGCTACCCATTACCCAGGATGTGCTAAGAGATGCCGCCCGTTTACGCGCGAACACTAACCTGAAAACGCCTGCTGCGATTCACGCAGCAACAGCTCTGCCGCTGGCTGCGATCTCTTTGTTACCAACGATACCGGCTTTCGCAGGGTGCCCTCACTATCAGTAGTTATCATCAGTGAGGTCGCTCAAGCCTAGGCTTAAGCCTTTTACCCCCGATGGAAAGACAGTTAACAAAAAGCAGCCATACCGCGATTCAGTCACAAGAGGGACGAATGAACATCAAACGCGCATCGCCTGTCGACAGAGAGTCGTGAAGGGCTGTGAACTGGGCGCTTCGGCAGATTGGAAAACGAAACCGCAACTTGAAGCGCAAGGCGATTGGAACTGCCCGCGACATTCAGGAGCTCAACTCGAAATCAGCGACGTGGATTGCGCCTGACTCGCACCGAGAGCTGACGGATGATAAAGTTCAACGTAGAATGAGAGACTGAGTCCGAAGCACACAACGCAAAGGATTGAGACTTCCCAGATCTCTCTAGTCAGGTATCCGAATGCTGGAGCCCCAAAAAGCAAAGCTGGTCATATCGCACGACTCACGAACGCGGCTAAGCGCGGCGTTCGAGTGGTTAACTGCTTACCCGCCTGACGCCGAGATCCTCGTTTTGTCCCCGACTCGAGAGGCTGGTGATGAATTCATTCGCAACGCGGTACTGGAAATGGGAGCAGCGGGTGCCCGGTTCGGCCTGCTACGGCTCACGCTCGATCGGCTCGCGGCCAATCTCGCAGCTCCGATCCTTGCCGGGAACGGGCGCGTTCCTACGACAAGCCTATCGCTCGAAGCCTTGACGGCGCGCGCGGTCCATTTGCTTTCGTTCGAAAGCACATTGTCCTACTTCTCACCGGTTGCGAAGCGGCCCGGCTTTCCACGCGCGGTGGCACGAACGCTGAACGAGCTTCGAATGAACGACATCGACGTTGAAACAATACGAAGATTGCCGCGCGGCGGATCTGATCTCGCAGCACTCGCCGAATGTGTCGAGCGCGAGCTTGGGTTGGCGCGGCTGGCCGACCGCTCGGCGGTATTCGATTCAGCCATCGAGGCCGTAACCGCCGCCAGCGTTTATCCCTCGGGGCTGCCTCTGCTGCTGCTTGATCTGGCGGTGGTTAGCACTCGAGAAGCCGCGCTCCTCAAAGGGCTTGTCGCGCGCGCGCCGTCGGCGCTTGCGACCGCGGCGCGTGGCGACACCAGAACAATCGAGATGCTTCACCGCGCGTTGGGATGCAATGTTGAAGAGATCGGCGATGGCCAATCGTCAAACTCGCTCGCGAAACTGCAGGCGCACATCTTCGAAGACTCAAAGCCCGACGAATCGAAACTGGACGAAAGCGTCACGCTCAGCTCGTCGCCCGGCGAGGCGCGTGAGTGTGTCGAGATCGCGCGCCGCGTTCAATCAGAGGCTGCCCGCGGAATCGCATTTGATCGAATCGGGATCTTTCTCCGTTCAAACGCCGAGTACCGTCCGCACATCGAAGAAGCTTTTCGACGCGCCGCGATTCCCGCGTACTTCGCTCGAGGCACCACGCGTCCCGACCCTGCTGGGCGCGCGTTGCTGGCGCTGCTTGCGTGTCGGGCCGAAGACTTTTCAGCGCGCCGGTTCGCCGAGTACACCTCGCTTTCACAGGTGCCGGATCCCGAATCCGCGCGCGACGCTGAAGCCGGCTGGGCGCCGCCTCCAAGCGATGTGCTCCCGCTCGGCGTTGAACCCGAGCCTCCCGATGACGAAGAGTCCGAGAACGAACCCTTGCCGGTCGATCTCGAAAGCGCGGTGGAGATTGCCGGTACGCTTCGTGCCCCGTGGCGATGGGAACGATTGCTTGTCGAGTCTTCGGTGATAGGCGGAAAAGAGCGATGGAAGGAAAGGATCGAAGGGTTTGAGAGCGAACTGCGTTTGCGGCGTCAGGAACTTGTCGACGAAGGGGACGAAACGCGTGCCGCGGTGATTGATCAACAGCTTCGTGACATCGAGAACCTGCGCGAATTTGCGCTTCCGCTGATTGATCAGCTTGCGGCGCTGCCTGATCGCGACACGTGGGGAGTGTGGTTGACTCATCTTCGAGAGCTTGCGCATGCCGCGCTGCGAAATCCGCAAGGGGTGCTTGAAACCGTGGCCGAGCTCGACCCGATGTCTCCGATCGGGCCGGTAGATCTTTACGAAGTTCAACTGGTGCTCGCCCCGCGTCTTCGTGAGCTTTTGGTTGCGCCGCCTCGCCGCCGTTACGGCGCTGTGTTTATCGGTTCAACCGATGCCGCGCGGGGGATGAGCTTCGACGTGGTATTTGTGCCGGGGCTTGCAGAAAAGCTGTTCCCGCGAAAACTGATCGAGGACCCGATCCTTCTCGATGAGCAGCGGCGTAACATTGATGGCGCCGATTTGACGACTCAACCCGCGCGGCGAGATTACGAGCGCGTCGCTCTGAGATTGGCTGTGGGAGCCGCTTCTGAGCGATTGCATCTCTCCTACCCGCGCATCGACGTTCAGCAGGCTCGCCCGCGGGTGCCGTCGTTCTATGGCCTGGAAGCCTTGCGGGCAGCGGAGGGTTATCTTCCCGGCTTCGACAAACTTGTATCGCGCGCCGAATCAGGCGCGAGTGGCCGGCTCGGTTGGCCCGCGCCGGGCGACCCGAGGGTTGCGATCGATGAAGCCGAATACGATCTCGCGTTGCTCGCCCCGTTGATCGATGCGGATCAGGAAACGGTGGCGGGCACGGCTCACTATCTGCTCTCGACAAATAAGCATCTTGCGCGGGCATTGCGAGCGCGGTCGCGACGCTGGCTGAAGCGTTGGACGCCAAGCGATGGGCTGGTCGAGCCGGATGAGCTTGCTCGCGAGGCTCTTGCCGCTCATCAGCTCTCAGCGCGTTCATTTTCGCCGACTGCGCTTCAGAACTACGCGGGGTGTCCGTACCGATTTTTTCTTCAAGCGGTACACAAGCTTCAGCCTCGCGAAGAACCGGAGGCCATCGAGGTAATCGATCCGCTTACCCGAGGCTCGCTGTTTCACAAAGTGCAGTATGAGGTGCTGACCATGCTGCGCGAAGCTAATCTTCTTCCGGTCAATCCGGCGACCTGCGACCAGGCGATCGAACTGGTTGACGATGTGCTGAACCGGGTTGCCTCGGTATATGAAAACAAGCTCGCGCCGGCGATCCCTCGAGTGTGGGAAGACGGTATTAACACGATTCGCGCTGATCTTCGCGAGTGGCTTCGCCGCGCATCGGAGGCTGACGACGGATGGGTCCCTTTCAAATTCGAGCTCTCATTCGGTCTTGCAGGTCGCGGCCGAGAAGACGAAGACCCGTCGAGCGTTGCCGACCCGGTGGCGCTCATCGCGGGGTTAAAGCTGCGAGGCTCGATAGATTTGGTCGAGCGCCATAAAACGGGGAAGCTTCGAGCGACCGACCACAAGACGGGCAAGGCGCGAGCCCGCGATGGTGTAGTGGTGGGAGGCGGCCAGCACCTGCAGCCGGTGCTTTACGCGCTTGCATGCGAAGAGTTGCTCGAGGCGCCGGTGGATTCGGGACGGCTCTACTACTGCACCAGCGCGGGAGGCTTCGAGGAGCGAATCGTTCCGCTTGATGAATTTAGCCGCGGCACCGCGGGGATAATAATTGACATTATCAGCCGGGCGCTGAAAGACGGCTTTCTTCCGGCGGCGCCCGAGAGAGGCGCGTGTGATTGGTGTGACTACCGGGCAGTTTGTGGTCCTTTAGAGTACGTGCGAACCTCGCGCAAGCCGGGCGACAAGCTGTTTGAGCTGAAGAAGTTGCGTGAATTGCCGTGATCGGGGATGCTCACAGCCGTCAGGGGATGCTCACAGCCGTCAGGCGTGAGAGCTTCACGTTGCAGCCTACGAAGAGCTGCGATTCTTCCTGGGATGCTCACAGCCGTCAGGCGTGAGAGCTTCACGTTTCAGCCTACGGGGGGAGTACACGATGAACCCTGCGAACCCACTATTCCAGGATTTACCCAGCGCATATCAACTACACTACTACATTTGCGTGCGGTCGAAGTTCAATCAGCCCATCTTTACACCTACAATGCGAGCGGACTTCGAGCCACACCTCGAATCGATCTGTCGGCAATACGGCTATAATCCTCTACGATGGAAGGTCTATGAGAATCAGTTTCGCGTTTTGCTTAGCTTGCGACCAGAACACCAGGTCTCCGATGTAGTTGGCAGACTCAAGGGAAACCTCTCGCGGTTGCTTCGTCGGGAACATCAAGGCCTAACGGCAGGCAACATCTGGTCGCGCGGTTACCTGGCCAAGAGCACTGGAAAGATCGATGAGGCTACAGTGTTAGCTTACATCGCCAACCAGGCCATTCATCATGGATACAGCGGCGGCGCTGAATCCCTGGTGTGCGCCTATGACGCGATGACAACTATACCGGAGCTCTGGCACCACAATCACGCGACGTTCAAGTTATCCCATCATTTGGTGTTTGAAACGCAGCACCACAAGGACGTGTTCGATGATGCCACCGGAACAGCGTTAATCGCGTACTGGCTACGCGTCGCAAAGAAAAAGCGTTTTGAGATAGGGCAGATTCGGCTTTTGCCAAACCACGCTCATCTCTTTGTGTGCCTGTTTCCAACGATGAGCGTGCTTGAATGTGTCTGCGCTTTAATGAACAATTCCTGGGCGATGATGAGCAACCGATACGCGGGCGTCTTGAAGCAGACTGACGCGTGGGACCTGTGGGAAGGCTCGTTCTATGCCGGATCAACCGGTGACGTTACGACGGCTCAACTGAAGAAATACTTGGAATCAGACGCCCTGTAGGTTGGATCGTGAAACACCCACGGCTGGCGCTCGTGGGCATCGTAGGCTGGATCGTCGGCGCTTGTAGGCTAGAACGTGAAAGACCCACGGCTGGCGCTCGTGGGCATCGTAGGCTGGATCGTCGGCGCCTGTAGGCTAGAACGTGAAAGACCCACGGCTGACGCTCGTGGGCATCGGCCGCACCGCCAGTGCTTGTAGGCTAGAACGTGAAACACCCACGGCTGGCGCCCGTG
>JBASRM010000182.1:0-2727 GCA_049273835.1 Blastocatellia bacterium | reverse complement strand
TGTCTGTTCGACTCCGGGGGCATCGCGTCGTAACCGTAAAGATCGATGTCGCTGCCGACGCCAAGATGTTCGGGGCCGGTAAGCTTCGCTACGTGATCGAAGTGATCGAGGGCGTGTTCGATCGTTGTCGGTTCGTCGGCCTTTACGAACATGCGAACTCCGGTTATGCCCATTACGCTTCCGGCCGCACCCATCTTCTTGATCGCTTCGTCGGTCTTACAGCGCGGATGACCCGGCACCAGCGCCCGGCAGTTTGAGTGGGTGATGAGAACGGGCTTGTTGGAGACCTCGAAGGCATCAAGCGTGGTTCGGTCTCCGCAATGTGAGACGTCAACGGCCATTCCTACGCTGTTCATTCGTCCAATGATCGCCACCCCAAAATCGGATATTCCGTCATCGCGCCGCTCCGTCGAGCCGTTGCCGATCATATTGCGCGAGTTGTAAGTCAATTGCGATACACGCTGGCCGAGCCCGTGGAAGAAGTTCACGTCGCCGGGGCTTCGAAACTGCTCGGAGTTCTGCAGTCCGAGGAGAATACCAATTCTGCCCGAGCTCTTGACGCGATTCAGATCGGCCGCGCTGTCGATGCGCATCAAATGCTCGGTGTTGCCGGCGATAAACCCATTCCAGGACGCGAAGAACTTGAGCACTTCCAGATACGCATCGGCACCGCCCACGCCGACTCCGATGTGAAAGACATTGATGCCCGAATCTTTAAATGGCTGGAGATCAGCGGTGGTGAAGCTCTCCGGATTCGTGAACCACTTCGCTTGCTTAGCGAAGTTGAGTGAGAGCGGACTGAGCATGTCAATGACCGTCGATCGCTTGACCAGATCTATCGCGCGCGTCGAGTACTCCTTTGATGACGAGGCGAACAATCGGTACCGCCCCAGATTTATCATCGGCGCGGCAAGGGTCACGAAACCCGCCCCGGCCACTGATTTCAGAAGGTGGCGACGCGACACCAGTCTTGTTTTTCGATCCATTCCAAAAGTCCTCAATCAAGTGAAGTTGGGAGGATTTCGGAGAGAAATGTCCTCGTTCCCGGCTCAAGCTTGTGATCCCGCTGCTAAACCGAGCCATAGAAAGTAATGAAATGACTCTGCGAATCGATGGTCTCTTCACCCTCAGCAGCCTGCAGCCGCTCATAGTTGCCGTCCGGCTGCAACCGCCTCGCCTTTACGTTATCTTGCAAGTACGCATCCAGCACTTCTTCCTTCAAATGCTTTCTCAACCGCGGGTCCTTGATCGGCGCCAGCAGCTCGACGCGCCGATCGAGGTTGCGCTGCATCCAGTCCGCGCTGCCGATGTAGACGTCTTCCTCGCCGGCATTCAGAAAGTAGAAGATGCGGCTGTGTTCGAGAAACCGGCCGACTATGCTGGTGACCGTAATAGTATCTGAAAGCCCAGGAACCCCAGGCCTCAGCGAGCATACCCCGCGCACGATCAGGTCTATCGGAACGCCCGCCTGAGAAGCTTCATAGAGGGCACGAATCAACTTAGTGTCGGTCAGGCTATTGATCTTGGCCACGATGCGTGCGGGCCGCCCCTCCCTGTGATTTTCGATCTCACGTTCGATCATTGCGGTTAGACGTTCGCGCAGGTTCACCGGCGCAACCAGGAAGCGACGATACTCGGTTTGCTTCGAGAACCCGGTCAGATAGTTAAAAAGCTCCGTTGCGTCTGCTCCGAATTGCTCGTTGGCGGTAAACAATCCGATATCGGTGTAGATCCGCGATGTGATCGGATTGTAATTGCCAGTACCGACGTGCACGTAACGACGCAGCGAGTCGGCTTCGCGGCGCACCACAAGCGCCAGCTTGCAGTGAGTCTTCAACCCGATGAGCCCATAAACAACGTGAACACCGACTCGCTCAAGCTGCCTCGCCCACTCGATGTTGCTCTCTTCATCGAACCGGGCCTTCAACTCGACGAGCACCGCGACCTGCTTTCCGAGCTCACTCGCTTCCATCAGCGCGCGCACCACCGGCGAGGCAGGTCCGGTCCGGTACAGGGTCATCTTTATCGCCAGGACATCGGGATCACGGGCAGCAGTTCTGATGAAGTCCACAACCGGGCTGAAAGAATCGTACGGATGGTGAACGAGCACGTCATTTCGCCGAATCACATCAAACATCGACTCTTCGGTTCTGAGCGCCGCTGGGACCGAAGCGACGAATGGTTTATCCTTCAGTTCAGGCCTGTCGAGTTTGTACAACGCCATAAGATCGGGAAGGTTGAGCGGCCCGTCGATCGCGTAAACATCATCCGCGTTCAACCTTAATGAGCTTGCCAGGTAGCGGACCATTTCACCGGGCATTGATGCGGCCACCTCGAGCCGCACGGCGGTGCCGAATCGCCGTTTTCGCACCTCGCGCTCGACGGCTTGCAGCAAGTCGCCCGCTTCGTCTTCGCGAATCTCAATATCGGCATCACGCGTTACTCGAAACGCGTGCAGCTCGGTTGCGCGCATGCCCGGGAACAACACTTCGATATTGGCCGCGATCAGTTCTTCCAGAAGAATGAACTCAGTGCCCTGGTCGCCGACGGGTGCCAGCCGCGGCACCAGAGGCGGCACTTTGACTCGCGCAAAACGAGGCGGCGAAGCAACCGACGGGTCAGCGCTGTTTATCGGCTCGATCATCACCCCAAGGTTGAGGCTGAGATTTGAGATATACGGGAACGGATGACTCGGGTCCACGGCTTGCGGCGTCAGCACTGGGAAAA
>JBASRM010000180.1:0-3255 GCA_049273835.1 Blastocatellia bacterium | reverse complement strand
GAGAAGCGCCTTGCCCGCACGTTTATCACAGCGATGGGAGTTCGCGACGAGGATGTCAGCGTCCTCATTTCGGCATCGGAGGAGTTTAATCAACTGGTCGGGCGACTCGATCGACAAGCCATCGAATCAAAACAACGCAGCCGCTTGAGTCTGACATCGGACCTCACATCGCAACTAGCGCTGTTAGACGAGCAAAAGGACAAAGGAGTAACACGAATAGTCTCTTTTCTACCGGAACGATTGCACAGAGATAGTTTGGAGAACCTTCGTCAATACGTTGCTGAGCGCTTCAAACGACAGATGAAAATTATCCCGGCGACTGCGAATTGACTTAGCTGATGACGACGTTACTACGTTCACAAAGCATTGATTCCAAGTAGGAGGACTCCGCATGATCAGCAAGAATACTCGTATAGCTCTACACTTTCATCTGAGCAGAATCACAATACTCAGCATTCGACTTCTGGTTGGCATAGTGTTCATCATGTTCTTTGATGTATCGAGTGCGGTCTGTCAAGGAACCCCACGATCGATCAGCATGTGGTCAGATGTAACGGCCGAGGGAGGCGAGCCAGGTCAGTTTGATGATTATTATCCATCAACGCCTTACGTTGTCGGGAGCGGCTGTACAGAAACTGATTACTCCTATCCGTCGGAATACGATTATTGGGTAGAAACGACGGTTAGCGGGCCAGATGGGGCGTCTGCGACGATGAGTTCGTGGGCCGACCCCTATTGCTCAAGAGCTGATGTTTACTTGCAGCTGCAAGGAGCCGTGGGCACCTACAATGTAGACAGCGAGCACTATAAGGTCTCGTACGATGGGGTTGAAACGTATTTGGGATGTACTCATACTTTCGTAGAAGCGGAAGGAGCTTCTGACCACTATTATTATTTTACTGGATCTTATCCTTACCAGGGCTATGGAAGGACCCGTACCGCCTGTCAGTATTCGAATTGCCCAAGTAACCAGGGAAAGTATGTTACAACCAATATCCCGGAATACACAGCGTAGAGCTTAATCAGCAATGTCCTACTGGGATCTTAAGTGTGCGTCAAAAGATAAAGCGTCTTTGGTTTTTCACGGTATGCGTCGAGATCACGCATTATGACTTCTACAACGCCTTTGTCTGTCCATAACGTGCTTGATGGCTTCGCTCCGTATTCTGACCCTTACCAGCCGGGAATCACATGGCCCGGTGTCCCCGTCCATCCCAGCAGTTTGAGACCAAAGTCAGTGATTCTTTTCGATAATCCTATCTGTCCATTGCTTATCTACTGGCATAATCTACCACCTAGGAGGTAAGCAATATGGCTGAACGATTATGCGCATGCCTTCAATGGCCCAAACGGGCAAGGGATCCTTTTTTTCCAATTTGGTACGATTCGAAAACGAAAGGGTACGTCTTAATTTTTGGCGAGATAGTGGCGCACTCTCTCGTCGTTTATTATTGTCCGAGTTGTGGAGGAAAGATGCCCACGTCACGTCGGGGAGAGTTCCTGACCATTCCGAGTGACGAGGAACTCGCCGAAGCCCGAACCATTTTGGAGCGAATCAACGATATCGACTCGATGTATGAGCTGCTCGGAAAGCCAGATGATGTATGCGATTGGTTCACAGATGAACATGGTGAGCCACTTTGTAATGCTGAGGGACCAACGTTCAAATGCCAGTACACGTATAAAGCGCGTTGGAAGACGCTGAGGGTAGTCATACAGGACCGGGAGAATGCCGAGCTAGTATTCTATTTCTATGGCCAGCCAAAGAACCCAAGCGGATTGAATGACAGGAATTGAAAGACGCATCAAGACGAAACCGAGTCATACTCTGCTAAATTCCTGTTTGTCGTATCTATCTGATGTCATAATCGAATTAGGAGGTGCGGAGTATGTCCGAGCGATTATGCGCATGTCCTGACTGGCCGAAAAGGTCAAGAGATCCCTTCTTTCCTGTTTGGTATAACGAGAGAATGAACGAGTACATTATCATCTCCGGGGAGATAGCAGCGAATTCTCTTGTGATCTATTTTTGCCCAAGCTGCGGCGGAAAGATGCCCAAGTCACGCCGTGGAGAGTTCTTCGCTATTCCAAGTGACGCCGAACTCACCGAAGCCCGAACGATTTTGAAGAAAATCAGTGATATCAGCTCGATGTACCGACTGCTGGGCCAGCCAGACGATGTATGCGATTGGTTCACGGATGAACACGGCAACCCACTACGAAACCCTGATGGAGCGACATTCAAATGCCAATACACATACAAGATGCGCTGGAAGACGCTTCGGCTCGTAGTGCAAGAATGGGAGAATTCGGAGCTGGTAATCTATTTCTATGGCCAGCCGAAGAACCTGGAGAGTGCGCGGGGTGATCCGGCTTAGTCGAGGACTTGACTACCCGCCTGATGACAATCGGTTAACGTGTCCGTTGAGGTAGAACCACAGAACGAACTCGAATGTATAAAGAGCGGCAAGTATCTGTTACCGGTTCAAACAGCGAGTTCCAAGGATACGGGAGGGAAGGCAGGTGAAGCACTTATCGTAGACGCCTGCGAATGCTAGGCCGCCCACTTGTGTGTTATCGCTCGATTGGTCATCATAAGAAATCATAAGGATCTGGTTCTAAGAGACGATAATGGCTAAACCAAAGCTAACAGGTCCGAGGCCGGAGTGGCTCAAGGTGCGGATTCGCGCGAACCAGAGCTTTGACCGCGTGAACGATATGGTCAACGACTTGAGCCTGCACACGGTTTGTCAGGAGGCTCGATGTCCCAACATCTTCGAGTGTTGGAGCGAGGGCACCGCGACCTTCATGATCCTTGGCGATGTTTGCACGCGGCATTGCGGGTTCTGCGCGGTGGGCAAAGGCAAGCCAAGGCTGGTCGACCCGGATGAGCCACGTCACGTTGGCGAAGCGGTCAGCAGGCTTGGCGTGAGGCACGCGGTTGTCACCAGCGTCAATCGAGACGAGCTGCCCGATGGCGGTGCGCTCCATTTCGCGCAGACGATTCAATGGGTTCGACGGTTGAATCCCGGGATTCGTATTGAAGTCCTTGTCCCGGATTTCTGCGGCAATCAGGACGCCTTGAATATTGTTCTTGAGGCTCGTCCCGATGTGCTGAATCACAACACCGAGACCGTAGCCCGGTTGTACAAACGAGTGCGGCCGGATGCGAGGTACGTGCAGTCGCTCGAGTTACTGCGGAGAGCTCACGCGCGCAAGAGCGAGCATCGGCTGCTGACGAAGTCGGGCTTGATG
>JBASRM010000174.1:0-10341 GCA_049273835.1 Blastocatellia bacterium | reverse complement strand
AAGTCACCCCCGAGATACTCATGTACCGGCTGACCGAAGTGTTGCCTCAATACTTCGGGATCAAGCTTCACTTCCTGCGCTTCAATCACGAAAACGGTGAATACAGGCTGGTCAAGCATCTGAACATGTCGCAGGTGCTGATCCCCGGAGGCACCGGGCTCGACGAGCACTATTGCCGCCGGTGGCTGGCGATTCGAATTCTTCACGAAGTTGAGCGCGAGCAGGCCAGCCGGAAGAGGCCAGTTGAACCCATCGTCGGCGCGCAGCTTTCGCGTTTTGTGGATACCGACGCGAGGTACTTGTGCGTTGCGATGGCTCGACACCTCACGCTAAACCCCTCGGCTACGTCGTCGGTTTCCCTGGGTTTCCGTTGCGACCAGGAGTTTGAGGACATTGTCCGTTTCGCCAATGACGGTTCCATTCCCCGTCTTGATATCGACGGGACCTGCGAACGATGCCGGCTCACCGAACAGGAGTGCCAGGACCGGGCCGCCCCGCCGTACCTTCTAGACTTTCAGCGAAGACGTCAAGATATAGAGCGCGAATTGGCTTCTCTCACGTGAATGCGGTTCACGGTGACCCGTCCAAGACCGGCAATCCGCGGTTTTTTTTGGATTGAAAACCGGTTGCATATTGGAGTATAAGTAGCTTCACAATTAACGATTAGGCGGATCGTCAGCGTATGCGTAAAGTCAGTTTCCTCACCATCATCCTGGTGTTACCCCTGTTTGCTATCGCGCCTTTGACGCGAGTGGCCGCTACGCAAGTCAGCCGTATTCCATCGAACTACGCCCCCGGCGAAGTCATCGTGAAGTTGAAGGCCGGAGCCCCCGAGCTTCAGATTCTGAGTTCAAATCAGCGGCTGATGTCGATCGCAAATATCGCCGGCGAATCGGATGGGTCACCAGACCGCGCCGCGGAACCGCTAGCCCGAAGCACTTCCAATAAGCGTCTTGCCGACATTATCTCGAAGCGGGGATTGGACCGCGTGTTTGTCATCAAGCTGGACCCCGGCGCGGATGTAAGCTCGGTTGTAGGCGAGCTTCGAAGGCGGGACGACGTTGAGTATGCCGAACCAAACTACCTGGTGACCGCGGGGACTCTCATCCCCAACGACCCCGACTTCTGGCAGCAGTGGCCGCTGCTTAACAGCGGAGTGTTCATCGGCGACTTCATATCTACTCCGGACGCCGACATTAAAGCTTATCAGGCGTGGGAAATAACACTGGGGAGCCCGGAAGTCATCGTCGCTCTGACCGATACTGGAGTCGATCTCACTCATCCGGATCTGGCGCGAAACATCTACACAAATGCGAAAGAGGTCCCGGGCAACGGGATTGATGACGACAAGAACGGGTTTGTTGACGACGTGCACGGCTTCAATGTCGCGGATCAAAATGGCGACACCACCGACGCCGTAGGACACGGCACACAGATGGCCGGCATCATCGCGGCCGAGATCAATAACAACATCGGACTCTCGGGGGTGTGTCAGTCAAAGATTCTGCCGGTGCGCTTTTATAAGCGCTACGGCCCGGGACCAACCCAGTTCAGCGCGACGGTAGCCGACGCCTCGCGCGCGTTGCTCTATTCGGTAGCGGCGGGCGCTTCGATTATCAATGCAAGCTGGACCACGCTGTTGGATCCAGATCTTGTGCCCGAAAGCGCCGCGCTCGCGCTCAAGGATGCGGTCGGAGCAACCAACGACGCCGGCGTCCTGCTCGTCTGCATAGCTGGCAATGAAGGTTACGACCTGGACTACAGCAAGATATACCCGACGTCATACGGATTGCCGAACCAGATCATCGTGGCAGCGTCCGACTTTAATGACGGAATTTGGCGGCCTATCGACAATCCCTTCATGATCCAGACTGGGTTCGGACCGAATAGTGTAAACCTTGCCGCGCCCGGCGTGTCGGTGTTGACCACGCAGGCTCGCGGAAACTGTTTTATATGTACCGAAGATACCGACCCTCTGAAGTGGTACACACGCGTAAATGGAACGTCCGTGTCAGCAGCCTTCGTTTCGGGAACGGCAGCTCTCGTAAAATCGAAGTATCCCGGCGATAGCGGAATCCTGCTCAAACGACGCATACTGGAAGGCGTGGAGACCAGAGATAGTCTTCTAGGCTATGTCATCGGAGGCGGTCGGCTGAGCGCGCTTGGAGCGCTCACAGCCCAGGTTAAAATTACTCCGCCCACCCTGACACAGGTCAGCTATAAAGCAAAGAAGGGTAAGCTCTTCTTATCCGGCTTCGGCATGCAGAACGGCGTGACCGTTGTCGTTGGAGGGGCCGGATATCCCGGCAAGCCGCAAAGCGACGATGGGACGGCCTTCCTGGCTCGAGTGCCGGTCTCCGCCTTTCCACCCGGCGCGGCGGTCAATATCAAGCTGCGCAATCCTGATGGCGGCGAGAGCCAGACCCTGACATTCACACGGTAGCCAAATGAGGGACACACTTTCGCTGGAGCGCAAGCTCAAGATGCATGAAGCGCGCGAGGCAATCCTCAACCGCATCGGCTCGGAAACATTCTCGGTAATAAACCTTGACCACTTCCTTCAGGCCACGGTCACTGAGGTCGGCAAGATGATGGGCGTCGACCGCTGCGACGTGATGACGCTGACCCCCGAAAACAACTTTCGCATAACGCACGAATATCGAGCCGGTATCGAAGACGAAGTGCCGTCACTACTTGGGGTAGGGCTCCGGGTTGATCTCGAACGCTTGCAGGAGGGCTTTGACCTCTACACCCCTCAGGCCATCGAAGACACTTCCTCTGCAGACGTATCCCCCATCCTTCAAAAGCTAATCGAGGGGATCGGCAGCAAGTCTGTCTTATTGGTGCCGATCACATTCAATCTGCAGCTGCTCGGCATGATGGGACTGCATCACTGCCGCGAGCATTACACCTGGAACGATGACGAGATAAATTTTATTCGCAATCTCGCCCAACAGATCGCTATTGGTTACCGCTACACTCACATTTACACGGAGAAAGAACGAGAAGCGCGAATCAATAAGGCGCTGCTGGAGATCGCCAACGACATCAATACCGGTTCCGACTTCACCGAAGTGATCGAGCGCATCCTGGATCGCTCGGTGGACCTTCTTCGAATACAGGCAGCCTGTTTGGCGATCATAGACGCCAACAATAGCGAGATTCATTTCACCAATTTGCGAACGCCGGCCGGGAACGCATCGGAAATACTCAAGCGGCCTTCACTCAAGTTTCCAATCCTCGAACTTATGCCCAAGACCGTCGGGCGCGGCCAGATGCTCAAGATACTCAGCCCGGCGCAGCACGAGTACGCGCGCTCTTTTTTGACCGAGGTCTTCAATGCCGGAGCGGCGATAGTAGCTCCCATCGTGATCGAGGACAAGATCTTCGGCGCGCTGATACTGCTGTGGTCCGAACCGCAGCAATCGTTCGCAAACGAGGTGACCGCGCTGGCGCTGGGAATCGCCGACCAGCTGGCAATCGCTCTGTCGAAGGCGCGTCTCTCCGCGGAAGTTCTAAGACTGCGCCGGGAACTCGAGCACGCGCACAGCGAGCACAGTGGCAGCGGCTTCGTCGGAAAGAGCGACAACTTCATGCGCTGCATGCAAATGGCGCTTTATGTCGCGGACAACTACACCACCGTCCTGATTCAAGGCGCTTCCGGCACCGGCAAAGAATTGATGGCTGACTTGATTCAATCGCGCTCATCACGCGCGGAGAAGCCGTACATCAAGATCAACTGCGGAGCGATTCCGGAAACCCTTCTGGAATCGGAACTGTTCGGGCACGAGAAAGGCGCGTTCACCGATGCACGCAGCCGAAGGATCGGTAAGTTCGAGGAGGCAGACGGGGGCACGCTCTTTCTTGATGAAATTGCCGAGATGTCGCTTTCGGCTCAAGTGCGATTGCTGCGCGTTCTTCAGAACGGAGAGTTCGCACGTGTGGGCGGCAACGAGGTGGTAAAAACGGACGTGCGGGTTATCGCCGCGTCGAACGTCGATCTTGAACAGGCTGTTAGCGACGGGCGTTTCCGGCGCGATCTTTTTTACAGGTTAAACGTCTATCCGATAAAACTGCCGCCCCTCAGCGAGCGCCGGGAAGACATCCCCCTTCTCGCAACTCACTTCCTCGAGATCTATAAAAAACGCTCGAACAAGAACATCACCGGGATCACCAAGAAAGCGCTCGAATGGCTTAGACGCTATGACTGGCCGGGTAACGTGCGCGAGCTCGAGAATGCCGTTGAGAGGGCGGTCATCATTGCCCAGGGCCGGATGATCGCGATCGACGACTTGCCGCATGCGGTCCGCGGCGCGCAAGCCAGCAAGACGATCGAGGTCGAAGTAGGCACTACGATTGATGAAGCCGAAAAACGGATGATCATGCAAACGCTGGCGTACACCAGGGGCGATCGCACGCGTGCAGCGCAGGTCCTGGGGATCGGCCGCAAGACGTTGTACAGAAAGCTCCAAAAGTACTACTCCGAAGACAGCGGCTCGTAATACCAAAATAGTCACAGTCTAAAAAGACGGAACGAATAGCGGAATCGACTGCCGGCTTACGAGAGGAGCAAGGTGGAACGACTACTCGAAGGAAAGACAGCCATTATCAGCGGCGCCGGACGCGGCATCGGCCGGGCGACCGCGGAGCTTTTCGCTCATCACGGCGCGAGCGTCGTTGTCACCGATATTGACCCCGACCCCGCAAAACAGGCTGTGGAAGCCATTCTCGCGTCAGGCGGTCAAGCTATCAGTGTTCCCGGCGATGTAACCAAGCCCGCGTTTCCGGACTTGCTGGTCAATTCCGCTATCGAAAAGTTCGGCGGGTTGGACATTATCGTAAACAACGCGGGATACACCTGGGACGCCGTGATTCACAAAATGACCGACGAACAATGGGAAGCTATCCTGGCCGTGCACCTCACCGCTCCGTTCCGAATCATCCGCGCTGCTTCGGCGTTCCTCCGGGACGCCGCCAAGCGCGAGAAGCAAGAAAGCGGCGCGGCGCGGTCCCGTAAGATCGTAAACATCAGCTCTACCTCGGGCACCCGCGGCAATCCCGGCCAGTCAAACTACTCATCGGGCAAAGCCGGGGTGATCGGCTTGACCAAAACCCTCGCGAAGGAATGGGGACAGTTCAATATTCAAGTCAACTGCGTCGCCTTCGGACGAATCGAAACGCGTCTCACGCAGGCAAAAGAGAAAGGCGAGACAATTCACCGCGGCGAAGCGGAGATCGCTATCGGTATCCCCGCCGAGCGATTGGACCGGACGACTCCAATGATCCCAATGGGGAGGGCAGGAACGCCGCAAGAAGGAGCGGGCGCGATCCTGTTTTTCGCCTCGCCGCTGTCTGACTATGTCTCCGGACAAGTGTTAGAAGTTACTGGGGGGTTGTAAGCCACTCGGAGCGCACCTGGAAGCGCAGGCATCCCTGCAATCTCCGCCTGATGTTTTGGCGGCTCTCCTTTTGAAGATCCTATCGGGTACAACGGCAGACAGGGATGCCCAGGGTCCCACCGTTACTTCTTCAAGTGCTGGTCATACCATTCGATCTCGATCTTGGTAGCTTGCTCGCGTGCGGTGGTATACACGCCGTAATGAGTTATCCCTGGAAGCACAACATACTTCTTCGGCTCGCGCGCGCGGTCAAAAACAAGCTTGGCGTGTTTCGCATTGTCAAAGAGCTCTTCCTTCTCAGCCACCACAAACAGCATCGCGCAGTTCTTTATCATCGGAGCAGCTTCAGCCGGCCTGCGCGAAGGCGACCGCTTCGCGGCGGAGATTCGCAACCGTGCCTCCCCACCCATGACTCATGATGATTGTCGGAAGCTGCTTTCCGGCGGCCGACTTCGGCGAAAAAAGCTCAGCCGTCAAACGCACGCCCTCGCTCATGACGTTGGCCTTACGATACTCGATGTCGTCGGGCGGCGCGAAGGGCTGGGGTGGCTGCTGGGCGGGGACCGTTACTGAAAGCGCGAAAAGAATCGCGACCAGCAAGTTTCTCCGAATTCGGTACCGTTGCATGGTGTGCTCCTTTGATGTAGTTATTTAGGCGCGTGGTTCCACTGTCGAGCCCGGATTATAAATACGGAGGCGGTCAAATGCCACTGCTTCGAACGCCCGACGAGCGGTTCGCTAATCTGCCCGGCTTTCCCTTCCAACCTCATTACCTTGAAACGGGCGGACCGCGGATTCACTACGTCGACGAAGGCGCGGGCGAAACAATCCTGTGCCTCCACGGTGAGCCGACCTGGGCGTTTCTCTATCGCAAGATGATTCCCATCCTGGCCGAGCAACATCGCGTGCTCGCGATGGATTTCATTGGCTTCGGGCGTTCCGACAAGTTTTCCGATCCAATCGAATACACTTTCGAAATGCATAGCAACACCATCGTGTCGTTCATCGAAAAGCTTGATCTGAGAAGGATCACCGCGGTTGTCCAGGACTGGGGCGGCATCCTCGGGCTCACAGTCGCCGCCCAGATGCCGGATCGATTTGCGAGACTTGTGATAATGAACACCGGGCTCCCCACGGGTGATGTGCCGCCCACGGAAGGATTCATGAAATGGCGAGCTTATGCGATGTCGACACCCGACATGCCATGTGGAATGATCGTTCGCCGCAGCGCAGTCGATCGCGAGTCGATCACGGATGAGATCGTTTCCGCTTACGATGCTCCATTTCCTGATTCAACCTACAAAGCCGGCGCGCAAATGTTTCCCAGACTTGTGCCTATCGAACCCAACCAGGCGGGCGCTGCCGAGATGCGCGAGACCCGCGAAGCGCTCTCACACTGCACCAAGCCCGCGCTGGTGATGTTCTCGGATGGCGATCCGGTTACTCGCGGCGGCGATCGCTTCTTTCGAAAGCTGATCCCTTCGGCGAAGGACGAGCCTGAAATCGTCATCCAGGGCGCGGGCCATTTCCTGCAGGAAGAAAAGGGCGAAGAGCTCGCGGGACACATCGTGAGCTTCATTGATCGCAGGCCCGCGAGATGACCCAAAGCATTGCAAAGGAATTGAAACCGCAACCGGCCGGTCTGCGCGTGATTTGGTTCGCTTCTGCGGCGGTCTTCATCTGGTCCGCGATCCAACCCCACGACTACTTCACCTGGTTGCTTGAAGTAATTCCGGCGGTCGCGGGCGCCGCGGTATTACTGGTTACCTATCGTCGCTTCAGATTCACGACCCTTGTTTACACGCTGATCGCGCTGCACATGATCATCTTGATGGTAGGCGGGCACTACACTTACGCAGAGGTTCCGATCGGCCAGTGGATTCGTGACCAGTTTGATTTGAGCCGCAATCATTACGATCGGCTGGGACACTTCGCTCAAGGGTTCGTGCCGGCGATGATCTCGCGTGAGGTGCTGTTGAGGTTGAACGTTGTGAAGCGTGGGCGATGGTTGTTTGTGTTGGTCGTCTCGGTTTGCCTCGCGATCAGCGCACTGTACGAATTGGTGGAATGGATAGTGTCTGCGATGACCGGTTCGTCAGGTGACGCGTTTCTCGGAACGCAAGGCGATGTCTTTGACACTCAGAAGGACATGGCTATGGCTTTTATTGGTGCATTGACCGCGCTCGTTTCGCTTTCTAAGCTGCACGACAAGCAACTGGCGCGGATCGATCGTTGAAGAAAAAGCTGCATCCCGTATGGACGGGTCTCCGTGGCCGCCCCTCAATGCTAAAAGACTGCCTCAGAGCCGAAGATGGGCGGCCACTAAAGCTGCCCGTGCGGGAATGCCCAAAAGTTTCAGGAATGCGGAATAGCAATGAAAAACCAAAGCCAAACTGACAAGACCTGGAATACAGCGTTGTACGACGGCAAGAACGCCTTCGTGTGGAAGCACGGCCAGGGTGTTATAGAATTGCTCGCCCCGGGAGCGGGAGAGCGAATCCTCGACCTTGGATGCGGCACCGGGCACCTTACGAACCAGATAGCCGCGGCAGGCGCCGAGGTGGTCGGCATAGACAAATCGCCGAAGATGATTGAAGAGGCGCGGCGGCTCTATCCGCAGCTCACTTTCGAGATCGCCGACGGTACTGATTTTCATTTCAATGAACCATTCGACGCGGTCTTCTCGAATGCCGCCATCCACTGGATGAAGGATCAGACGGCGGTCGCGCGATGCGTCTGGGAAGTCTTGAAGCCCGGCGGCCGCTTCGTCGCGGAGTTCGGCGGCAAGGGCAACATTCGCGCCCTCCGTACCGCCCTGACCGAAGCTGTTCATGCGGCAGGCGAACAGGTCAACGCCGAGCCGTTTGCTCGCTACTACCCGACGATCGGTGAGTACGCTGCGCTCCTCGAGGGGCAGGGCTTTCGAGTCGGGTTCGCATCGCACTTCGACCGGCCAACAAGGCTCGAAGACGGCGAGAACGGGTTGAGAAACTGGCTGCTCACCTTCACCGACAACATCATCGAATCGCTTCCTGAAAACAAACGAGAAGATGTTATTGCCGAAGTCGAAAGGAAACTCAAGCCTGCTCTGTTTCGAGATGGATGCTGGTTCGCCGATTACAAACGCATCAGGATCGTCGCCCATAAGCAAGACTGAGGGCTGGATCGCGAAAAATGAACGCGCCGGTTTCACACATTCTCATCGTCTTATGCCTGGCTGGATCCCTGGCCGCGTGCTCGGCACATAATACCAAGCAAGCGGAACCAAACCGCAACGAGACGACCGCTGCGCAGACACCTTCGCCTTCAGCACGTCGTGAGTCCTCAATTGGTTTCGCGTCGCGCGAGAAGCTCGTGGAGCATTACCGCAAGCACGGCCGCGAGTTTGGGAAGATTTCGATCGAAGAGTATCTTGGCATTGCACAAACATTGAGAGATCGCCCGGCAGGTGGATCGATCGCCGAGGCAGTGCGCGATGACGGGGTGGTAACCAGGTTCGATCGCGACACAGGCACTTTCATCGCCTTTAACCGCGATGCCACAATTCGCACCTGCTTTAAGCCAAACGATGGCGAGGCTTATTTTCGACGGCAGCTCAAACGAGGGACTTAACCATGTCTGACCCGGTGCGTGAGTATCTTCGCAATAAGGGGTGCGCCCAGCACGTCATCGACCGAGGTCTCCAAGGACTGGTGAGAGACTGGGAGAAGACAGTCGAGTCGATCGAGCAAGGTTACAAGCTTGGACTTGACGACTACTTGAATGACATGGATGGACGCCAGTTGATAGAGGAGACGCTGGCGATCGACCGGGGTGCGAATGCTTCGAGACACAGAGAACGTGTCCGCCGTGCCGACGAGCATCTGAGGAAGCTGGTTACACCCGTAGCCCGGAGTCTTTGGGGCGATGAGGCGGCCGTTGAACACGGATGGTCGGCTGAGAGAAACTGGTGGTATTTCAGCGAGCCCAAGACCGCCGGCCCAGAATTATTGGAAGATCTGAAGCGCCGAAAATGACAAAAGTGAAAGCGCTAATCGCTTCCTTCTTCGCGGCGTCTGAGTCCTTCAAAGAACAGGTCGTGCATCTTGCGAGTCTTGCTCTCGGGAAACCCGGCTTCGCGGACGATTCGCACTCGCGAGTCGAACAAGCTATCCGCGGTGACCTCAACACCGGGCGCTACTTCTATCTGAACAAGATCCCGTCCGTTGTGACCGGGGCCCGCGAATTCGTTTAACCCTTTGCACTGCCAGCACACGCCTGTCTTGTTGATTAACTGGCAGAGACCTTCGTAGCTTCCGATCATCTTTGAGCGCGCGGATGAGAGCCGATGTCGAAAAACGGGCTCGGATACTTCAAGCATCATCGCCGCTTCCCGGTTTGAAAATCCGAGCACTTCGCGAAGCATGATCGCCGCCTGCTCATCAGGTTCCAGAGTGCGGCTTATGCACGAAAAGCAGAACGCGATGTGCTCGCGAATTTCGAAAACGAAACCTGGAGAGTGCAGCAATGCCTCGAGCTTTTCCACTTCATTCCCATCCGCTTCGGTTTCGTATTGACCGTAGAGCTGGGCTTCGACACGCCAGCGCTTCTTTGAACGAAGATGATCAAGACACACGTGAGTCGCAATACCGAAGAGCCAGGTCTTGAATCGCGATTCAGACCTGTAGCGCGGCAGGGACTGCATGACTCTGACGAGCACGTCCTGAAGCAGATCTTCCGCATCGTGAGCGTGAGTTACCATGCGGTAGATGTACGAGAACAGCGGCTTGCTGAGGGGCTCGACCAGCTCGCCAAAGGCGGCCTGATCGCCGTGAAGCGCGCGCTCCACAAGTTGCGCCTCCTGCTCGATTGGAATTTGGTCCAACATAAACAAGGTCCAGAATAAACATCGACAATAATCACAGACAAGCAGAAGTGAGATCCATGAAACATGAAGCTCACT
>JBASRM010000173.1:0-10828 GCA_049273835.1 Blastocatellia bacterium | reverse complement strand
CCTGAGGGGCTTGAACGGATTCTTCGCCCGAGCATGTGCGCCCAACGATGAACGACAATTCGAGACCACTCTCCAGCCCGCCTGATCATTCGCCGCCTTTCAAATAACGCGCGCCGCCGTGTAGAATTACCGTTCATTTATGCCGGTCGCGGTTAAATCCTTCAAAGTTGGAAGCGTCGAAGTTGGCGGCGAAGACCTGTTCCTGATCGCCGGACCGTGCCTCGTCGAGAGCGAGTCACACGCGCTCAAGATGGCGCACGCAATCCGGGCGATTACTGAACGCCTCGGCATTCCTTACATCTTCAAGTCCTCTTACGACAAGGCGAATCGCACTTCGATCAGCGCTCATCGCGGGCTTGGAATCGACGAAGCGCTCCGCATTCTCGGCCGCGTGCGCAGCGAAGCCGGCGTTGCCGTGCTCACCGACGTGCACGAAGGCTGTCAGGTCCGCGGGGCCGCCGAAATCGCAGACGTGCTTCAGATTCCGGCGTTTCTATCCAGACAAACCGATTTGATTGTCGAGGCCGCTCGCTCGGGCCTAGCCGTAAACATCAAGAAGGGGCAGTTTCTGGCGCCGCACGATATGAAGCACGCCATCGAAAAAGCTACGTCTCAAGGTAATGAGCGAGTGATGATTACCGAGCGAGGCTCGAGCTTCGGGTACAACAACCTGGTGGTGGATTTTCGCGGCGTGCCGATCATGCGAGGCTTCGGCTATCCGGTTGTTCACGATGTCACGCACAGTCTACAGCGTCCCGGGGGGCTTGGCGCTGCAAGCGGAGGCGATTCCGAGTTTATCGAGCATCTCGCCCGCGCGGGGGTTGCTTGTGGGGTTGACGGGGTATTCATGGAAGTCCACGACGACCCGCAGGCCGCGCTTTCGGACGGTCCAAACAGTTTGCCGCTCAACAGGCTCGAACCTTTACTCGAAAAGCTTAAAGCCATTCATCGCCTCGTTCGTGACGAGTTGCATTGAAAGAACTAGAAACTAAAAACTAAAACCACAACCAGAGACCAGTGTTTTCCAGATGCTCAAAAGAATCTTCTCAGCTATTTTCATTACAGCGGTCTTGGCCGCCGGCGCCGCGGCGCAGGAAGTTGAAGTCGATCGTTATAACATTACGGTTCGGATAGACACCGCCGCCAGCGCGGCCGATGCGCGAGCCGCGCTCAGCATTTCGAACCTGGCTTCGTCGCCCAAGCCAAAGCTCTACCTCAGATTGACCAAGCTCGCTAAGGTGAGCGCGGCTACAGTTAACGGCGCAGCAGCGCAATTCGAAGCAGTCGAAGATCGCCGCGTCCCAACCCTCAATCAGATCATCATCACGCCCCAAACTTCCATCGGCGCGGGAGCAAAAGCGACGGTCGAAGTTAGTTACCGCATCGAAGCGCCGGAATCGACACCTCTGATCCATATTTACTCAGGCGAGGTGCTGCTGACGCCGGGGGCGGTGTGGTTTCCGATGCCTTCCACGATGTACACGCTGTACGGCCCGAACACTGCGCCGTTCGTGTTGACCGTGAGCGGCGCGTCCCCGGTCCGTAATTTCCGGGCACTATCGTCTGGCGCACTGAAATCCGAAGGACAGAACTCAACCTTCGATCAGCCGCTGAATTCACTTCCTCTCGTGGTCGCCGGGAGCTTCGACGAACCGGTTAGCTCAGACCGCGGAGGCGTCAAGGTTGAAATCTTTGTTCAGCCCGGAATCACCGCGGTATCGGCCGAGGCGAAACCCGTGGACCCGCGGTTGATCATCACTCGTATCGGCGATGAGACCGGTCAGATCATCGAATTTCTGACCAGGACACTGGGGCCGCCGCCGGCGGGCTCCACGTTTCGAATAATCTCTTCGGCTCGCGCGGGAAACCTGACTGAGCCCGGAGTGCTGGTGTTGAACGAGCAAGTATTTCGCCGGGACTCGTTGAGCGCCGGCGTCATCGAAGTTTTGGCGGACGCCATCGCCAGGATGTGGATTGACGGGCGCGTCCGGTTGCGCGGGCAAGAGCCACGCGCGGCGCAGGACAATCGCACGGCGGTGAAGGCTCGCAGCGCGGCTTTCCTCACCGATTCACTACCTCGGTATCTTGCCGCTCTGTACTTCGAGGACCGTTTTGGCAAAGAGGCAGCTCGTGATTTGTTTGCGAGTATGCGTTGGAGTTACACACCGATCGCCCAATCCGGGCGGGACGCGGAGCTCGGCGTTCAAACGCTGCTGTTGCCTAATTACAGTGCGGCTGTGTTTAGCAAGGGGCCGCTCGTTTACAGGTTGCTGGCGGAGGTAGCCGGTCGAGAGAAACTGATAGCCGCGATTAAGGGGCTTGTGTCCGGGGCCCAAACTCGGATTGTTTCCACCGAAGATCTGCGTGCCGGCCTGTCCAAAGGGGCGTCACCGGAAGTGGACAAGCTGTTTCAGCAATGGATCGATTCGATCATCGAACCGGATGTGATCATCGGCTCGCCGCTGCCTTCGGACAAACCCGGTTCACAGCGCATCAACCTTCGCAACCTCGGAACCGGGGATGTGACAGTAACTATTCTGGCGACGACGGCGTCTGGCAAGGCGGTGACGACCTCGGTGATGGTCCCATCTGAAAACATCGCCACGGCTGAGATCCCCACCGGCGAAAAAATTAGCTCGGTGGAAGCCGATCCGGAAAAACTGATCATTCAAACCAGCTACGATAACGACGCGCGGGACGGCGATATGAAGGCGACGCGTCCTTCGGCGCAGACACTATTGAACGAAAGCATTGGGGCGTTCAACAAGGCCGAGTACGCCGACGGCGAAGCCAGGTTACGAAGGGCCGTGAGGTTGGAGCCGCGCAACGCCGTGCTGCATGCCTGGCTTGCTCGAATGCTTGCCGCGCAGAAGAAGATGGACGAAGCCGCCAACGAAGCCAATGCCGCGATTAAGATTACACCGCCGGTGGGTCCGGCTCTGGCGTGGGCTCGCATAACGTTAGGACAGGCGGCGATCTCCCGCAATCAAGCCGCCGAAGCAGCCCGCCAGTTTCGCGCGGCGGCTGTTGAGGCCGATGAGGCGACCGCGCAGTTCGCGGCCCACGAAGCGCTGCTGCAAGCGGAACGCGCGGCCGGTGTCTCCCCTCAGGCTGACGAGTCTGTGCGCGCTTATATCGCTCAACTCGACTCAGCGATAAAACAGTCCACATCCGACAAACTGTTTGCGCTGGTGGTCAAAAATAATCTTAAGCGGTTTGTTCAGGGTTTAACGGTTTCCAGGACGACCGCGTGGACAACAGAGATCCTCCTGGTGGACCAAGTGGACGCCAATCGAGTAGCGCTTGATGTTGGGCTGAAGGTCAAATCCGAGGGCAGAGACCAGACGGGCACAGCCGTGTTCGTATTGACCCGATCGGGGAATAGTTGGGTCTTGGAGGATGTTCCTCATTCGCTGTTCAATGTGAAGTAGTTTCTGGTTTCTAGTTTCTGGTTTCGTTGGCGACCGTCAGATTCTTATGTGCGGAAGGTTTCAACCAGAAACCAGAAACCAGAAACCACAAACCAGAAACCACAAACCCCCCAATGAAGCGAAACGCACGTGCAATTCTTCTAGTCGGCGGCTTGTTCTGTGTTCTTGTTACGCTCAACTTCGTCTTTTTCGTGGACACACGGGCCACGGAGGAAGATGAATTAACCGCCGATCGTTCATCCTACCGATCGACACCGTACGGCACGCTTGCCCTCTACACCTTGCTAGAAGAAAGCGGATACCCGGTCGCCCGTTTCGAAAAACCGTTCACCGACTTGAAAGACCACGAGCCCGGAACTCTTATCGTCATCGCGCCGCCCGAGACACACAACCCCGATGAGGATGAACTGAGCGCCCTGACCAGGTGGGTGGAAGCCGGAGGTCTCCTGATCGTCATCGACCGGGAAATCAGAGTACGGATTGGCGACGCGACGGTGAACACTGAGTCCGCCGTTCGCAAGCCGCCCGCTCGTCCTTTACAGCCGACTCCTTTCACTCGCGGCGTCCGAAGCGTTTCACTCACCGAGCACGCGACCCGTGTCAGGGTCGATAGCCGCTCCACCATCAGCCACATCGGAGATGATAGCGGCGCGGTGCTGGCAGACGCGCGAGTCGGCGAGGGGCGCGTGGTGTTGCTGACCGATCAGTACGTGGTCGCGAACAACGGGATCTCGGAAGCCGACAACGTAATTCTCGCGCTCAACCTGTTATCCGAACGTCCGGCGGGCAAGATCGCGTTTGACGAATATCATCATGGCTACGGCGTGAGCTCGCCTGGCGAGGGTTTGATGGCGTACTTTCGCGGCACACCGGTTCCGTGGATGATGGCGCAGGCGGGATTGATCGCCGTGCTGGTCGTGTTCAGCTACGGCCGCCGGTTTGGCCGCCCGGTGCCGCTCAGGCGAGAACGAAGAACCTCCAACCTCGAGTTCGTGTCCTCGATGGCGAACATTACAAGGCTGGCGCGCGCGACCGATCTGGCGGTTGAGAACATCTACTCTGAGTTTCGCAAGCGCCTTTGCCGATTCGCCCGCGCGCCTGCGAAGATCGATAACGGCAAGCTCGCCGCCGTCTGCGCTCGCCGCGCGAAGATCGATGAACGCGCACTGGCGGTACTGCTTGCGCGATGCGAAGAAGTGGCGCGAGGCGAACACGTAAGCGACTTTGAACTTCTTAAGCTCGTGTCCCGCGTGCGCGAAATCGAGAGTCAGCTTTCAGTTTGAGAAACCGCTTTCCCTAGCCGTCCTGAAGGCCTGTTGACGAAGAAAAGGATCTTGGACAACCGGGCCCTGGGCGAAAATCCGGGCCGATATTTTCCACTTCGCGAACGCCGGCATTTTTCTTCACTTCAGACTTATGACCTTAGAAATAGAGACCCCTTTTGCAACCTGAAATTGGTGAGACCTGGCCTCACATCTCAGCTTTTTGCAGCGTCAAGAGAGTTTTGAATGGTTTGAGAAATGCTTCGCGTCAAATAGACATGAACCGGTACAGGACTACATATCTGACAGGAGAGGTGAACCATGCCAATCGTGACTCGCAACAGCGGGCTTCGCGTGACAGTCCCGTCCTCATACGAGATTTCAGAGATTATGTCGCCCCGCAAAAGGCGCGGACCGCGGACGCGGGTGTCCGGCGCCGAGGGGTCCGCGAGCGACCCGATAGCGACATCTCTTGCGAATGAAGCGATTATCGAGGCATTAGAAGAGCAGGATCTGAAGCTTATCGATAAGGTTGAGCTCACGCCGGCCGCCGCTCCGCCTCCTGGCCGTCGCCGCGAGCCGGCGCCTTCCGGGGAAAACATTGCAGAACTCGAACTGGATCTTGGCCCGCCGGAAGATGCTGTCATCCTGCTTGAGACCGAGGGGATGTATTCCTGGCAGTTCGCGGCCGACAGCGCATTGGTGCCTGCCGATCCTGGCCGGCGAGGCGTTCGCCAGACGCCTGCGCAAAAGCGTGTCACGTTTCGAATAGAGATGCCTGTCACAAAACATCCGGGGCAGCCCGCCCGGCGCGGGATAGTGCAGGACTTCCTGGCGGACAAAGTGAAGGCGTACGTGCTGAAGTTCGCCGCCCGCATCGCAGTCGGTCAAGCGATAAAGTTCCTCGAGCGGAACGTCCGGAGAGGAATCGTAAGAATGGACTCGCTCGATCCGGCGTCGTGGAGTCTGATTGACGACTTGTCGTCGCTCAACCTGCCGACTGACCGGCCCGCCCGCATATTGTTGTTTGTACATGGAACCTTCAGCAGCACGATAGGCGGGTACGGCGCCTTAACCGGGACTCCATGGGGGCAGAAATTCCTTGAAGGCGCGTGGGCAAACTACGACGCAGTGATAGGATTCGATCACCTGACATTGAGCTCGGATCCTTTGGCCAACGCGACTGACCTGCTGAATCGCCTCGAGAGTATCAACTGGAATCATGCGCCACATTTCGACGTCGTCGTTCATAGCCGGGGAGGACTTGTGTTCCGCAGCCTGGTTGAGCTGCTTATGCCGCTGGCGAGCTGGCAAGCTCACTTCGACCGGGTCATCTTCACCGCCTGCACCAATGCCGGTACGAGCCTGGCGGAGCCGGACAACTGGCATACGCTCATAGACCTCCACACCAATCTTGCAGTTGCCGCGTGCCGGTTACTGGGATTGCTTCCGCATGCGAAGGCAGTGGCGCTCGTGCTAAAGGAGGTTATTCAAGGCCTGGGAGCATTCGTAAAGTACCTCGCGACGAGGGCCGTCACCGACGGCGACATACCCGGGCTTGCGGCGATGGAACCCGATGGCGACTTCATCACAAAGATCAACGAAGCACAGGTGGGCCAGCCTACAATCGAGAAGAGTTACTATTGCGCCATCACATCTGAATTCGAAGCGCAATTGTTCAATGGCGATCACGAGCCAAAAGAGCTGCCACGCCGGCTGGTTCAATGGATCGCCGACTCGTTCACAGACAAGCTCATGCGCGAATCCAATGACCTGGTGGTAAACACGGCTTCGATGACCGCGATCGACCCGCAGGTGGGGAACTTCATCAAAGATCGACTCGACTTCGGCAAGAACCCGCAAGTCTATCACACCAATTATTTCTTCCAGCCCAGAGTCGTAAACGCTTTGACCAACTGGCTGCAACTTGCCCAGCCCGCTCAAGCGGTCCCCCGCCGCGCGGTCGCCGCGCCCTCGAGGAAAAAGCGTAAGTCACCTCGGGCGAAACAAACCGGAGCCAGCAAGAGCCGACTGCAAAGGAAGGAGAAGGTTTCGAACGTCGATTTATCAGCCTTCATCCGAACTTCCGGACGGCTCGTCACTCCTCTCGGGTCAGTTGTAGGATCAGCATTACCTGCTACGGTTGATAGAGATATCATCGTCACGGCCGCTGATACCTCAGTCAAGAATTGCCTAAAGTGGATCGGTGAGAGCTCGCCGAGTTATGTTGTAATTCACCGCGACTATCGGGGCTCAGTGCTCTACTACGCTTATGCCGCTGAAGAAATTTTCCGCGAAGCCAAGAAGAGCAAGCCGGCTACTTCATTGCTGGATGCACTGGACCTTCACGAGATTGGCAGATCAAGTTCGCAATCAACGGCCGGGGATGTCAGGCCGTCGGCAAAAACGAGCGGACTGGTTACGGCCCGGCGAACAGTGGTGCTGGACCGGGGCAAGCCTATCGGCGTTGTGCCCGAAGTCAGCCAACCGCAATCGGGCGCAGAGCTGGCCACGACGGCGCGAATCGCTATAAAGCCTCGGAGAGGTGTCGAAAGCATCCTTGCTTCGCGTGCCATGCCTACATTCACCGTGGACGATATGGCCACCACGAGGGACATCCGCGTGCGGAAGCCACTCTCCCTTTCTCGTAGTTCGAAAGCGTCCGTCATTCGTGTGGCGAAAGGCAAAGCTCAGGCAGACCCGCCAAAGGTCACCTGTTATTTTCACGCCGAAATGGATGGCGAAGTGGTACTCAAGCGCGCCACAAGCGTAGAAGTGCTCGTCTCTCGCGAAGTGATAGGCCGGGTTACCGGCGCCGCGGCTGCTGCAGGTTCGGGCGAAGTCGATCCATCAAAGAAGCTGATGATTCAGGTCTTCCCCAAGAACAATTTCGAGATGGCCGGCGATGACCGCATCGAGATAGACCCTCCCGCGCCGGGCGACCCTCAATCGCTCATTTTCGATCTGAGACCCACTCATCTCGGGGACGGCGAAGTCTGGGTGATAGCCCGCCAGGGACAGGTTCCGTTGGTCACTCTCGTGCTGAAGCCCGCAATAGTCGCAACCAAAGGCGCGGCCGCCGCACGCGCAACCGCCGACGCCGTCACCAGCGAAGCTCCCCCGCTGGCGGAGCCGATCAACCAGCTCTTCATTCTCGAACAACACAACGGCAACGAAAGCTCATACCGCTTTCAGTTCCAGTCTCCTGGTCTGAAGTTGCTGGAGTGGGATTCGTCAAAGGTGTTCGTCGGCAATCGAAAAGACTACGTCGACAATCTGTACCAACAAATCGAGAAGAGATGGATCGCGAATGAGGCTGACGTTCAGGCCTTCGCCGACGAGATGCGCGAATTCGGGGGAGACTTGCTTGATGAACTCTTCCCGCCGAAGCTCCAGCAGATTTTGTGGGACCATCGAAAGGATCTCAAGAGCATAATGGTTATCTCCGATGAGCCTTTCATTCCGTGGGAGATTGTTCACCTCAAAGAGCCGGGCAAGCCGTTACCGGCCGAAACAAGATTCCTGGGGCAGATGGGATTGGTGCGATGGCTGCACGAAGCCGGCTGGCCTCCTGATAAGATGCAGATCCGAGCAGGCCGAGCGCGCTACGTGATCCCTGATTATCCTGATGCGGGCTACGTGTTGCCTGAGGCGACTCTGGAAGCCAACTTTCTTAGTAAGAAATTTGGAGCAACCGCCGTGGAAGCCAAGTCAGCGGCACTTCGCCAACTGCTCCGCACCGCGGGCGAATTTGATTTGCTCCACTTTGCGTGCCACGGCCAGGCTGATCAGGGCAATATCTCAAACGCCGGTCTGCTGATGCAGGGCCGCATGGAAAGCGGCCAATACATCACGGACCTACTAACAGCTACCACCGTGGAGCAGAATAGCGTTCTGAAGGGTCCTGACGATAATCGACCGCTTATCGTGCTGAATGCCTGTCAAGTTGGCCGCGCCGGCTATAAGCTGACTGGGATCGGAGGCTTCGCGCAGGCGTTTCTCAAACGCGATGCCGGCGCGTTTGTTGGAACGCTGTGGTCAGTCGGCGACAGCCCCGCGCGAACCTTTACTGAGACCTTTTATTCAGAGCTGCTCAAGAAGTCCCGAATCGCAGACGCGACCATCAAAGCTCGCGAAGCAGCCCGCCAGGCGGGCGATGCCACGTGGTTAGCCTATGTCGTGTATGGCAACCCGCAGGCGACAATCAGCAAATAGAACGCGCTGAATCGCGCTTAGATTCAGCGGCAGGCATCACCATCAGCGCGAATCATCGTCAGGTTCTACTCCTGAATCGATAGGAGGAAGCTCATGGCTATTCTTGCGACTATCGTTCTCGACAGCGGATGTTTTTTTCCGAATGAACGAGACCCTTACTGCGAAGTCGGCTATTTCGAATCCGAGAGATCCGCGTCCGACATAACCGTATTTGCGGATGGCGAACAGATCGAGTCCACTAGTCCATTTAAGCTTGGGCGAAATTGCCTCATCGAGGTCTATCACCTGAATGCAAGTCGCAACCGGAAGACCGATGGAGTAACAGCCGCCCACGGGTTGCACCATTGTTTCCTCCACCTGAAGGACCTTTATGGCGAGGACATGCCCGTCGAGCCTAAGAAATTTGATTGCATAATCCGTTTTTACTCCGGCCACCTTTGTGCCTCGATGATCAAGCCGCGCAAGTACGACCGCATGGACGGCAACTCTGCATTGTTGGAGTCGCGAATGGTGGGTCCATTCGCTCACGATATGGCGATTCAATACCTGCTCGAAGATGGCGAAGCATTGCAGATGAGGAGAGACGGAAAGATATTCTGGTCAAGTGAAGATTATCCCGCGAATCAGCGGCTTGATATCCAAATAGTGGCCGACAACTCTACGACGGAAAAGTTTTACCGCGACGCGCTCCACCTAAGGACGGACAGCTATTGGCTTCCTAACCATGGCGATCCTCTCCCGTTTACAGGCGGCGGGGGGCCTGCATTTGAATTTGATCGATTCAGGCATGGCGCGAGGACTTACCGGCCCGGCGGCGCCGGAGCGTCGGGCGAGATCAGAGACGGCGGGATGAAATCCGGCGGTGGCGCGACACGTACTCGTGGCCGGAAAACTAAGGTCCCCGGTAAGCCAACCCTTCACGGATTCACATGTTATTTTCACGGCGCGATGGAAAGCGAAATCATTCTAAAGCACGCTACCAGCATCGAGGTGTCAATCTCGCGTGAAGTTATCGAACAGGTCACTAGCGCTACCGCGGCCGGCGGCAAGAGCGAGATTGACCCGTCGAGAAAGCTCATCCTTCAGGTGTTCCCCAAGCAGAACCTTGACATAATCGGTGATGACCGTTTCGAAATTGATCCTCCCGAACCCGGCAAACCTGAACAGGTGATCTTTGATGTACGACCTACACACCTGGGCGAAGGCGAGGTGTGGGTTGTAGCTCGACAGGGGCAAGTCCCGCTGGTCACCCTGAAGCTCAAGCCTCAAATAGTCAAAGCGAGAACTGCCATTCCCACTGAATTAACGGACGAAGGACGCGCCAGCGGGTCAAAAAGACAGCCCGAGCCTTTCAACGAGCTTACCATCAGTGGAAATAATCACGGCGATCAAAGCGTGTTCGACTTCGTGTTGCATCTCCCCGATCTAAAATTAAGGGTGACCGGTTCATCAAAGGCGTTGCAAGGGGATCGCAAGAAGTATGTAGAGAACCTTTACAAAGAGATTGAAAGCCGTTGGCTCAGAAGCAAGAGCGATGTCGAAGTTTTCCTCAGGACCATACGCAGCAAAGGCGGCGAACTCTTTGACGAGCTGATTCCGCAGGCGATACAGGCCGCTCTTTGGGAGCACCGCGGCAGTCTCAAGAGCATCTTGGTCTTTACCGATGAGCCGTTGATTCCGTGGGAGCTTGTGCACGTGAAGGAGCCGGGGAAGGGGTTGCCGACAGAAACGAAGTTCCTGGGACAGATGGGCCTGGTTCGCTGGCCGCAGGATTGTGGCTTTCCTCCCGATGACTTGAAGATCAGAAACGGGCGCGCGCGCTACGTTATCCCGAATTATCCCGAAGCAGATCTCAAACTTCCCGAGGCCGAATCAGAAGCGAAATTCCTCAAGGACGCATTCACAGCCACCGCTGTAGAG
>JBASRM010000167.1:0-14783 GCA_049273835.1 Blastocatellia bacterium | reverse complement strand
GCTTGATCCGTTCTGTGGCTGTGGCACTGCAATAGCGACCGCACAACGGCTGAACCGTTCATGGATAGGAATTGACATTACCCATCTAGCAATCACGCTCATCAAGCATCGACTATTCAATGCGTATGGTGACGAAGCGAAATACGAAGTTGTTGGAGAGCCCGTCTCACTACCCGATGCAGAACAGTTAGCAAAGGATGATGCCTATCAATTCCAATGGTGGGCGCTCGGTTTGGTAGATGCGCGGCCCGTTGAACAAAAGAAAGGCGCGGATCAAGGTATCGACGGGCGACTGTATTTTCATGATGATCTCAAGCCGGGGAACACAAAGCAGATTGTGATCTCCGTAAAATCAGGACACATACCACCCGCGCATATCAGAGAACTACGCGGAGTCATCGAACGAGAAGGCGCGGCAATAGGCGTGCTGATTACCCTACAGGAACCGACTAAACCTATGCGACGTGAAGCCGCTAACGCTGGCTTCTATGAACCGGACGGCAAGAAATCAAAGCATCCTCGATTGCAGATACTTACCATTGAAGAGTTGCTGAGCGGAGCGCGGATTGACTATCCCATTGCTAGGACCAACATCACATTTAGGAAAGCGCGGCGCGTCAAGAAGGCCTTTGGCATTTACCAGTCATTGCCGTTTGACCGAGTGGAACTTCCCCAAGCGGCTGAAACTTCGGAGGCGGACAAGTACGGCTCCGAAGATGATGAATGAAGCCTGTCACGTCACCATAGGATACATCTCAGCCCCGTGGTATGCCAAGTATATAGTTACCCAAATAAGCATCGTTGGCCGTGAATAAAACGCAGATGTTAGCTGTGATCCCGGCGAGAATCAGCGTTTTTGCTTGTAGATAGTCCAGCAGAATATCAAGTGTCGTCGAGTAGAATCCCGAATGCTTTGGCTTTAATACAAAGTAATCGTCATCGTCCGGCTTCAGAAGCTCGGCGATCGGTTGTCCGGTTACCCCATCATTCAGACAGTGGTCGAGGAGCCGTCTGAAATCGGATTGCCACTTGCCGAAGTTGTCATTTACATAAACAACAGGGATGCCAGCTTGTTTTGACCGCTTTTTCAGAGCTGCGATTGCCCCCGCGATCGCCATAGTGTTTTCGAAGATTGGTTCGGCCCCTTCGAATTCAAAATCGTTGATCACATCGATGAGGATCAATACAACCGGCGACGCGTCCGGTACATTTCCGTGCAAGTCCTGGTTCTTTTTCGCTGCTTTCATAAACAATCCTACACACCAGTCAGCAAGTTGTGGGCCGGTTTTGACGGGTTGTAGTCCCGTGTTGAGCCGGAAAGTTTCTATCATCTCGCGTGAACTCCACAAACTTCCGGCGAAGGGCGTCACACGTCGACAGTGACATTCAGCATCGGTTATCATAATGATGCCCTTGGATCACCGGACGACCTTCAGAATTCGACCGAAATCCGAACTCAAATTTTCGCGGGAGATGTTATGAAGACCAAAACCATCGTTGTGAGCCTTGTATTGTCTGTGGTGTTGGTGAATACAACAATTGCCCAGACAGTGGGGCGCGAGTGGGATGCCGTACGATCGCTTTCCTCCGGGGAGAAGCTCAGCGTACGGCTTAAGGACGGGAAAAAGCTGGATGGTATCCTCCGCAGCGTGTCGGACACTCTACTTGTGTTGGACCGCGGGAACAACGCGAGTGACTTGGCGCGCGATTCGGTCTCGAAAGTTTATCGAATCGAACGAAAATCAACCGCCAGATCGATCGGAAAACCGACGCTGATTGGAGCTGGAATCGGATTCGGCATAGGCGCGGGAGTCGGTATTGCTGCCGGCAACTACGAAGACCTTGGCACCGGAGAACTGGTGGCGGTGTTAGGCGGCCTTGGCGCGGCGATTGGTGCCGGTATTGGTGCGATTGTTGGAGCAATCGGCAGCAAGGAACGACGAGTGTTGGTCTACGAAGCGAAGTGACACTCAGAGTTTAGCTGAGTAGGCGTTATTTTGATTCGGACACCAAGCGCGTCGAGTCGAAGACAAGTTTCCACGACGTCCGGGCATTGAAAGACGACGGACGGTTTGAGCTCGGCCCAGTTCGTCATCATCGATTTAGAGTAAAGCACTAGACAAGTCTGCGCACCAGGCGGCGCGACCTCTATCCAATTTGCGTTGGGACCGATTGGAAGGGTGCGGCGCACTTCGAACCCCAGCTTCATCGTGTAAAACTCTACGGCCTTCTCCTGATCCGCAACGTAGATTACCAACGGTCTTGATCGGTCCGATCATCGAAATCTCCTTTGACTGATACTTTCAGATTAACCTCGAACGCCGGATGAACGCGAACCGCAGATATTGTTGGCCTGCGTTAAGTAAGTCCCATCTCAACTCCTGCTCCACAAGATTCCTCCAGCCCGCCAGCCCTGTGATTTCATTGTATAGTTGCACCCCCTATTTGCGTCTATCTAAAGTGGGCGATAGTCTGTGAAACGGCTGGCTTCGGCTTGCCGATACATATCCGCCGGTAACATTGGATTGTGGCCTCATAGCGAGTTCCGACCCGACACGTTATGCAGGAGGACCGGATGACGCGAAATCGAAGTTCCCGCGGGACCTTGCTTCTTTGCTTCTTTACAGCAGTTATTCTTCCTCAAGGTCAATCAAACACGCGAACGAGCGGGCAGGATTCGGCCCGCGTAGTACGATGGCCGTCGTCAGCCGGTAATCCGATGCCAATTTCTCAAAGCAATACGTTACCACTGACTTCCGGTGTGTCACAGACAGGTTCAATACCGCCCGCGGTTCAGGCTGAAATCTGCTTGTTGGGCGAGACTCAGTACACGGTTCAGTTTCCCGGCGGCGCCAACGGACTCAGGATCGAAGTGCGTGGTGATGCCGATGTGGAAGTCTTTGTTCGACGCGATCAAAGGGTTACCCGAGACGGAGTAATCACAGCAGCGGATTTTTTCTTTCGCAGTTCCAACGGGTTTGGGTCTATCAGTCTGCCTGTTGTTGGTCGTCTACTCGAAGAAGCTATTTACTTTATTGCCATAGTCAATTGTGACACCACGCGTTCGGCCAATTTTGTTCTCACGGCAACCAATTTCGGTCCGCCCGTTGATGACACTGTGCCGCTGGCTCGTGGGATCGCATTGGTTGGTTCAATCCCAGGGGCATCTGCCAACGGTTGCCTCCTTGGCCAGACGCAGTACACTCTCCCGGCAAAAGCTCTAGTATCGTGTGACGGAGTACTGGTTATCGGTGTCACGCTAGTCGGTGACAAGAATGTAGATCTCTTTATTCGCCTCAATGAACGAGTAGTAATGGAGAAAGGCAATGTTGTTGCTGATCGGGCGTCGCAATCCCCGAGAGGAGTCGAGCACCTTGGGTTTGGTCCATCCGATCCCGATGGAACTTTCTTCGTCGCTGTAACCAATTGCTCGACCGAAACGGCAAACTACAGCATAGGGATTTCGTTGATCACAGTGAGCGAATTCCCCTTTGCAGCAGTTGTCACGGACTGCAGCCTTAAGCGCGACCCAACAGGCCAGGTCTACCTCGTCGTTAACGGTCATAATATCGAGCAAGGGGCAGCGGTTACGGTTGGGGGCGTCGCCCCAAAAAAGTTAAGGTTCAAGAGTCCCGAACCAGATCGAGGTCCCTTCTTTTCCTCGTTCGCGAAGTTGGTTGCCAGGGGGAGGGTATGTCAGGGCTTGCCTGGCCTGGTGGTAATCACGAACCCGGGAACCGATGAGCGATGCTTCCAACCATTTATGTGCAACAAGAAGTGTCCAGACTAGTAATTGGGCGCCGGGGTGCGCCGCCGATCAGCCGGAAAATGAACGGGTGGCTACTATGCGTGCTCATGACTGGCGCAGCCAGCGGCCTTCATAAATCACTTCCGCGGAAGCAGTAAGCATCACACTGTTGTCTTCAAGCCAGTTTACCCGAAGCGTGCCTCCTTCAGTTCGCACTCGGATATCGCGACCGGTGAGACCGTTTACCGCGGCAGCTATCGCGGAAGCGCACGAACCCGTGCCTGACGACAGCGTGTGCCCCGCGCCGCGCTCCCAAATTCTGATCTCAATCTCTTCAGCCGAGATCACGCGAGCGAACTCTACATTGGTGCGATCGGGAAAGATCGGATGATGTTCGATAAGCGGGCCGATCTCGAAAAGATTCACGGCATTCAGATCTGTTACGAAGATAACACTTTGCGGGTTGCCCATCGACAGGCACGTCACTTCGAGAAGGTCCCCGCCTAGATGTAACGGGTAGCGAACGACGCGTTCCACAGCCGGAGTGATTGACATCGGAACGGATTCGCTCGAGAAGCTCGGGCGACCCATATCGAATTCGAACTCGAAGCTCGCCGCATTGCGCGAGACCAATCGGCCCACTTTCACGCCGGCGGCGGTGGCGATCCTGACTCGGGGCTCGCTCCACAATCCGGCGTGATACAGATAAGCGGCGACGCACCTTGTGCCGTTACCTGAGACTCCAGCTTCGCTGCCGTCGGCGTTGAAGATTCGCGAAGCGAAGTCTGCGTCGTCGTGACGGGCCCGCGCCACGAACACTAACCCGTCAGACCCGGCTCCGTAATTGCGCTGGCACATCTCTCGCGCTTGTTCGCCGGGCGTTTTAAGGAGGGTCACTTCTTCTACCCACATGATCAGAAAGTCGTTCCCCATCCCCTGGGTCTTGGTGAAATGAATATCGTTCAATGGTCTTCTCCGGGATTCAAGCTCGGCATTCACCGGGAGTGAGTATCGTGGCCGCGAATCGCGATCGTTGACCGGCTATTATACGAGACTTCGAGTTGGCCGTCCGCCCGGCCTGGTCTCGACGAGATAGTCTTTCGATTTCAGGCAGCCAACCGAGTCAAAGCCAACAGCCCTGAAACCTCGCCCTTGACGAAACAGGTACCTTGACGATTGACGCGCCTTGTCGGGTGTGGTACCTTCCGGTTTCCCCAAGCAAGCAATCTGTGGTCGCGAAAGTGAAAGGAGCGTAAGCCGTGGCAAGCCTCCAAGCTAGAAGCCCGTTACGCAGTGCCCAGCCTCTGTTTCTTGTCAACAAAGTCGTTTCTTTAACTGCCTTTGTTGTGCTTCTCGGGGTCGGATGGGTGGCGCTCAGTTATCTCAAAAGCGATGTGTTACACCGCTGGCGAACTGGCGCCTCAGATGCCACATCGGCCTCCAAGAGCGTGGCAGTTCCGCTCACGGACAGCAGTTCGCCAGAGGTCAAGCAACTGGCCACTCCGGTTCGTCTGGTCTACTCGTGCGCCGCCGATAAAAACTACTACCACACCTCCACGCACCTGCCGGCGCGATGCGAACGGACGGCTCTCAGCGAAGAAGCCGCGATTGGGCGGGATCTGAAACGCTGCCGAACCTGCTTTCCCGAGTGAGACTAAAGCGCGGACCTTCGAGAGTTTCTCTACTTATTCGCAGCTCGAGATAGCCCGCAATTCACGAAAGCGGGCGTTTATCTCGTCATAACTCAACTTGCGCATCCGCTCACAGCCGAATTCTTCGACGTTAAAAGAGGCCATCACCGAGCCGTACAGTATCGCGCGCCTCACCGCGGCTTCGTCCATCGAATCCGTTGCCGCGAGATATCCCATAAACCCGCCCGCGAAGCTATCGCCGGCGCCGGTCGGGTCAAACACTTCTTCCAGCGGATACGCGGGCGTAGCGAAATAGGATTGTTCGGTGAACATCGCCGCGCCATATTCGCCGCGCTTCACAACCAGTCTTTTCGGACCCATTTCGAGGATCCGCCGGGCGGCCCGTACAAGATTAGCTTCTTTGCCGATCTCTCTCGCCTCGGCGTCGTTGATCACAAGCACGTCGATACGCTTTAGCATCTCGCGCAGCTCGCCGGGAGTGTTATGGATCCAATAGTTCATCGTATCGGCCGCGACCAGTCTCGCGCCAACCTGCTCACGCACCTCGACTTGAAGCTGAGGCTGAATGTTTCCCAGAAACAAATAGGGAGTCTCTCTTGCGGCAGCCGAGAGCTTCGGATTGAACTCAGCGAAGACGTTCAGTTGTGTGTCGCGCGTGTGGGCGACGTTCAGATCATAGCCGTACTCGCCGCTCCAATGAAAGCTGCGTCCAGCTACGCGTTCGAGGTCCGATGTGTCTACACCGCGCTCCAGGAACACCGCTTCGTCGGCTGGCCCGAAATCCTCGCCCACCACAGCGACAACGCGCACCTCGGTAAAAAAAGAAGCGGCGACGCTGAAATACGTCGCCGAACCGCCGAGTATTCGATTTCTTTCTCCGAATGGCGTCTTGACAGAATCAAACGCCACCGATCCCACTACAAGAATTGCCATCTACGAATCGCTCCCCTTTTCGACGGAGTAAAGGGGAGACGTAGACCATGAAACGGACCTTTGCCTTCTCCCGCTCGCCCTTTCTCCCCGTCATTTTTTTTCCGGTTCCACCTTCAACTCGTCGAGCCGCGCACGGGCCTTTTTCGCGAACTCACTCTCGGGGTAAGCCTTTAGCAGCTTGTTATAATAGTCCGCAGCGATTTCGTTCTTCGAGAGTTTTACGTGCGCTTCGCCCATGAGAAAGAATACTTCGTCCATCCGTGAAAAATCAGGATATGTGTCAATGATCTCCTGAAGCCGGTCGCGGGCGCCCTCGTACGCCTTGCGCTTCGTCAAGTACCACCGAGCGACCTCGATGTGATGCTTGGCCGAAATCTCCATCGCCGGATCTCGAGCTGGTTCCATTGGCTTTGCCGGCCCCTGGGCGAAACCAGCGGCGCCACCGGAGGCCAGAACTAGCGTCGCAAATGTGAACGCTGTGGCAAGGAACTTCATGCCTGACATGGTAAATACCTCTCGCTCAACTAATGTACTTTCCGATGATCGCCTTCAAACGCTGTTTGGCATCGGGCGCGATCTTATCCGGAGAAGTAATAATAGCATGTCGAAGAGAGCTGCCACATTTGCACGTTCGGTCTCGCCTCGCGAGCTCAGAGATTGCCCGGGCTATGAGCTTCTGCGCGTTCGCGGCGTTGCGATTTAGATATTCGATCACCATTTCGACTGTCACCGAATCGTGATCGGGATGCCAGCAGTCATAGTCAGTTACCAGGGCCATCGTCGCGTAGCATATCTCAGCTTCACGCGCTAGCTTTGCTTCTTGCAAATTGGTCATCCCGATTACAGACATTCCCAATGAGCGATAGACCTCGGACTCGGCTTTAGTGGAAAATGCCGGCCCTTCCATACAGATATAGGTCCCGCCGCTATGAATATTGATTCCCCTGAGTTCGGCTGCCGCGGCGCGTTGCAGGGTATCGACCAGGTCACGGCACACCGGGTCCGCAAAAGTTACGTGCGCTGCAATCCCTCCACCGAAGAACGTCGAAGCGCGCTGACGCGTGCGGTCGAAAAACTGATCGGGGAAGACTATGTCCATCGGCTTGAGCTCCTCGCGAAGCGAGCCCACGGCGCTTGCCGAAATAATCCGCTCGACCCCGAGCAGCTTCATCGCATAGATGTTCGCGCGGAATGGGATCTCAGTCGGTAACAGCGTGTGGCCTCTACCGTGGCGGGGCAAAAACGCAACCCTCACTCCGGCGAGGGTGCCGATAAAAAACGCATCCGACGGATCGCCAAACGGCGTTGACAGGTGGACTTCTTCGACATCGGCCAGCTCCGCCATTTGATAGAGCCCGCTTCCCCCGATCACTCCGATGTTTGCCTCAGCCATGTACCTTTCCTCACAAAATGAACCGTAGACTGTCTGATCAGTGTCGGCCGCCATCTTTTGGAAGCCTCCGCTGACCAGACGGTCTACGGTACCCGGTGCGCGATATAAAACTCTTAGTTCGCGTTGGACTTGCCCGCGTCGCCAACTGGAACAGCCCGCGAAGTCTGAGGCTGCGTTGCCACCTTGGGGGTAGTGTCAAAATCCTCGGGAACAACCACATCGCTCGATGCCGCGATCTCGTCGATCTTCGCCGTTATCTTGTCCTGCTTTAGCTTATCAAGAATCTGCTGGCGCACTTTTTGATCGCTGCCTGGGGCTGCTCCTGAACGTCGCTCCTCGAGCTTTATGATATGAAAGCCAAACTGTGTCTCAACCAGGTCGCTGATCTCGCCGGGTTTGAGTGCGAACGCGGCGTTGTCAAACGCGGGGACCATCCTTCCGCGACCAAAAAAGTCGTACTCTCCGCCCTTGTCCTTCGAGCCCGGGTCATCCGAGTTTTCGGTCGCCAACTTCGCGAAGTCCTCGCCTTTTCGTGCGCGATCGAGCAGCAACTGGGCCTTATGCCGTGCCTCGTCTTTGCTCAGCGCTTTTGGCTTATCGGCCTCCTTCTTTTCCTTGCCGTCCTTGTTGGGTTTTGCGTCGTCTTGATGATCGGCGTCGGCGTCGGGTTTGGGCTGCGTGCTGATCAAGATGTGACGAACGCGGACTTCGTCAAACTCGGTAGGGTGGTCGTTGTAGTACTGCTCCACCTCGGCGTCGCTCACCAGTTGATCCGCATTCTTTTGAAGTTCGCTGAGATATGCCCCGGCAAGCGTCTGGCTACGGTCGAGCAGGGCCTGTAATCTGGTGACGTCGTCGCGGTCAAGTCCTTCCTTGCGTGCGCGCTCGGCGATGACCTTAAACTCACCGAACTGTTTTTTGAGGTCCTCTCGTTGCGGGCCCTGCGCCTGCTGTTGGAAGCGAGGATTGTTCTGAAGGAAGTCATCAAAATCTTTCGGGTGAGCCTGATGATAAGCGTTTATCTCTTCGTCGCTCACCTTCGCATCGGCGTTCTTTTTTCGGTACGCGTTGTTTAGCGCGATGTCCTGTTGAAACGAAAGCTGTCCCACCAACTCCGGACGCTGAGCATAGCCCTCCTGCTCCGCCACTTGAGCAACAGCAAGGAGCTTCTTGATTTCAGTGATGAGGTTCTTTTTTTCTTCGGGGCTGGATGCAATTTGTTGCTGTTTCTGAGGCGGTAACAGTTCCTGGAAGATTACTTCCATGTCACGCGCAGTCAGCTTGACAGTCTTCGGGGTTGAGGCTGACCACTGAGCGAAAATCAGGCCCGATGCCAGCAACCCCAATACAATGATGGTCACGATGACCTTTGTTGATAGCTTCATTTATTCTCCTTCTGATGTTCTCGCCTTCTCGACCAGTTCGACGAGAACCCCGTGTGCGCTCGCCGGATGCAGAAAGGCAACAAGTTTTCCTTCAGCGCCGCGCCGCGGATAGCCCTCAAGCAACCGCAGGCCGCGCGACCTGAGCTCATCCAGTTTGGACCGCAGGTCGTCGACTTCATAACAAATATGATGAAGGCCCTCGCCGCGGCGCGCAATGAAGCGGCCAACAGGCGTCTCCTCCGAAAGTGGCTCTAGAAGCTCGATACGAGACTCGCCCACCGGAAGCAATCCCACCCGAACACCCTGATCGTTTACCGTTTCCACTTCGGCCAGCTCCAGCCCCAGCCCTTCGCGATAGAACACAAGCGAGTCTGAAATCGAACGAACGGCGATGCCAAGATGATCGATCTTCATAAACGTAAATAGTTTCGGGTTTCTAGTCTTTGGTTTCTAGCCGGAAAAACCACAAACCAGAAACCGTTTCATATTCCCAGCCGGGCGATTATCTCGTCGACAATCGAATAAGGATCGCGCCGGCGTTCGGCTACCGCCGCGGCCATCTCCTGCAACTGGTCGGGGGGCGCGCACTTGTTGATAGCAATATTGAGAAGCCGGTCTCGCAACAATTCAATAATCCGATGTTCCGCGGTGCTTGTTCGTCTTCCGTCGAAGTGTTCATCATGCCGCCCGATGAAAGCCTTGAAGTCAGCGATCGCTGCAGCCAGCGCCTCGGTCCCACTGTTTTCGGTTGCCACGGTCTTGATTATTGAAGGCGTCCAACCATCGGGCCGGTCCGAGAGCGAGAGCAATAATTGAAGCTCCTGCTCCGTTCGCAAAACGCCATCGCGGTCAGCCTTATTTATTGCGAATATGTCGGCGATTTCCATTATCCCCGCCTTCAGTGCCTGCACGCCGTCTCCCATACCCGGTACAAGCACGACGACGGTAACATCTGCGGCCTTCGCGATGTCAACTTCATCCTGGCCGACGCCTACTGTTTCAACGATGACTTTATTATAACCGGCAGCATCCAGTATCGCTACCGCGTCAACTGTGGCGCGCGCGAGCCCGCCAAGATGTCCGCGCGAGGCCATGCTCCGAATAAATATGCCCGGGTCGGTGGCCATATTCTGCATGCGTATACGGTCGCCGAGCAGAGCACCGCCTGTAAAAGGGCTCGAAGGATCGACCGCGATCACGCCCACTCGCTCGCCGTGGTCGCGATAATAGGACGCCAGCCGATCGACTAAAGTGCTCTTACCCGAGCCCGGCGGACCGGTAATGCCGATGACCCACGCCTTTCCGGTATGAGGAAAGATATCCTTGAGGAGCTCGGTCGCATCCGAGCCCGCATCTTCCACCGCGCTGATCGCGCGGCCGATTGAGCGCTTGTCCCCGTCTAGAATCTTTTCTGTCAGTGAAGTCATCAGTGATGCCGCGATGCGTGATGCGTGGACCGAACCTGACAAGCACGCTGCTGTCATGCTGCGCGCATCAACTTTCATCTACCACGCAATCATGCCTGGCGCCTCTATGCTCTAAGAATTTGTCGAGCGATTACTGTCCGCTGGATCTCGCTCGTTCCCTCGCCGATCGTGCAGAGTTTTGAATCGCGCCAATATTTTTCGGCCGGGTAGTCCTTGATGTACCCGTAGCCGCCGTGTATCTGCACGCACTCCTCCGACACACGCACCGCCACTTCACTTGCATACAGCTTTGCCATCGAAGATTCCTTGGTCGTCGGCTTGCCGGCGTTCTTTAAAGCCGCCGCGCGATAGGTTAGCAAGCGCGCGGCTTCGATCTGGGTTGCCATATCGGCCAGTTTGAATTGTATCGCTTGAAACTCAGAAATTGGGCGGCCGAACTGGTGTCTTTCTCTTGAATACCTTAGGGCGGCTTCAAAGGCACCCTGGGCAATTCCGAGCGCCAGCGCGGCGATCGATATTCGCCCGCCGTCCAGGACCTTCATGGCTTGAATGAATCCCTGGCCGGGCTCCCCTATCAGGTTCGAACCGGGAACAAGGCAATCATCGAATACAAGCGCGGCCGTATCGCTCGCGCGCATTCCGAGCTTGTTCTCTTTCTTGGCCACCGAAAAACCCTTGGTTCCCCGCTCGATGATGAAAGCTGAAATGCCGTGCGAGCCTGCTGCTCGATCGGTAATCGCCAGCACCACGGTGGTCTCAGCGAAGGTCGCGTTGGTAATAAAGTTCTTCGAGCCGTTTAGCACCCAACCGTCTCTTCGCCGAACCGCAGTCGTCCGCATCGAGCTGGCATCCGAGCCGGAACTTGGCTCGGTTAGACCCCAGGCGGCGAAGCTTTCCCCTTTTGCGAGCGGAACGAGGTATTTTTGTTTCTGGGCTTCGTTACCGGCGATGAAGACGTGCCCCGCGCCGAGCGAGTTGTGCGCGGCAATGGCAAGCGCAATCGATGCATCGACGCGAGCAAGTTCCTCTATTATCGTCGCGTATTCGACGTAACCCATCCCTGCGCCGCCGTAGTCTTCGGGGAAGAGTACTCCCATAATCCCGAGCTCGGCGAATTTGGGCTGCAGCTCGATTGGGAAATGTGCAGCTTCATCCCATTCCAGGACGTGAGGCGCCAACTCGGCCTCCGCAAACTCTCGAATAGTTCTCTTGATCTGTTGCTGGTCTTCGTTCAGCTCTAACTCCATCGTGCCTCCGCGAGTGTTGCGTGGACCGCGCCCGACATTCATATGGACAGGTATCAGGGGCGGTTGCGAACTAAGCATTGTACACGGCGCGAAGAGAAAAATCATGCTTGACAGCCGAACACCGAATCCTGAAGATTGAAAACAATCCGGCCTGGTCCTGGCAGAGCGCGGGGGATCACATCCAGATCCTGGGTGATAGGAGATAAATGGACATAGAACGGACTATGCATTTCATTCTCGACCAGCAGGCAAAGTTTTCTAGTGACATTGCTCAGATAAACGCGGTGCTGTTGGATCACAAGGCCCGGTTTTCCGGCGACATAACTCAAATAAACTCAGTCCTGCTGGACGTAGCGAAGATGCAGGAACGAACGAATGAGATACTCGCTACCCTGGCAGAACGTAAGATCGCCACTGAGGAAGCGATGGGGCGGCTTGCGGACCGTCAGAGCATAACAGAACAATCGCTCAATTCGCTTCTACTGACTGTCGAGCGCCATATCGCCAATCACAACTAGTACTCAGTAATGAGTATTAGTCTCGACGACTAACGCCGACCGGCTCGAGCCTTTGCAGGTTTTCGCGGGCTTGATATGGAAGGCTTCTGAAAGAACCGCTGCACTTCCTTGCTCGTGAGCTCACGATGCTGGCCCATCGCTAGTCCCGCGTCGGTGATGTGTCCGATCTTGACGCGCCGAAGCTTCACAACCGAGTGCCCGATCGAATCAAACATTCGCCGTATCTGCTGGTTTTTACCTTCGCGCAGCGTGACCTCGAACCAGCTATTGCCCGCTTCCTTTGTTCGTTCGATCAATTGAATCTCAGCTGGGGCGGTTCTCACCTTACCCAGCGCGATCCCGCGGCGCAACCGAGCAATCTGTTCTTCGCCGGGCGACCCTTTCACCTTGACGTGATAGACCTTATCCACGCGACCGCCTCTTGTGAGAAGGTTGGTCAGCTCGCCATCGTTGGTCAGAATGATCAGTCCTTCCGTGTTGAAGTCGAGGCGCCCGACCGGATGAAGGCCGCGGCGCGCCGAGGGAGGCAAGAGGTGGGCAACGAGAGGGCGGTTCTTTGGGTCGGAAACCGACGAGAGATAACCGCGCAGCTTGTTGATCAGGATGTAACGCTTCTCCTGAGCGCGCAAGGAGGTTATCAGCTTGCCGGCAACCTTGACGTGGTCCCTTTCGGGATCAGCCTTCGAGCCAAGCTCCGTAACGCGCTTGCCGTTAACCGTGACCTCGCCGCGAAGCATCATTTCTTCGGCGGCTCGTCTCGACGCGATCCCGGCGTTGGCGATAATTTTTTGAATACGCTCTAACATTTTTCCAGGCTCTTTTACCTGCCACGTTGAGGTTGAGGGAATCCTTCGCGGCCTCACCAGTCTTGGACGAAGCGATGAACGATAGGGCCGGCTCCGCAGGAGGTTGCCGGCTCAACTGCTCATCAAGTCTTCGAAGTCTTCGAGGTTCGGAAGCTCAGACAGATCGTTGAGCCCGAAGTGGATCAAGAAATCCTTTGAGGTGCCGTACAGCATCGGCCTGCCGACCACATGCTTGTGTCCTTTTGCGACGATCAACCGTCGATCCAGGAGTGTCTTTATCGCCGAAGTCGATGTCACTCCACGAATTTCGAGGATTTCAGGAATCGTTATGGGCTGCTTGTAGGCGATGACGGCAAGTGTCTCGAGCGCGGCCAGCGACAATCTAGCCGACGGTTGCGATTTCAAATAGCGCCGCACGTATTCGCTGAACTCGAGCCTGGTTGTTATGCGATACCCGCCCGCGAGTTGCCGCACCTCCAGACCTCCGCCTCGCGCGTTGAACTCTTCCATTAGCTGGTCGGTTGCGCCCTGGATGTCGTCGACGCGCTCACCTTCGAGGATGGCGGCGAGTTGCTTTACGCTGATCGGCTCTTCGGAGACGTAAATCAACGATTCGATTATTGGCTTAAGCTCATCAATTGTCATAGGCAGAACATGATTCGTGATATGTGATCCCAGTAGCGGGAGTGCTTGAAGGGTGATGCCTGATGCGGGAAACTGTTTGGGAAGATCCATCGCACTTCAACTGAATTCTCACCTCCCCGTCCCACGCATCACGCATCAAGTCTCTTAACTATTACAATGTCTCCAAAGGTTTCTGACTGGGTCAAACGGATAGCGAGTTCCTTTACAAGCTCGAGCACTGCCAAGAAGATCATCACCATCTCCCGGCGAGACCTGGCACGCTCGAACAATGCTCGCGCACTGATCTGAACTGAATCGTTCAGCAGCGATTTAATGTCCGCGATCTTCTCGGCCATCGTCATTTCGTCGCGAGCGATTTCGATCTCGGTGATCGCGCGGCTGCGATCCATTATTTCCTTAAAGACCTCGAACAACTGAAAGACGGTAGCCGACACCTCGGGATTCTCTTCGTCCGCATCGATCGGGCGCGTGAAAGTGGCCGCTTCCATCACCGCGCGCTGATGAAGCACATTCGCCGCGCTCTTGAATTTCTGATGCTCCAGCAATTGGTAGACAAGCTCGGCGCGCGGATCCTCGATCTGATCCGCGGGCGCGTCCGGGTCACGAGGCAGCAACATCTGTGTCTTGATATGTATGAGCGTCGCTGCCATCACCAGGAATTCACCAGCGACGCCTATATCAAGCTCTTGCATGCCTCGAAGGTATTCGAGGTATTGCTCGGTGATCCGCGCAATGGGTATGTCATAGATCGACACCTCTTCCTTGCGGATCAGGTAAAGCAGCAGATCGAGCGGCCCCTCGAACATCGGGAGCATGACCTTGTACTGGTCCGTGCTTTCGGCGAACTCAGATTGAGCTTCCGTCGAGGTTATCGTCGAACCGGTCCCCTGGGTTAAAGCTTCTTTCATCTCACCTTTCGAAATCGGCAACCGGCAAGTTCTTCACTCCCAATCCAACTTGATTGCCCGGCGCACTTCGGCCATTGTCTTTTGCGCAACGACTCTTGCGCGTTCAGAACCTTCCTTCATC
>JBASRM010000139.1:0-7441 GCA_049273835.1 Blastocatellia bacterium | reverse complement strand
CCACCGGCTTCAGCCGCGTGGTGCTTCAATTCAGCCTACGACGATGCAACCCTGATCCCGGGGACACCACCGGCTTCAGCCGCGTGGTGCTTCAGTTTCACCCTACGACGATACAACCCTGATCCCAGGGGACACCACCGGCTTCAGCCGCGTGGTGTTTCAGTTTCACCCTACGACGATGCAACCCTGATCCCGGGGGGGGACACCACCGGCTTCAGCCGCGTGGTGCTTCAATTCAGCCTACGACGATGCAACCCTGATCCCGGGGACACCACCGGCTTCAGCCGCGTGGTGCTTCAATTCAGCCTACGGTATACTTGCCCAAACCGAGGTACCAATGATGGCGAGTGCGTCCCGGTTCGGGCAACTGAACTCAGCTTATCAACTCCATCACTATCTCTGCTTCAAGACTCATTACTTGCGGGAGCTATTCGCTGCGGACACTGAACGTGATTTCGTTGCGGCCACTGCACAGGAAGTGTGCAGTCGCGAAGGCTATCACCTACTCGACACTCAAGTTGAGCCGGCACATGTTCGAATGCTAATCAGCCTTACTCCTGCGCAGACGGTTTCCCAGGCAGTTCAACGAGTGAAGGGAAACCTCTCCCGACAGTTCTCGTTGGTGTTTCCCTCTCATTTGGCACAGTATCGAATGCCGACGCTATGGGCTCGAGGCTACTTCGCGCGCAGCAGCGGCAAGGTCGGCGCCGACATCATTCGAGGTTATGTCGACAACCAGGTTCAACACCACGGGTACCGCGGCGCGTGGACCGAGGGACTACGGTTCGAGAATCCTAAATTCAAATCGCCTGCTTTCAGCCTCGCTCATTGTCTCACCATCCTTCAGTACCATCTCGTCTTCGTGACCGATTTCCGCGTTCCGATCTTCGATGAGGTGATCGCGCCCAGGTTGTTCGAATACTTGATTGCCGTGGGGAAGAAACGTGGTTTTGCTCTGGAGAGAATGTCCGTTTTGCCAGATCACATCCATCTGCTGGTAGAGGCACTCCCTTCGCTTAGCGTTGCGGAGTTAGCAGTGATGGTCGTGAATAACACCCGGTACTGGATGGAGAAGAATTACTGGGGTGTTCTAAAACAAACAAGCGCGTGGAACGTGTGGAAGCCGTCTTACTACGCGGGAACGACGGGCGAGTACACTACGGCTCAAGTGCGCAGCTTTCTACGTAGTGGCTTGTAGGGCTGCCTCGGAAACCCAAGTATGATGCGCCTTCTCGTGGGCAGAAACTGAAGCACCACTCGGCTGAAGCCGGTGGTGTCGGATCAACACGTCGTCCTAGGGTGAAGTTGAAGCACCACGCGGCTGAAGCCGGTGGTGTTGATCGTTCCTAGGCTGAAACTGAAGCACCACTCGGCTGAAGCCGGTGGTGTTGAAGAAGCGCACCCCGTCGTTCCTAGGCTGAAACTGAAACACCACGCGGCTGAAGCCGGTGGTGTTGAAGAATCGCACCCCGTCGTTCCTAGGCTGAAACTGAAGCACCACTCGGCTGAAGCCGGTGGTGTTGAAACCCCGTCGTTCCTAGGCTGAAACTGAAGCACCACGCGGCTGAAGCCGGTGGTGTAATACGCGAGAAGCTAATCCTAGGCTGAAACTGAAACACCAAGCGGCTTAAGCCGGTGGTTTAACACGCGAGAAGCTAATTACTAAATCCATCGCAAAAGTTTTCTAACCTGCCGTTCTATTACTGCGGTTCAGTAATTGCCGAGCAGCCCGTCACAGAAGTCCCCAAAAGAGCGCCATCAGAATATGCGTTGGCGATCGTTCCAACGCCATTATGAGCAACTATGAGATTGTTCCGGAGGTGTGCCCGATGAGATTCGTGAAACTGAATGGATGGTCGAGAACTATTTTTGTCCTTGCTTGCGTCGTGACTGCCTCGCTGGTGTTTTCAGTCGCGCCGCACGATGAGGTGTTCGCTGACTCCGACGAGCTCGCGGCCGTATATCGAAACGGCTCACTCGAAGTGAATGTGCCCCTTGATCAAGGCCCGCCTCACGCGTTGAGCGTCGAGATCCTCGACCCGAACGACAAGCTTGTCGCCAGAGCCGTGCGCCCCGTCTCACCCTCGAACAGTCGCTCATCCAGAGTGACGATAGCGCTCGACAAGGGCATCTCACTCGCGGACCTCGCGTGGAACCGATTACGGATCAACGCCGGCGACTCGTCAAAATTGGTCTCGCTGTCTGAAATACTCCGCCTGCCAGTCGTGCGCATCTTCGCTCAACGCGCTTACGCATCGGGTTCAAACGCCTCTGTGCGCGTCATTACCTCTGATTCAAAGGGCGGCAATCCCCTCCGTGACAGCCGCGTCAAGCTGGAGCTCATCGACGGCGATCTCGCGACGACTCTGTTTACGGGCCGAACCGATGCCCTCGGAACGGCACAAGTGGCGTTTACTTTGCCGGCGGGCAGCTATGGTTCGCGACAGTTGCGCGTCACCGCCGACACTCTACTAGGCTCTGTGACAGCGAATCAACCGGTACAGGTCGAACGCCGTGATCGCATCCTGCTCACAACCGACAAACCGATCTATCAGCCTGGTCAGACAATTCACTTGCGAGCACTCTCGCTGGACGGACCGACTCGCGCCGCCACTGCGGATCAACCGATCACACTCGAAGTCGAAGACGGCAAAGGCAATAAGGTGTTCAAGAAACGCAGCCGCACTGATCGCTTCGGGATCGCATCGGCGGATTTCGAACTGGCCGATGAAGTGAACTTCGGCCCTTATCATATCCGCGCAATTCTCGGCGATACTGACTCCGCTTCTCGACAGGAGAAGACCGTCACCGTAGACCGATACGTGCTTCCGAAGTTCAAAGTCGAAGTAGAGCTGACCGGCGACGAGGCAAAACAATGGGCGAGTTATTACACGCCGGGCGAAACTGTCAAAGGAATCGTCAAAGCGCGATATCTGTTCGGCAAGCCCCTCTCAAACGCCGAGGTGACGGTGACGCTTACGACTTTTGACGTTCAGTCCGTCGAGCTTGGGCGCATCAATGGAAAGACTGACGCGGACGGTCGATTGCCGTTCGCGTCGAAGCTGCCCGACTTTTTTGCGGGACGCTCGACCCAGCAAGGCAGTGCTCCGGTTTCGATCGCGGTGGAAGTCAAAGACACCGCGTCTCATACTGAGAGCAAAACTCGCGACATCGTTGTTGCGAAGACGCCGATTCTGATAATGGCCGTGCCTGAGAGCGGGAGCCTTTTGCCCGGCCTTGAAAACCGCGTCTACATACTGACTTCTTATCCCGACGGCACTCCGGCACCGGCAACGATCACCGGCAACATAACGCCGCCGCGTATACAAACAGATGCCAGCGGCGTTGCCACGGTTTTGCTACGACCGGCAAACAACCCTCTGGTGTTGAATCTGAAGGCAGTAGACACCCGAGGCCGCACGGCACAAGCCGAGGTGAAGCTTGACAGCGCCACTCAAACGCAGAGCTTGATGCTTCGCACGAATCGGACTGTTTTCAAGATCGGCGACAAGCTTCAACTCGAGACAATCTCGACGAAACAGCGCGGCGCCGTTTACATAGACGTGATAAAAGACGGACAGACGCTGATCACTCGGGCAATCGAAATATCGGGCGGGCGCGGCGGCCTCTCGGTGGACCTAACCCCGTCAATGTTTGGGACAATCGAAGTGAGGGCGTATCAGATCACATCGGATGCTGATCCGATCTCCGACCGCAGACTTGTCTATGTGGACCCGGCGGACGATTTGAAAGTCGAGGTGTCCGCCGAACAGGAAAGCTACAAACCTGGTGATGATGCCTGTGTTCATTTCCGAGTGACTGATCGTCTCGGTCGCCCGGTGTCGGCGGCGCTCGGCGTGGAAATAGTCGACGAAGCGGTGTTCGCTCTTTCCGACAAGCAACCAGGCTTTGAAAAAGTGTTCATGTACCTCGAGAAAGAGTTGCTGACGCCGCGCTATGAGGTGCATCAATTCTCTTTCGAGAAGGTGCTGCTCGATGATTTCGCAGGTGAGCACCCAGTGGCTCAGCGAGAGCGGGCTGCTCAGGTGCTCCTGGCTGCGGCGGGATCGGTGCGGGACAAGGACGTTCGAGCAGAGTTTGGCCGCGAGGCGATCGATGCAAAGCGGGCTGAATATGCCGAGCGCTACAAACAGCGAGTCTACGAGAAGGGGCAAACCCTGACCCGCGCCATGACCGCTTATTACGCACGGCGCCCGGCTGCGCCCGGGGGCTTCAGCAGCGACCTGCTGGCCTTTGCGGCCGAAGGAGGAGCGCAGAACAAGATGCTTGAAGATCCGTGGGGCAATGCGCTGGTCGGCGACGGCCGGTTTGATAGAAACGAATACTCCGAGGTTACACTTCGCTCAATGGGTCCAGATCGCCGAGACAAAACCGTGGATGACATCGTTCTTCAAATTTCCGCACGCCGGCAGCCCGGCGCTCAGCGTTACGGGCAGTTCCACGGTCGCGCATCAGTGCAAAGCGAAGCGATCGCTACGGGACGCGTCGCAATCGAGGGCGTCGTCCGGGACATCGACCGCAATGCAATCGCCGCGGTTCGCGTAGCCGCAAGGCGCGTATCCAACGGGAGCACAATCTGGGCATACACCGATCAACAAGGGCGCTTCGTGATTTCAAACCTCGCGCCGGGCAATTATCACGTAGTCTTCGAGAGCGACTCGTATCAATCGACGATCTACAGAACGCTTGCGTTGGACGCGGGCTCTCGGGGAAAGATTGAGACGGTGCTCGAACCGTCCGGCGTCACGCCGGTCGCACTCAGCCTATATCCGATCTACAACGCTGAGTTTGTGGCTGATGGAATCATTCAACTCCGCGGCCGGGTTAATGCCCGAAACGAAATGGTCATGCTGGGCGGAGCCGCGGGCGCAAAACCCCCACCGCCGATGGCCGCGCCAATGTCGAAGACAGAACTGCCAATCAACGGCCGGGATTTCAAGGCGCCGTCTGAAATGGCGGCCGGTGGGGAGCCACGAGTGCGGAGTTTCTTCCCTGAAACCCTGTACACCAACCCGTCGCTCATCACCGATGGACAGGGCCGAGCTTCGATCCACGTTCCGATGGCCGACTCGATCACCACATGGCGTGTAACGTCGCTCGCATCGACTGCCGGTGGAGCGCTCGGATCGTCGACTACTCCCATTCGAGTGTTCCAGGATTTCTTTGTCGATCTGGACTTGCCGGTGTCGCTAACGGAAGGCGACGTTGTTTCTGTTCCGGTAGCCGTTTACAACTATTTGCCGAAGCCGCAGCGAGTCTCGCTTGAATTAAGACAGGACCCCTGGTTTTCGCTCGACAACGACAACGGGAACAAACAGGTTGAGGTAGGAGCAGGCGAGGTGATCGCGGCCTCCTTTCGCGTCAGGGCTTCGAAAATCGGCGAGCAGCAGTTGCAGGTGACGGCGCGGCTCGTGGACTCGCCGGCCAACCAGGCCGGTGACGCGGTGGCCCGCTCGGTCAGTGTGCTTCCGAACGGCGAAGAAAAAGCCGTAGTCATCAACGAGCGGCTTGAAACAGCGGTAACCAAAGACGTCTTAATTCCGCAGGGTTCGATCGCCGATGCATCGAAGATCCTGGTCAAGCTCTATCCGGGCGCGCTCTCTCAAGTCGTCGAAGGTCTCGATTCGATTTTGCAGATGCCCGGCGGGTGCTTCGAGCAAACCTCGTCCTCGACTTACCCGAACATACTAGTGATGGACTATCTGAAAACCAGTAAGAAGATCACACCTGAGACTCAAGCTAAAGCGGAAGGCTTCATCTCGCTGGGATACCAGCGGCTGGTGACCTTCGAAGTACCGGGCGGCGGCTTTTCGTGGTTTGGTCAGGCCCCGGCGAACAAGATATTAACTGCCTATGGCCTGATGGAGTTCTCAGACATGGCGCGGGTGCATGAAGTCGATCAGCGATTGATCGAACGAACGCAGGGCTGGCTCGCTTCGCAGCAGCAGGCGGACGGCAGCTTCAAACCGGATACCTACTTCATCAACGAAGGCGCGACGAATCGGTACAACAATGATGTAGTGCGAATTACCGCTTACATCGGATGGGCCTTAGCGGCAACGGGCTACAAGGGCGAAGCGGTCGAAAAGGCAAAGCAGTTTGTGGCTTCACACGCAACCGGCAAGGAAGACGTTTACACCCTGGCGGTGATCGCGAATTTCGCGACCGATCACGGCAAGGACAAGGCCTGGACCGATGCCGCAATCAACGCCTTGGCTGCTCGCGCTACCGAAGGGGCGAAGACCGCTTATTGGAAACAGGAAGGCGAAACGCCGACGTCGGCACGCAATGATTCGGCTGATCTCGAGACCACAGCTCTTGCGGTGCAGGCTCTGCTCAAGAGCGGGCAAAAGAGCGGGCTCGCGAAGAAAGCGCTCGACTACTTGACCGAAAAGAAAGACGCGTTCGGGAATTGGCAAACAACCCAGGCGACGATCCTATCTCTGAAGGCTTTCCTGCTGTCGTTCACAAAAGGCACCAACGCTGACACCGCCGGAACTGTTGAAGTGTCGGTTGACGGCAAAGCAGTGGAGCGCGTCCAGATCACCAAAGACAACAACGACCTGTTGCATATCGTGGATCTGAAGGCGTACACCCACGACGGCGCCCACCGCGTAGGTCTGTCGTTCGCAGGCAAGGGGAGCATGCAATACCAGATCGTGGGACGCTACTACGTTCCCTGGGCTCGGCGAGTGGACGCCATCCCACGCGAGCCTCTGACGATTGATGTGAGCTACGATCGCACACGTTTGGCGCAAGATGAAGTCGCAACGGCAAAGGTGAAAGTTCAGAACAACACCCCGGCGAAAGCGAAGATGATCATGGTTGATCTGGGGATCCCTCCGGGGTTTGAGCCGTCGGGTGAAGACTTCGCGGCGCTTGTGGATTCATCTCGCGACAAGAATGGCGGGAAGCTTGAGAAATACACGATCACCGCGAAACAGGTGATTCTTTATTTCGACGGCCTGAACGCGAGACAGCGATTGGACTTCTCGTTCAAGCTGCGAGCCAAGTTCCCGGTGCGAGCTCAAACGTTCTCATCCAGGGTGTATGAGTACTACAACCCGACGGTCGAGGATAAGACAAAGCCCGTCGAAATGACGGTGGTTGCGAAATAGAAAGCGCGAAGGAGTGAGTTTGTTCGTACTACCGCCTTTAGTTAGGCGGAAGTTCTATGAAAGGGTATGCTGACTCGAATCTCTTGGCAGCCAAGCCAGGAGAAGTTTGCTCTTGACATACCCTTTCATAGAACTTCCGCTTGAAGACCGAACGACGAACCTCATTCCGTGATTATTGCTTGGCCTTCCCAATGGCCGCGGCCATCTGATCCATCATCTCGCGTTCGCTGAACGGCATCCACCCGTGCCCCTTCCCGGGACCGTAGATGATCTTTCCTTCGTACGCCGGAGCGGCCCTGGCC
>JBASRM010000125.1:0-3045 GCA_049273835.1 Blastocatellia bacterium | reverse complement strand
CTCTACCTCGAAGAAGAGATCCGCTGCGAACTCCAGTTCGATCAGATCGTCGGCATCACCCCCGCCCTCCGACACGCGCTCCGACTCGTCCAGACCGTCGCCCCCAGCGACTCCACCGTCCTGCTGCTGGGCGAGACCGGCACCGGCAAGGAACTCATCGCCCGCGCCATCCACGACCACAGCCGCCGCAACCAGCGCGCCTTCGTCAGGCTCAACTGCGCCGCCATCCCCACGGGGCTGCTCGAGAGCGAATTGTTCGGCCACGAGAAGGGTGCATTCACAGGCGCCATCAGCCAGAAAGTCGGGCGCCTGGAGCTTGCAGACCAGGGCACGCTGTTCCTCGACGAGGTCGGCGACGTGCCGCTGGAGATCCAGCCCAAGCTGCTGCGCGTCCTGCAGGAGCGGGAGTTCGAGCGGCTTGGCAGCACCCGCACCAGGCGAGTCGATGTGCGGCTGGTGGCGGCTACCAATCGTGACCTGGAACGAATGATTGCGGAGCGCGAATTCCGCAGCGACCTCTATTACCGGCTCAACGTTTTCCCGATCCGCATCCCGCCCTTGCGACAGCGGCGGGAAGATATAGCGCTGCTGGCGCGCTACTTCGTACAGAAGTTCGCCCGGCAGATGCAGAAGCAGATTGAGACGATCCCGGCGGCGGCGCTGAAGGCGCTGACGGAGTGGGAGTGGCCGGGGAACGTGCGGGAGCTACAGAACTTCATCGAGCGGTCGGTGATACTGACGCGGGGCAAGGCGCTGGAGGTGCCAGTGGCGGAGTTGGAAAAGCGGGGCATCCATAAACCTGCTGGAAGCCTTAACGCAGGCGGGCGGGAGGAGATCGTGCGGATCGTGAGGGAGACGATCAGCGAGATGGATAGTGGGGCGGCGAAGAGTGCCGACAAAGAAATAGATGCGAGGCAGCGGGACGAGATCGAGCGGGTGCTGGGGGAGACGAAAGGGCGAGTGGGAGGGGCGGAAGGGGCGGCGGCGCGGCTGGGGATGAAGCGGACGACGTTGCTGGCTCGGATAAAGAAGCTCGGCATCGATCCCAAACTCTTCTCCTGACTTCAGCTAACTCTAGACTCGTGGTGTGGAAATCATCCAAGTGCCTCGTCACCGGTTAGCACAAGAGCCAGGCGATCGACGGAATCCGTGCGAGTGAGGACGCAACTACATTGCACGGGTTACAGAATTCGTATTACCTCTCGCTGGCGAAAACCGCCATTGACAATCTGCATCGGTGGGTGACGAGCGTGATTTACGACTTGCGTGTGCGCTCGCTCACGCGCGCCTCGAGGGTCATATTGAACTGGTGGGCGAGTTGCCGGATACGGAGTTGATACAGCAGCCAGAGCATCGCCAGAAACGCAGCCGCGCACGTCGCGAGGAACCAGTTGGTTTTATAAAATGGCGGAAGGACTCTTACTTTAACCAGCGCGCCATCAGTGTTCCAAACGCCATCCCGGTTGGCCGCGATGACGTGAAATGTATAATTGCCCGGCGGCAAGTAAGAATAATAGGCCGTCCGCCGCGTGCCCACTTGGCTCGGATGAAGAAGCTCGGCAGCGATCCAAAACTCTTCTCCTATCCGCACAATGCGGATGGCTATAATCCCGCGGCGGCGTAACAGGCTTGCGCCCTCTATCCCTGCTTGCTGACTCCCAAGCGCCAACGTTATTGGCTGCCAAAACTGACACCGACTGTTTTGACACCACCGTCACTTTGCTTGCCGCCCTGAATTGAAATCCAATGTTACAGCGGCTGCACATTGGCGCCTGTGTTGCCCTTCTCCATTTCGAAAAGACTGCGGAGAGTTTTTCAATAAGGCGCAAACGCCTGCCACCGACCGATGAAAGGGGTACACCGATGCGACGAAGCATTTCATCTCTGTTGATTCTGTTTCTGCTTCTGACGAACGCGTTCGCGCTCATCGCCTCCAGCCCCGAGCTTGTTGATGCCGTCGAGCCATACGTCGCTCACCTTAAGCTGAAGCCCGAACACCTGCGCGCGCTCGCCGACAAGCTGGCGGTCGCCCGGGCGCTTCCGTCCGACAACGACAAAGAGATGGCCGCCGTCGGGGTCGCAATGGCCGATGCCACCCCCGACGCTTACGTCGAGTCGTACAAAACGCTTGCGACGTTTCAGCAGAACCCATACATCGTCGCTTCTGGCAGGTTCGGCGATAAGCCCGAATCGTTCATCTACTGGGCCAAACAAAAGTTCGGAGACCTGAAGCCTGTAATAAACGTCGTCCACTTCTTGATCCATCACGACGGGAACCGCGTCTACATCGCGTCGAAGCAGCTCTACTCGACTCATTACACTGAGGCGGGCCTCTCGGTGGCGGAGTTGATCCCATTCGCGGATGGGCAGGGGCAGGCGCGCACGATTGTCATCTACACGATCCGCCTGCAGGTGGATATGCTGGGCGGATCGTTCGGCTTCATGAAGAAGCGGCTGGCGCAACCGCGGATTCTCGGTACGCTTAGGGCGAGTCTCAACGGGATGCGGTTGACGATGGAGAGGCTGAGCGGCACGTCCTTACAGAACAGAGGGGGCTCATAATGCGGACGGAGGGCCTAAGACGAATCGCACGACGCTGCTGGCTCGGATGAAGAAGCTCGGCATCAATCCCAAACTTTTCTCCTTACCCCGCGATCCGGATCGCTGCAATTCGGCTACGTCGGCGCAACACGCTTGCGATCTCAACCCTGCCTGCTGACTTAAAATACCCGAGCATCAATGTTATTGACTGCTAAAACTGACAACGACAGTTTTGACACCGTCGTCACTTTGCTTGCCGCCCTGCGTTGAAATCCAATGAGTTACAGCGGCTGCGCTTTGGCACCCGCGTTGCCCTTCTCCATCACGAGAAGGCCGAATCAGCGATGAAAGGGGGAGACGAAGATGTCTAATCACACGCTTAATTTGATGGCGACCCCGATAAACCAGGCCGGGGGGACGGCGTCAGTTAACACAAGGCGGTTGGTAGCGCTTGATCCCGACCGCAAGGGCAATCAGGCGACGCGGTTTGAAGCGGAGCTGGCC
>JBASRM010000123.1:0-6586 GCA_049273835.1 Blastocatellia bacterium | reverse complement strand
GCCTAGTGGTGTCCAGGGAAAACTTTTCAGAAGATAACCTGACCCGAATCTTCCGATTCTTTTCAGACAAGATTCCCGGCAATGAAGAAAAGCTGCACATTGCCGTGTATACGTCATTGGAAAACTGGGAGAAGGAACAGGAACAGTTTCCTTTTGATTTTAGCCTCCCGGGTGGACACGTTCCTTTCGACCCGCAAGATCGGCGAATTCTATGTGACGCGATGTTTTTTCGGGAGGGTGACGGAGACTTTGCGCCAGCCGCGGACAATGAGTGGTATTGGTTTAGCCCCGACCTAAACTCTCCCAATGTAACCAAGACGGTAGTGCTCAAGGGTACTGTCCGTACGAAGACGCCAAGCGGGTACCGACCATGGACAGCGAACGCTACTCAACGACCCGACGGTAGCTTCGCTGTAATCGCCGCTCAGACTGTCAGCGCAAATTCAGTTTTTATCAACTCCTGGGGACCATTTGTGAATCAGACGATACTTGTGACGACGAATTCTGGGAGCACCAGCGTTACCTTCAGCTTTGGTACTAATTTGTCCGGTAAAGCTTTTCAAGCGCTGATACTTCTTCACGAACTGGGACATCAAGCCGGAGTGTTTCAACCAGATGCTCAGGATAGCCAGCAAAACGCGGCGCAGACACAACAGGTATATGACGCCTGTTTCAAATGACGGAGGACAAGGTGTTGGGGGAACGTAGCCTTTCCTTGCTTCTTGCCACCTTTGTACTCGGGACAGCCTCTTTGGTGGCCAGCTCAGGCCGGAGATATGTATCTACCGATAAGTCGCCGTTGCGGCTTACTCTTTCGATATTAGGTCAGAAATACTGCGCTGCATACGAAGATATGGATATGCTCCATGCTCAGGTGCTGCTAACCTTCACCAACGTCTCTGCTCACCCGCTCATTCTCTATCGTGGGAGTAACCTCGTTGTTCAAACGCTCGTCAGCAAGAACGTGGAAGAGGCGGCCGCCGGGAAATACGAGCTCGAAGCAGTAGCCACCTGGATGACCTCAGGACCACCCACACCGCGCAAGTATGGGAAGACGCCCGATGACACCTTCACGATCCTGCCTCCTGGCGCCAAATTCGAGACTAACACTTCTGTTGGGTTCGCGGTCTCGCGGACCGACGAGGCACCACCTGATATGATCCGTTCCGGTATGCATGTGCTCCAGGTTGTCGTCGGCACCTGGCCCGAATCAGCCGAGAGTGCGAAAGAATTAGCCGGGCGATGGGCGAGTAGCGGAAGCCTCTGGCATACGCAAATCAAATCGGAGCCGGTAGTCGTTCAAGTAGACAGCGAACGTTCGGTCGAAGGTTGTTCAAAGTATGCTGGGTTGCAAGCAGCGGCAATACAGGACCCAAATGCCGTTGAGGCGGAAACCGGAATAACCGCTTTGATGGCAGCGATCGAAATCAACGACACGGACCTTTTTGACAGCTTGCTGGCAAGGGGAGCGAATGTTAATGCGACGGCGCCCGGAGGTATGGTTGCTTTGTTCGTCGCGGCGGGCTCGGAGAGTACCTATGTCAAGCGGTTGATTCACCTTGGGGCCGAGGTTAACTTGCGAAGTCGTGCGGAGCAGACACCGTTGATACTGGCGATTCGCGCCGGGAAGGTTGAGAACGTTAGGCTGTTGATAGCCGCCGGCGCTTCCATTAATTTAACCGGTCCAAAAGGAAAGACACCCCTAAGGCTAGCCAATGAGCTGACCGAATCGAAGCTCTTTAGTCACGAGATAGTAGTTCAAATTGTTCAATTGCTCAAAAGTGCGGGACCAACGAGGTGATAAACCGAAATGCGCAATGCCATAGAGTGCGCACGCTTGAATGATGCGGTAGATACGATGATACGTTTGGTAAGGACGGCATTAGTTGTAGTTTTGGTTGTTTTTGCAGCGACAAGTGTAGGCAGTCGGGTTGGCGAAGCTGATAGTGCCCACTCGAAGCTGCAACTCACCAGCTACATTATTGGTCAGAGGTATTGTGGGCCGAAGGTTGGGGAAGCCGACTCGCTCCATATTGAGTTGATGCTGCGTTACACAAACATTGGTGAGACGACTTTGATCCTTTACAACGGCATCCACAGCGTGATTCGCAAAACGCTTAGCCGCACCTTAGAAGATATCTCACATAAGCGGTTTCTCGTCGACGCGTCCAACTTGGTTGTAACAAGCCAAATGCCTCCGATTGGACCCGGTATGACTTCTGGCAAGAGTTTTGTAACCCTTCATCCTAACGCTTCGTTCGAGACTAAGACAAGTGTCGTGATATTGTTGACGCGGCAAGATAACCAAGTCGACGAAACCACCCTTCCCCCGGGCGATTACTTTTTGCAAGTGACTGTGCGCACTTGGCCTGAATCTCACGCGCTCCCGGTCAAATTGAGCCGAGCCTGGAGTGGAAACGGAGCATTTTGGTATTCAAACGTTACTTGCCAGCCTGTTCGACTCAACATCGCCGAAAATCCGTACAACGAGGATTGCTCAGCGTTTGGTGACCTGCTACGAGAGGGACTGGCTAACCCTAACGCCACCGATCTTTCGGGCAATACAGTACTAATGGCCGCTGTATACCAAGACGAAAAAGAGACATTCCTCGAGTTACTAAAGAAAGGCGCCAACGTGAACGCAAAGACCCAGAACGGTTTCACGACTCTAATACTTGCGGCGGGCCGTGGAAATTTTGACGCTGTGGTGGAGCTTCTTAGCCGCGGTGCGGACCCTAACGTAAAAACTGATGAGGGGGAGACAGCTTTGCTCCAAGCTCTCAGCAAGTGTGAGCCCGAAATCGTAAAGGCGTTGATCGATGCAGGCGCAGATGTAAACATACGCAACAGAAACGGCAAGTCAACGTTGAGCCTGGCGGAGAGCTGTTCCCACGATGAGAGATCTCGGATTATCGGACTCCTCAAGAAGGCGGGCGCTAGATAGTCAGCAATCAGGGAAGAACGTAGAGACTCGAGGAGCGCCAATTACTTGATTCGACGAGCATTTTCAATATTTTTGGTTGATGCTGTTCTCTGTGTTATCACCTGCTCCCTACCTTTGCCGCCAGCAGGAGATTGTCAAGTGGGGCGACTGAATACTTTCTGAGCGACAGGTTGAGCGTCAGCTTAGTTGTTGATTCGACTGGGAACGTGACAGGTCGCCAGGGTACTCTACCGTTTGGTGACGACTTCGGAGAGAGTGGCGCACAGGAGAAACATCATTTCACGAGCTATGAACGGGATGGAGAGAACGGACGAGATTACGCTGTGAACCGAGTGTATTCGCAGGAGCCGGGAAGATTCCAGATGGCGGATCCGTATAAGGCGAGCGCGTACCTGTCGGGATGCCCAAAGTTGGAACCGTTACAGTTATGTCCAGAACGATCCAATAAATGCTCGTGCGTCAACCTATGCGTTAAACTTATATAAGATGGCGCGAGGCGAAGGCCGAGTCACTGATTCCAATGTCAGTGGCACCCACGGTGGGGTAACAACTTTTGGAACGACCACAAACCATCCAACACACCCTTCGGCTAGAGGAGAGATGCTTAGGTAATGCAAAGGTGCGCTAGAATAAACAGTGGATTCTGCCTCTGTCTCGCCGCGCTGATGGGTGCTGCCTGTACTCTGCCCGCGACCGCGTCGAAACCACCGGAAAATGTGTCGAAGGTACCGAGAATTGGAGATGTACCTCCCAGAAAAAGCTGGTACAAGTTGCAGTTCGTTAACGAGCTGGAAGGCTATCTAGGAAATGGCAAGGACCTGTGGCGTACCGCTGATGGTGGCAAGAGTTGGGAGCTCGCATATTCCGGTGAAGGTTCGTGGGCTATTCTAGATTCTATCAAGAGTGTCGAGATCGTCAATTCACGAACGGGCTGGATGCTGGTTGACAAAATCTACAGAACTGAAGATGGTGGCGATACTTGGAAGAAGTTGAGCGATCCGGATATGGTCGTTCATTCAATTCACTTAATGGAGGGCGGAAAACGCGGATGGGCTGCCGGAGAAATGTATCGTCCAATTTCGGCGAGGGACGCCGGTGTTCGAAGCCAGTTAGTGTCTAGTGATGGTAAGAAGGTTCTTTACCCAGCTCTCTTTCATACAGAGGATGGCGGAAGCACCTGGACTCGTCAATCCCTTCCAAGCTCCGAGGGCAGGCTCTTACATTTATGTTTTCTTGATGAGGCTCACAGGTGGGCAAGTAGCGACGGAGAATTCTTTTACCTGGAAAGCTACAGCAATAGCTGGAAGCTCGCGAATTACTCGAGCGGCAAGTGTCCCAATCGAATACTTCTGGAAACCACTCAGGGAAACTCAGAGAGTGGAGTTGTCTGCGCGCCGGCAGCCATATACTTCCTCGATGCAAATCAGGGTTGGTTGAGCTTCAGAAACGGTTATATGGCTAAGAGCTCCGACGGGGGCCGAACCTGGTGCGACCTGCTCAATCCGCGAGACGTGTGGCCCACTCCCACATGGCAGACTTTCTTTTCCAAGATTTATTTTTCCACCGCGATGCACGGATGGGGTCTTGGCGCTGACGGCTCCCTTCAGGAAACCAACGACGGCGGAGGATCTTGGCGTAAGATGGATCTTGATGCGCGGTTCGAGGACATGTTTTTTCGGGAGGGAGGACACGGATGGGCAGTAGCAAAGGAAGGTCTGTTTTCCATTAGTCCATAACCATATCTCGAAAGCGACACGCCTTGCTCCTCTCCGTCGCGCGACGCAATTTGAAACGTCTCCCAATGTCTCCCACCTCATTGCGAGTCCCTCGTAAGTCGTCTTGCCCCTCAGTTAATCGTTGTTTTCCCATGACCCATCCTGTAGAATCGCCGGGTATCTTGCGGCGACGCATCGAGCCGGGGGCGTCTGGGCACGTTCAATCTTACGGTGATCTTAAGTACAAAACGGGGTCAAGGATGAAATTCAACAAGCGACACTGGCTGCTGGTGATGACGCTTGTGCTGCCACTCACGTTTGCCGGAGCCCACACCGGGCAGCGCTCCTCGGCCCAGGGCCCAAGCGAAATGGCAGCGCGAAAGCGTATCGCAGACGACTTCGCTAACGCCATCATCGTCGCGAAGGACAACTTTTCCGGTCAGATCGATTTCAATAAGATAACCAAGGCTTCCATCACCGGGATGCTTCGCACGCTTGACCCGCATTCAATGTACTTCGACCGCCAGCAGTGGGAAGACTTCCAGAACGACCAGAGCAGCCGCTACTACGGCATCGGATCGACGATCATTCAACACAGCGGCAAGGTGTATATCGTTTCTCCGACCCAGGGTACCGCGTCCTTCAAGGCCGGGCTCCGCTACGGCGATCATATAGCAGTCATCAACGGGGAATCGACTGGCGGTTGGACGCAGGCTCAGGTCAGAAGCAAGCTGCTTGGACCCGAAGGCACAACGGTTACCATAAAGGTCATGCGGCTCGGCCTTGAGAAGCCGCTGGAATTCAAGCTGACCCGGGGACCGGTCCCGCTGCCATCTGTCGCGAACTCCTTTATGCTTTCCGGCGGGATCGGCTACATCAATCTCGAACGTGGATTCAACACGACAACTTACGATGAGGTGCGAACCGCGCTCGGAGAGTTGCGCCAGCAGGGAATGTCATCGCTGATTCTCGACTTGCGCAGCAACCACGGAGGATTGGTTGACCAGGCCAAACGCGTATCGGACCTGTTCCTGTACAAAGGGCAAAAGATACTCGCGATGCGCGGACGCCAGGGAGTCTTTCCTGCGCGCGAGTACGTCGCCAGCAATGCGGTGCCCGATGAATACCCGATCGTTGTTCTAATCAACAGACTTAGCGCGTCGGCGGCTGAGATCGTGGCGGGCGCGCTGCAGGACCATGATCGCGCGCGCCTGGTGGGTGAGAACAGCTTCGGCAAAGGACTGGTTCAGAGCCCGTTCCCGCTGTCGGACGGATCAGCGCTGGTGTTGACGACCGGTCACTACTACACGCCGAGCGGGCGGCTGATTCAGCGAGACTACAGCGGACGCTCATTCTATGATTACAACCTGAAGCGCGGCGACAAGAATGGGACGCACACGGAAGAGAAGAAGACGGACTCCGGCCGCTCGGTTTATGGCGGCGGCGGAATCGATCCCGACGTCGAAGTGAAGGTGAGGATATCGCCGCGCGATCTGGAGCTTCAACGCATTTGGTTCGACCCGGTCTTCGAGTTTGCTCACCAATTGGTCGCCGGGCAGATTCAGGGCTGCAATGAATTCAAGCTAGACAGGCAAGCAGATCATCGTCACCAGCTTGGCGCCAATGAGTACCAAATAACCGACAAGATCCTCGGCGCCTTCAAGATCTTTCTGCGCGCCCACAAAGAGTTCAAAATTGACGACGCTCGCGCAGACAATGAAGCCGATTACGTGAAGAGACAGATCCGCTACGAAGTAATTACCGCGGCATACGGTGTCGAGACTGCTTATCAAGTGCTATTGGAGAACGATCTCCAGATGCAGCGGGCGATAACAGAGATACCCAAGGCAAGAACCATGGCCGAGGATCTGCGCCGGATGAGGACCGCCTCCCGCGATGGTGAGCCGCGGAGGAACTAAACCGTCCA
>JBASRM010000112.1:0-2702 GCA_049273835.1 Blastocatellia bacterium | reverse complement strand
ACACGTGGTCGCTCGCGCGATCCTAAAAGCGCTGGAACGCTTCCCCCAACTCAATGACGCGTTTGAAGAAGTCGAACGAACTGCTTACCGTGTGCGTCGCCCGCGCGTCAATCTTGGAGTTGCGGTCGATGTCACCAAGAAGGACGGCACCCGCACATTGCTTGTCCCAAACATCCCAGGCGCGGACAAACTTACGTTTTCACAACTGCTCGACGCCTACGATGATGTCGTTAAGCGAGCTCGAGCGGGTAAGCTCCAGGTCGCTGACTTTCAAGGCACCACTATCACCTTAACCAATCCAGGGACGATCGGCACCACCGCCTCGAACCCCCGTTTGATGGCAGGTCAGGGTGCAATCATAGCAACCGGTGCGATCGGGTATCCTCCCGAATACCAGGCGATGTCGCCGGAAGGACTCGCCCGCATCGGCATCAGCAAGGTGATGACCATAACCAGCACCTACGATCATCGCATTGTTCAGGGCGCCGAGTCGGGAGCTTTCCTGGCGCTGATCGATGAGCTGCTGCGCGGCCAGCATGACTTCTACGATCAGATTTTCGCTGATCTTGGGATGCGCTACAGGCCTTATCACTGGGCGATCGATGTTAACCCGGCGATATTGGGCGAAGAACACCACCGCGACGAGATCCGCAAGCAATCTAGCGTGTTCGAGTTGATCAACGCTTATCGGGTTCGAGGCCATTTGATCGCCGATCTCGATCCGCTGGGCTGGAAGAAAGTCCAGTATCATCCCGAGCTTGATATTGCGAGCTACGATCTAACTATTTGGGACCTCGATCGCCAGTTCAACACCCGCGGCGTAGGAGGGAAAGAGACGGCGTCACTTCGAGAGATCGTCGATCATCTTCACGACTACTACTGCGGAAGGGTCGGCATCGAATACCGCAATATTCAAAGCCCGGAGGAGAAAGAATGGATTCGGGCTCGCGTCGAAAATGAACCGCCGCCTATTCCGATTGAAGTCAAAAAGCAAATTCTTTGGAAGCTGATCTCCGCCGAGCTGTTCGAGCGATTCCTCGGAACAAAGTATCTTGGCCAAAAACGATTCTCGATTGAAGGTAACGAAACGGTCATCGCTCTTCTAGACCAGTTGATCGAGAGCGCGCCTCGACGCGGGACCGATGACATCACGATCGGCATGGCTCACCGCGGCCGTCTGAACGTCATCGCAAACGTGATCGGCAAGTTTTGCGAACGCATTTTTGCCAGCTTCGAAGGCTCGATCCATCCTAACTTCCCTCACGATCACGGTGACGTTAAATACCACCAGGGCGCGAGCGGTGTTCGCGAAACCGCCGACGGCCACGACGTCGCACTCTCGGTCGTCCCGAATCCCAGTCATCTCGAATTCGTCGATCCGGTCGTCGAAGGGATTGTTCGCGCGCGACAAGACGCGAAAGGGGAGCGTTCGAGCTCCCTGGCGGTTTTGCTTCACGGCGATGCAGCGTTCGCCGGCGAAGGCATTGTAGCGGAGACGCTCAACCTCTCGCTGTTGCCCGGCTACAAAACCGGCGGCACGATTCACATCGTCACCAACAACCAGCTAGGCTTTACCACGCCGCCCGAAGAGGGACGTTCGTCGACCTACAGTACGGATATCGCGAAGATGATTCAGGCCCCGATTTTTCATGTGAACAGCGACGGCGTCGAAGCAGCTTACAACGTCCTTCAGATCGCTCTCGACTACCGCCAGCAATTTCAGAAGGATGTTGTGATAGATGTGATCGGATATCGCCGGCTCGGTCATAACGAAGGCGACGAGCCGACTTATACCCAGCCGGTGATGTACCAGCGAATTCGCCAACATCCGGGGGTCCGAGCTCTTTACGCGAAGAAACTCATCGCCAAAGGAGTGATTACCGAAGAAGAAGTCGCCACTCTCATGGATGAGCGAAATCGACGGTATGAGAACGCACAACTCGGCGCGAAGGCGATCGTTGCGAAGCAAGGCGCTCAAGTCACGCTTCCCGAGCAAACTCCCGAACCTGAAACCGTCGAGGTGACCGAAACCGGAATCGATCAAGAGAAGCTTCGCGCGATCGCCCACGCAATCACCACCGTGCCTGGCGGATTCAATTTGAATCCAAAGATTGTTGGCTTGCTCGCGCGGCGAGCGAAAATGGTGGAAGGCGGATCACCTGTCGATTGGGGCATGGCTGAAGCCCTGGCGTTCGGCTCGCTTTTGATAGCGGGAACGGCGGTGCGTCTTTCGGGCCAGGACACGGTTCGAGGGACGTTCAGTCATCGTCACGCCGCGTTCACCGATACTCAGACGGGCGACGAATGGGCGCCGCTCGCAAAGCTTACAGATGGCGCGAAGTATGAGATCTATGACAGTCCGTTGTCGGAAGCCGGCGCGCTCGGATTCGAATACGGCTACAGCGTAGCGGCACCTTCGGCGCTCGTATTGTGGGAGGCCCAATTCGGCGACTTCATCAACGCGGCCCAGGTGATCGTCGACCAGTTCATCGCATCGGGTGAGGATAAGTGGAACCAGAAGACCCGCATCGGGCTGCTGTTACCGCACGGCTACGAGGGTCAAGGCTCCGAACATTCGAGCGCGAGGTTCGAGCGTTTCCTCCAGTTGTGTGCGGAAGGAAACATGCAGATTGTGAATCCTTCGACGGCGGCGCAGTACTTCCACGTCCTGCGGCGACAGGGAGTTCAGCAGATAATCAAGC
>JBASRM010000105.1:0-10106 GCA_049273835.1 Blastocatellia bacterium | reverse complement strand
AATCCGAATATCATCGATAAACCACCCGGTGTAACCGTCACTCACGCCGGCTGCCTCATCGAAACCGCCAAGGAAGCGAAGCTTAATGCGCTTGCCGGCGAAGTTGCTCAGGTCGACGACCACCTGGTTGAACACTCCGGGTTTCCCGTGCGCGGTAAATGCGAACCGGGAGCCAAGCGGATTGTTCGAAACCGCGGTGACCTTCCCGTCATACCCGCCGGTCAGCATCATCGGTCCGAGGTCTTGCCACGTCCCGCCTTCATCAGTCGATAACTCAACCACACCCCCATCGTAACCAGGTTCAAAGTTAAAGATGTGGAAGAATGACAGCCGGATCTGACCGGCGTTGTCCGGGAGATTGAGTCCCTTCTTTGTGAACAACTGAGAAAGTTGGCTGTTGTTCTTTTCCTTGTCGGGGTCCTGAGTATGGAAGGACATCGAGCCACTATTTGCCGGCCCACTGATGGGTCCGAATCCAGCTTTCATCTTCCACTTCACCAGCCTGTTGTCCACATCATCAAACAGCAGCGTTTCCTCGGGCCCGCCTGGCTGAGTCGGCCGCCCGACCTGTACGCGGACAGGCAGCTTAAAGCTACCGGAGTTAGTTTCAAGACGCACTTCAAGATTGGCTACTGATCCGCAACGCAACTGCGAAGGAATACTGATCTCAAACGGTGATCCGTTCGCACCGGTTTGGCCGGGCCCGATCGTTGGAAACGACGAAGCTCCAAACTGGCCGTTCCCTTGAGTTCCAACCAGGAGGAATAGGCCGCTGTCTTGAATACTAGCGGTTGTAGTGTGAGATTCGTTCTTTATCGTCACTGTAATTTTCGCCACCTCACCCGGAATCAATGAAGCATCGATTTTTCCATCGGCATTGTGAACAGTGATGCCGGCCGATACGTCTCCCGCCTGTTCAACCGTAAGCACCGGAAGCGGGGTCTCGCGAGCATTGAGCACCACCAGTGCGAAGTCTTGATCCAGCGGCGACGAATTGCCGGGAACCCCGTCGCCCGCGATGATCTCAGGTCTCACACGAACTACGAATGGGCCCTTGGTCCCCGGGGGAAGCCGAACGCCTTGCACATTGTTGAGAAAGTCCTTTTGCCCGCCCGGAGTTGAATACTGTCCTGAGAAATGGTTCCCGTTATAAACAACTCCTCCGGCGATGACTTCGAGATTGAGCTGATTGACATACGGCGCATTCGTGGCGATGTTGCCTGGCGGATCTGTCCAGGTGAGCATTACGCGCAGTTCCTTGGACAAGTCACTGATCACCGCAGTCGTTTCAAACGGCGCGCCGCCACTCTCGGTGAACGTTCGCGATTGATCCTGGTCATAGATTATTCTTTCCGTTTGATCAAACGCGCGTTCAAGGTTCATCAATCCCCACCCCTGACGAATACCTGGAAGGTTGTCATTAGCCAGCTCGCCGGTAATGTAGCTCGCCGAGTTCAGCAGCAGCGCCTTCACAAGCGCCGGACTCGGGTCGAATCCGCGAGCTGCCTTGAGCCACTGAAATGCGAGGGCGGCGCCCCCTGCCACCGCGGGAGTGGCGAAACTCGTGCCAGTTGCCCACGTGTACAGCTGCTGACCTTGCGGAAAGAACGAAGCATCTCGACCAAGACCACAGATTCCGGTCGAACCGGAGTCCTGGGTGGCAGCGCCCACGATATGCGACCCGGGAGCGACAATGTCCGGTTTTGTCCGGCCATCCCGAACAAACCCGCCTGAGGAAATCGACAGAATATCCAGCGCGTTGTCCGCAAAGCTTCCGGGCCAGTTGCAACTGTCTTTAAGCGAGTTGCCATTTGAATCGGTGGCGTGAAAGTTTTTGGTCGCGCCGGCTGTAATAACGTTCTTAGCCGTACCCGGCGAGTTGATGGAGTTCGCGCCCACTCCGTCATTTGTAATGTCCCCGTCGTTCCCCGCCGCGAAAACAATCGTCATTTCCTGATTGAGAGGAAACTCCGAATCAGCGTCCCTGACAAAACTATCAAAAGCCCTCGCGTAGACGTCGTACCGATTGCACTCCCCGACGTCGCAGCCGACTCCCCAACTGTTGCTTGAGACTCGAGCGCCAATTCGATATCCATCACGGATGTAAGCCAACGACGCGTCAAAGGAACCATCGTCCGTGAAGATCTTGGAGATGCCGATTCGAGCGAACGGGGCGACGCCCAAACCATACTGAAACCCCAAAAAGTCTCTGAAGGCGTCACCGCTCTTGTTGTTGAAGCCGCCGACTATCGAGGCCGTAAGAGTGCCGTGTCCAATCGAGTCATGTGCGGGAAGAATCGAGGGGTTGCTTGGATGCGAGTCGCGAGTGAAGTCATGCAGGTAAGCCAGTCGCGAAACTCCCGCGGCGTTGAAGAAATCCGGATGCATTCTCGCGGGGTCATCGGAGCCCTGATCGAAACCGGTATCGGCGACGTCCACCGTGAAATCGAAATCGGTCGAAATGCCCGCGGATTGCAGAAAGGAAAGGTAGCCGGGCGCCGCCGGCTTGCTCACCGTCAGGTTGTTGACTGATTGCTGCGCGATCGCGCCTGCGACGATCTGATCTTGACGCTCGTCGAGCAATCGGATCTTACCAACTCGCTCGATGGCGAGCACGTCCGGAAACAATGCGAGATCCTTAAGGCTGATTGAGTCGATCAGCACGGTAAGGTGTATCACCCCTGACACCTTGAACTCGGGAATCATTGTCTTTCGGGCAACGGACTTGATCCGTGCTGTTGTCTCGCTCGCCGAAGCGGTATCGAGAACCGCTATTGATGCGTCGATCTGTTCGGGAGACTTGAGATTGATCCGTGGGTCGAGCTTGAACGCCGGATGATAGGGTCCATCCCACTGCACGATATTCGACCCGCGAAGCGCACGGAGCCGGCCTCGCTCGGATCGGGTCGTCCATAAAAGATAGGCGTTGTTCGGAACATAGCCCACGACTTTTGCGCCGGTCGCGGTTAGCGCTCGCAGCGACTCAGGCGTCGGCGGGCCAAATAACTGAACCAGGTGAAGCGCGAGACCCTGACTCTCGGGCTGGCGAAGCTCCTTGTCGACTGTCGGCTCGGGTCCTGTCGTGTCGATTTGGCCCCGCTTGAGCATTACCAGATTCAAATCGTCTCGGAGTTGGGCGCGTTCGAGCGTGGCCCCATCAAGTGCTACAAGCTCGTCATCACTAACTTCAACGATAGAATACGTTCCATACCTTTTGAGTTTGTGCGTCGCGCGCGTAAATAAGCGCGTCTCAAAGTCCGAGTCATCACCAGGCAGCATCAACTTATGTTTTGCGCCCGGGCTTCGGTAAGAGAGTGGCTTCAACCCCGGCTGGCGCTCGCGAATACGATCCTCGGCGTGTCGCCCGAACTGACTCTTTCCGCTGTCTGATCGAGTTGGCAACGTCCCCACAAGTGACAGCAGAACAAACATCAAAACGACGAGCGAAACCTTTAGGGTGAGACTCTTCATTACATCTCCTAAAACAAGATCAATCGAGAGACGCGATATCGTGCGATTTTATTCGGGGGCGCTACAGAATCAAAGCCCTTAGTGCTTGACGGGCGCTGTCGCCGTCCTCGATTACTTCCCGACCACCGCCTGCAGGGGACCCTTAACCTTATCGCATGTTTCGAGTCTGTCAAGACCCATCGAAGAAGCCACTCTCGGATCTATGGCTCGATTCTCCGCGCCATCCAAATGTTTTTGCCTGAGCGTCTTGCGTTCGCGAGCCCCTCACATTCATGCCGCTTCATTCAAGCTGTTTCGCTTCAATCGCGTCCGCTCCCACAGGGCTCTCTTCGCGCCAATTCAGAGCGCGGCTTTCATCCCTCAACATACTCAACAGTGTGATCGTAACTGCCAGGATGACAGGTCCTATGAACAGGCCGAGAAACCCGAATACGCTCACGCCGCCGAACACCGCGAAGAAGATCAGCAATGTGTGCATCTGCACGCGTCCGCTGATCAGGTAGGGCCTCAGCAAATTGTCTACCGTGCCAACAACCAATACACCCCAGGCAACCAGAATCAGCGCCTTGACCCAACTCCCGATCGCAAGAAGATAAATCGCAGCCGGAGCCCACACCGCCGCAGTGCCGACCACCGGGAGCAACGCAAAGAAAGAGGCAAGAACTCCCCACAACACCGGCGAGGGAATCCCGAATGCCCAGAGCGCCAATCCGGTAAGCGCGCCTTGAACTGCCGCCACTGCCAGGCCTCCATAAACCGTCCCAATGATTGTGTTCTCGATCCCGCCGAAAAGTTTCTCGATCTGATCGCTGCTGAGCGGCACGAGTGCTGCGACTCGCCGCCGCATGGTTCTGCCCTCACGAAAAAGAAAGAAGAGCGTGAACAGAGTAATTGCAGCGTTCAGTAAAAACGAGGTCAAGCCACCGACGATCATCCATCCTTCCGCAACGATGAACGCGCTCAGTTCTCGCAGCCGGCCAAGGAGCGATGCGCGCAGGTCGAACTGCGATAGATCGACGAAGCGCCCGATCCATTGCATCGGCCGCTCGATAAGTTGGCTGACAAAAGGGCTCAACCCGCCGCTCTCAGTAGTCTTCTGGTCGATTAGAGCGTACAGGTGCGCGACCTCTTCCTTGATTGCCAGGACTATGGCGATCGCGGGAACAATGATCAGAAGAATGACGATCGTAGTTGTCAGAAGGGCAGCCAGGCTCGGGCTGTGCACGAGCCGCTGAATCTTAACGTGAACTGGAAAGAAGATGACCGCGATTACGATCGCCGAGAGCAACGGTTTCAGAAACGGCTGAAACAGCAAATAACAAAAGTAAAGCGCGACAGCGGTCATCGCGAGAAGGAATATGATCGTGATGCGCTTTTTTACCATGCGCTCTTCATCACCGACTTTTGTTTCGCGTTACCCAGACATCGGTTCTAGTTCGTAATGTGTGGTTTGTCAATGAGATCAGACACAGCCCTGCTTCCATATGTGCTCGCCGCAGGGTTTGGGTTGAGCGGGGGTTATTGCGGACTATGCCGGGACAAGAGTCTCTTTCTCGGGGTCGCTGGTCGCTACGTCGGGCAGAGCCTCTTTGTATTTGCAGCCCTCGGCGCGGCACTGAAGCTCGCGCGAGCCATCCTTTTTTATCTTTTCGACAAGAAACCGGGCGCCGCACTCCGGACAGGTCTGAGCGATTGGTTTATCCCACAGAGTAAACTTGCATTTCGGATATGTGGAGCAGCCGTAAAAGGCGCCTCGCTTGCTCTTCTTGACCACCAGTTCGCCAACGCCGCACTCAGGGCAACCCACACCGGTTGTTTCCTGCTTGATGTATTTGCACTTCGGATAGTTCGAGCAGGCGGTGAAAGGACCGTAACGCCCTTCCTTGAGCACGAGTTGCTGGCCGCATTTAGGGCATAGCTCTTCGAGCAGCACATCGGGCGCGGCGAACTTGCCTCCCTTTTGAATCTTCCGCGTAGTCTTGCATTCCGGATAGCCGGTGCAAGCGAGGAATTGTCCGAAGCGCCCGCGCTTCATAGCCATCGGCCGGCCGCAATTCTCGCAAGTCTCCTCGGCCGCTTCGGCGTGAGCTTCTTCACCTGCTTCGTCGTGGGCCTTTGGAATATCGCGAGTCGTTTTGCATTCCGGATAGTTGGTGCACGCAAGAAACTCACCGTAGCGCCCGAACTTCTTAGCCATCGGAGAGCCGCAATTCTCACATAGCTCGTCGGTGATGATTTCCTGGCGCTTCACATCACGCATATGATGCTTGGCGGTTTCGAGATCCTTGGTGAACTTCTCGTAAAACTCGGCAAGCGTGTCGGTCCACAACATCTTGCCGTCCTCGATTTCATCCAGCTCCTCTTCCATGTGAGCGGTGTACTGAACGTTGAACAAATCGTCGAAGCTCTCGACAAGCAGATCGTTGACGATCATCCCCAGCTCGGTTGGATAAAAGCGTCCCTCCTTCCGCTGCGCGTATTCGCGGTCTTGAATCACGGTCATTATCGCAGCGTACGTTGAAGGCCTGCCGATCCCTTTTTCTTCGAGGGCTTTTACCAGAGTAGCTTCGGTGTAGCGAGGAGGAGGCTCGGTGAAGTGTTGCTCATCGGTCAACGCGTTGAGCGCCAGCCGCTCGCCCTCTTCAACCAGCGGCAGCTTGCGACTCTGCTCGTCGTCCTCCTCGTCCTTTTCGTCCTTGCCCTCTTCGTACACAGCAAGAAAGCCGTTGAACTTTATGACCGAGCCGGTCGCGCGGAAAAGGTAACGAGGGCCGGCGCTGATGTCGATCGTCGTTTGATCGAGCAATGCCGGCATCATCTGAGAGGCCACAAACCTCTGCCAGATCAGTTTGTAGAGTGCCAGTTCATCCTTTCCCAGAAACGACGAGAGCGAATCCGGCGTGCGCACCGCGGAAGTCGGGCGAATCGCTTCGTGCGCGTCCTGCGCGCCTTTCTTCGAACGGTAGAAGACGGCTTTTTCAGGCAGGTATTCCGGGCCAAACTGAGTCGTGATGAGATCGCGAACTTCGCCGAGGGCGGAATCGGCCACTCGCGTCGAGTCGGTTCGCATGTAGGTGATCAAACCCACCAGTCCTTCATCTCCAATCTCAATGCCTTCATAAAGACGTTGCGCGAGCTGCATTGTTTTCTTTACAGGAAACCGCAGCTTTCGCGAAGCCTCCTGCTGGAGCTTCGAGGTGATAAACGGCGGAACGGGATTGCGCTTCTTTTCTTTTGTCGCAACCGATGAAACGATGAATTGCTGTTGCTCCAGATCGGCGAGCAATTCCCTCGCGTGGCTCTCTTCCTTAATATGAATCTCGGTCGCCTTCGGCTCTTCGCCGAAGTCGGAGATCTTGACCGACTTGTCGTCGATCTTCAGAAGGCGCGCGTCAAACGCCGGCGGCAGCTTAGCCGCCAGATTTGCGGCGATGGTCCAATACTCGGTTGAGGTGAAAGCCTGGATCTCGCGTTCGCGCTCAACGACCAATCTAAGGGCGACCGATTGGACCCGGCCGGCCGAGAGCCCGCGCCGCACCTTGTCCCACAGCAGCGGACTGACCTGGTAGCCGACTATTCGGTCGAGCAGCCGTCGGGCCTGCTGAGCATTTACAAGGTTTTCATCGATGTCCAGAGGGTGCTTAAAGGACTCTTGAATCGCGCTTTTGGTTATCTCGTTGAACATAACCCTGCGGACGGTTTTTCGACTCTTGCCGCGGCCTTCAAGTTCTTCCTTGATGTGCCAGCCGATGGCTTCGCCTTCGCGGTCAGGGTCTGTCGCGACGTAAATCGTATCGACGTCTTTTGCTGCCGACTTCAGCTCACGAATCACCTTTTCTTTGCCGGGGATGACCTCGTATGTAGGCTCGAAGTTATTCTCGAAGTCGATGCCGATGCCCTTCTTTGGAAGGTCTTTGATATGACCCACCGAGGCCACTACCTTGTACCCGGAACCCAGGTATTTATTGATCGTCTTGGCCTTAGAAGGGGATTCAACAACAACCAGTGCTTTTGACATGATCTTTTGTCCGGCCTTGAGATGAAGCCGGCTCCCTCAGATAGCTTTCTATCGCTGCCTCAAAACTTCGACTGTACAGTTCCCAGTTTTGAGCTGTCAAGCATGGGGGGTCCAACGCGAGCCCGTATTCTGTCTCGCCCATTCGATTGAGTCTTCTCTGTGTGAGATCGTACTGAACCCTGTCTGTTTGGTGACCGGCGGTCAAACTTCGCCAGCCCAGCAATCATCCGAGCAGGTCTTCAACTTTGCACGATAGGCTGGGGATTGTAGGCGATACCAGAGTCTTGCCACGCTTCAGCCGTTGGACTTTTTGGTAGTTATCGTTTGTTGGTTGAGAATGAATCTCGATGACTTCTTTGGGTAGTACCACCAACCAGACTTCCGGTATGCCTGCGCGTGCATACAGAGGCAGCTTAATGGCGCGATCGTATTCGACGGAGGTGTCTGCAACTTCTATTATCACCAAGACGTCCGGCGGAGTTGGATGGGTCTCTGAGTAAAAATCCTTGCGCGGCCTCAGCAATGCGATGTCAGGCTGCGGCTCCGAGAAATCATCAAGTCGAACAGGATTCTGCACGCTAACAATCGCGATTCCACCAACTTTGCCATTAAGAAAGGCGCTCGAACGGTTGACTGTTCCGCCGTGGCTGCTGCCAATTGGGCTCATCTCAATGATTTCTCCTTCGATGAGCTCAACCCGTTGGTCTTGCGAAAGGACGCCGGACTCAGCCATTCTGTAGTAGTCGTGAACGTTGAAGTAGTGCTTCCGAAATTGAACTGACATTTGTGACTTCTCCTTCGATCTCCGACTACACAATCTCTGTGATTATTCGGGATCATACCACGCGGAGTGGACTTCATATACTTGTTCCTGGGATCGCAATCATTTGATCTGGGTTTCATCCATCATTCGCCGTCCGCGCTACATCCTCCTAACGAAGCTCTTTCCCGGAAGCTGCCGTATCCGATCGAGCATCTCGAGTTTCAACAGCGCGCTCATCAGCTCGCCGGAACCCAGACCCGCCTTTGAGATCAGCTGATCGATGTGAACCGGATCGTCGGTGTTAAGCATCTTGAGCACGGCGCGCTCAGACGCCGACATGGCAACTTCCTCAACTTTCAACTGCGCGATGCGGCTTTCGCCGCGCTCGGCGGACAGGATTTGGGCCTTCACATCGGTTGGCAGTTCTTCAATCACGTCTCGCCAGGTGTGAACGAGCTTAGCGCCGTCTTTGATCAAGTAGTTCGGGCCGAAGCTCTTCGCTGAAGTGATATTTCCCGGAACCGCGAACACGTCCCTTCCCTGCTCGTACGCAAGCCGGGCAGTGATGAGCGAGCCGCTTCGTTCCGCGCCTTCGACGACCAGCACTCCCAGGGTCAGGCCGCTGATCACGCGATTGCGAAACGGGAAGTTTTGAGAGACCGGCGGCGTGGCAAGCGGGAACTCGGTGATCAGCGCCCCCTGCGCGGCGATCCGCGAGGCAAGTTTGCGGTTCTCCTTTGGATAGACCGCGTCAAGTCCGGTACCCATCACACCCACCGTAAGCCCTCCACCCTCGAGCGCTCCTCGATGAGCGGCCGAATCGATTCCCCGAGCGAGTCCGGACACTATGGTGACTCCGCGCTCGCCAAGCTCCCGAGACAGCTTCTCAGCGACATTGCGGCCGTAGCTGGAGCATCGCCGCGAACCAACAACCGCTATCGCTGGCTGAGAAAAGGCGGCTTCGATGACCCCGATGCAATAGATCACGATTGGAGGATCGTAGGTTTCACGAAGCAGCGTCGGGTACCGGTCACTGGCCAGCGTTAAAGCTACTCCGCCGAGACGGGCCAGCTCATCGAGCTCGCGAGCGGCCTTCTCGCGCGGTTCGTTCGTCTTGATGGCGTCGATGGTCTCTCGCCTCAAGCCTGCTGATTCGAGGGCAAACGAACTGGCTGTGAGCACGGCGGTAGGCGTTCCAAATTTGTCGATCAGCGTAGCCGCGGTCCGCGAGCCTACGCCAATTACAAAGCTCAGCGCGATCCAATCACGAAGAGAGTTATCCGGTTGTGAAGACATGGGGAAGCACTATAGGGCCACAATGGAACGTGCCCGCGATAAATGCCTGGGATTGATTGTGCTATCAGGAAGGTGGGCAGATTCTATCGCTTTTGAATTTTTAGTCAAGAGAACAAGCCACAATGGAACGTGCCCGCGATAAATGCGCGGGATTGATTGTGGTATCAGGAAGGTGGGCAGATTCTATCGCTTTTGAATTTTTAGTCAAGAGAACAAGTTTGAGAACAAGTTTGAAACGCTTCAGCTTGGGTTTGATTCAAGTGGGACTCGCGGTGCCGACCTGCTGTTACCGATGGGCTTTGCCCTCGGGCAGAACAGCGCGCTCTCGCAGCGGCTCTGCCGCCCTCTGTGCCGATGGGCTTTGCCCTCGGGCAGAACAGCGCGCTCTCAAGCGGCTCTGCCGCCCTCTGTGCCGATGGGCTTTACTTCGGTATGAACGGCACGGCTATGAACAGCGCGCTCTCGCGGCGGCTCTGCCGCCCTCTGTGCCGATGGGCTTTGCCCTCGGGCAGAACAGCGCGCTCTCGCAGCGGCTCTGCCGCCCTCTGTGCCGATGGG